>NZ_JBHZAL010000028.1:0-102426 GCF_042754245.1 Nocardia sp. NPDC059228 | reverse complement strand
ATCGACACACTATTGAGTTCTCAAAGAACACACGCACACACGATCTCCCGGGCTCTTAGTCCCGCTCGTTCGTGAGGCAACTTTTACAGCTTAGCCCCGTCCGCGCAGCGAAACCAAATCCGCTGGTTGGCTGGGAGCTAGTGTGATCATCAGGCGAAGCTCGTCTCACCGGAGTCGGTGTCCGTGTCGCTCTGACCTGGAATAAGTTACGTGTTGGTTGTTCGCATGTCAAATCGCCTGTTCAGGACGGGTTTTCGCGAACCCGTCCCGACACCGGCTGTTCAGTCCGCGGTTCCGACCCGTTCGATCCGGGCTCCGAGCGAGCGCAGATTCTCCACGAAATCCGGGTAGCCACGATCGATGTGGAAGACATCGTGGACCTCGGTGACACCGTCGGCGACCAGACCCGCGAGCACCAGACCCGCGCCGGCGCGAATGTCCGACGACCACACCGGCGCCGAGGACAGTCGCGGAATCCCGCGCACCACAGCGTGATGCCCGTCGGTGCGGGCATCCGCGCCCAGGCGGATCATCTCTTCGACGAAGCGGAAGCGCGCTTCGAAAATGTTCTCGGTGATCATCGAGGTGCCGTCGGCGATCGCGGCCAGGCCGATGGCCATCGGCTGCAGATCGGTGGGAAACCCGGGGAACGGCAGGGTCGAGAAGTTCACGGCGCGAGGGCGATCCGCCTGCACCACGCGAAAACCATCCGGTTCGAACGAGATTCGCGCGCCCGCGGAGCGCAGCTTGTCCAGCACCAGGGACAGGTGCTTGGGGTTGATGCCGGTCACCCGAACGTCGCCGGTGGTCATGGCGGCGGCGATACCCCAGGTCGCTGCGACGATGCGGTCGCCGATCACGCGGTGGGTGGTCGGCGAGAGCTTGTCCACGCCCTCGATGGTCAGCACCGAGGTGCCCGCGCCGGAGATCTTCGCGCCCATCCGCGCCAGCATGTTGCAGAGATCCACGATCTCCGGTTCACGCGCGGCATTGTCGATGACCGTCTCCCCCTCGGCCAGCACCGCGGCCATCAGGATGTTCTCGGTCGCGCCGACCGACGGGAAGTCCAGGCGAATCCGGGCGCCCTGCAGCTCCTCGGCGCGCGCCACCAGACAGCCGTGCTCGATCTCGGAGGTCGCGCCCAGCAGTCGCAGACCGGCCTGATGCATGTCCAGCGGACGCGAACCGATGGCGTCACCGCCCGGGAGCGCCACCACGGCCCGCTTGCAGCGCGCCATCAGCGGACCCAGCACACAGACCGAGGCACGGAACTGGGTGACGGCCGGGAAGTCCGCGTGGTATTTCGGTTCCGGCGGCGTCACGATGGTCACGGTCTCGTGGTCCACGGTGACGTCACATCCGAGACCGCGCAGCACCTCGGCCATGAGCGGCACGTCGAGGATGTCCGGGCAGTTCGTGATGGTGGTCGTCCCCTCGGCCAGCAACGCGGCGGCCATCAGCTTGAGGACGCTGTTCTTCGCGCCGCCTACCGCGACCTCACCGACGAGCCTGCTGCCCCCGGTCACCAGAAACCGTTCACTCACGGGGGTCAGCCTAGTGGTCCTCTCTCGCGCTCGCGGCGTCTCCGCCCGGCCGCCAAAGTATGTCGCCGTCCGGATTGGCGACCCGGCCGAGGATGAACAGCAGGTCGGACAGTCGGTTGAGGTATTTGGCGGGCAGCGCGTTCGTGTCGTCCGGGTGCGCCGCGACCGCGGCCCACGCCGAACGTTCGGCGCGTCGCGCCACGGTGCGGGCGGTGTGCAGCAGTGCCCCCAGCGGTGTGCCGCCGGGCAGGATGAACGAATTCAACGGCGCCAGAGGCTCATTGAACTCGTCGCACCACTTCTCGAGGCGGTCGATGTAGACCTGGGTGATGCGCAGCGGCGGGTACTTGGGCTCCGCGACAACGGGCGTGGACAGGTCCGCGCCGGCGTCGAACAAATCGTTCTGTATGGAACGCAGCACACCGAGCATCCGCTCGTCCGGCTGCCCGAGCGCGATGGCGACACCCAGTGCGGCATTGGTTTCGTCACAGTCGGCGTAGGCGATCAGCCGCGGGTCGGTCTTGGCCACCCGCGAGAAATCGCTCAGCCCCGTGGTGCCGTCGTCGCCGGTCCGCGTGTAGATCCGCGTCAAGTGAACGCTCACAGGGTCACACTATCCGGCGCGGCGGCGGCGAATTCGCTCGGAGGGCCGGGATTCGACCCAGGAGAGGAAGGCGGCCATGGCGCCGCGGTCGAGTGCCAGCTCGTAGCTGCCGTCACCGTCGGAGACCTGGACGATGACCTCGTCGGTCATGATGTCGTACTCGTCGTCCTGCGGGGACCGCCGCGGGCCCACCTCGATGGCGAGCCGGCGCATGGTGGAATCCGGGCCGAGCTTGAGGCTGGAGAGTTTGTAGAAGAGGAGCGTGTCCTCGTCGTAACGGATCAGGCCGTGCCGCCAGCCCCCGCCGTGGCCGCGGGCGGGCAGCACGCGCAGCAGGGCGGCGGTTCCGCCGCGGCGCAGCATCACCAGGCGATACGTCGAGGCCAGGGCCAGGCCGACCAGCAGCAACACCAGAATGATCAGAAGCCACATCCCGGTTTGCAATGCCGCTCCGTCCCTTCACATCCGCGTTGCTGTCGATCACTGACCGGCCGACGGCCGTGCCCCGCTTTCGGTCGATAGTAGCGACCGCGGAAAGGCGAAGTCCGGCCATCCACCGAATGTGACGTATGCGCTGATCAGCAGGGTGCAGAAGATATATCAACCAATGACGAACGAGCGCGCCTCGGCGTAACCGCCGCACCCGTTCACCGCGCAGGTCTCGTCCGTCCAGCCGACGTCGGTGTGCGGGCGGGAACCTTGTTGTTGCCCCTCGGGCAACCCAAGGCAGGGGCTATGTCGCCGGGCAGATTGTGGCAATGGCGCCGAGCAGGTTGTGCTGAGTCGCCTGCGTCATGTCGGTCGTATACCCGCCGCTGTCGCCGTAGTTCGTTCCGCCGATATCCACCTGGCAGCCGACCGCATAGCCGGTGTGCATCGTGGCGGGAGACCCGAAAGCACTTCAATAGCCGGTACTTTGCCGAACGCTTCAGATCACATCCGGGGACCGGTGAATTCATTCAGCCACGTTGAGTAACCAAGGTCTCAATTACGGCACAAAGTATCCGAAAACCTGGGCTGCTTACCAGTTCCCGGCGGCAAGAGCCGAACGCGCGACCCGCTGAGCGGGATCGGCGATGGCCGTAAACTGGAACACGTTCTTATGCTCCGGACAATTGGGATGTCTTGGAAGGAGATTCCGTGGAAATTACCGCTGCGGTGGCCCGGGGAGCGGACGTGCCGTTCTCGATGGAGACCCTCACCCTGGAGGAACCGCGACCGGGCGAGGTGCTGGTGCGTATCGTCGCGTCCGGGGTCTGCCACACCGACCTGGTCACCAAGGGCGTGTTTCCCGCCGATTTGCCGATCGTGCTCGGTCACGAGGGTGCCGGGATCGTCGAGCAGATTGGCTCGGAGGTAACCGGAATCGAAGTCGGCGACCATGTTCTGCTCACCTATGCCAGTTGTGGAACCTGTTCGCGATGCACCAACGGGCTTCCGCCCTATTGCGAGAATTTCGTCATTCTGAACACCTCGGGCGGACGCGCGGATTTCACCTCGCCGCTGAGCAGTAATGGCGAACGCGTGATGGGCGCGTTCTTCGGGCAATCGAGTTTCGCCACCCACGCACTGGTGCCGGCGCGCAGTGTCGTGGTGGTCGACAAGGACGTGGACCTGGTGGCCACCTCCCCGTTCGGGTGCGGTGTGCAGACCGGTGCGGGCGCGGTCGCCAATGTCATGAAGCCGGGGCCGAACGACTCGCTGGCCATCTTCGGCGTCGGCGGCGTGGGGATGGCGGCACTGATGGCGGCCCGTGCCATCGGCGCGGGAACCATTGTCGCCATTGACCTTTCCGCCGATCGGCTGGCCGTGGCCAAGGAGCTCGGCGCGGACGTCACCATCGACGGCGCGGCCGAGGACGTGGTGGCGCAGATCGTCGCGGCGACCAACGGCGGCGCGAACTTCGCGCTCGACACGACCGCCCTCAATGCCGTCATCGCCAAGGGCCTGGAGGCGTTGGCCCCCATGGGAACTCTCGTGCTCGTCGGGCTGGGAGAGGCCAGCATGGACCTCGAAATCGGCCACCTCACCGGCAACGGCAAGGCTGTCCGGGGCTGCATCGAGGGCAGTGGCGATCCGCAGCAATTCATTCCGCGACTGCTGCAGTGGCATGCCGAAGGCAAGTTCCCGATCGAGAAGATCAGCAAGACCTACGCCTTCAGCGATATCGACGCCGCGGTCGCGGACGCCCACCACGGCACCACGATCAAGCCCATTCTCACCTTCCAGTGAGAACGACATACTCGCGCGCGGCTCGATGCGGGCGCGAGTGCGGGTCGGTGTGAACGCGAAAAAGCGGCGGCCCCAGGGATTTTCCCTGGGACCGCCGCTCTCGGTTTCAGCGCCGGAAGGCTAGGCAGACGCCGCCTTCTCGACCGCCCGCAGCTGGCCCTGTGCCTTGGCCAGCGCGGCCGGGCTCGCATCCGGGTCGGCGACAACGGCCTTGGCGGCCGCCTCGTCGATATCGAAGGCGAAATCGGCGGATTCGGCCAGCACGCGCACCGAAGTGGCGGTGACCGAGAAGAACCCGCCGTGCACGGCCACGACCACGCGCTCGTCATCGTCGGACACGATGGTCACGGTGCCGGCCTCGACCAGCTGCCCGAGCAGCGGTTCGTGGCCGGCCAGGATGCCGATCTCACCCTCCGTGGTCTGAGCCGAGACGAACTTCGCCCGGCCCGACCACAGCAGCCGCTCGACGGCGACCAGATCAACTGACATATCCGCCATGGTGGACTACTTCCCGGCGATCTTCTTCGCAGCAGCCTCGACGTCGTCCAGGCCACCGCAGGAGTTGAACGCCTGCTCCGGCAGGTGGTCGAACTCGCCCTTGCAGACCCGGTCGAAGTCGTCGATGGTCTGCTCCAGCGGCACGACGGAACCCTCCTGGCCGGTGAACTTCTCGGCCACGATGAAGTTCTGGCCCAGGAACTTCTCCAGGCGACGGGCGCGACCGACGAGGACCTTGTCCTCCTCGGAGAGCTCGTCCATACCCAGAATCGCGATGATGTCCTGGAGTTCCTTGTACTTCTGCAGGATTCGCTTGACCTCGTTGGCCACCCGGAAGTGACGCTCGCCGACGATCGAGGCCTCGAGGATTCGCGAGGTCGACGACAGCGGGTCGACGGCCGGGTAGATGCCCTTCTGCGAAATCGGACGCGACAGCTCGGTGGTGGCGTCCAGGTGCGCGAAGGTGGTGGCCGGCGCGGGGTCGGTGTAGTCGTCCGCGGGCACGTAGATCGCCTGCATCGAGGTGATCGAGCGGCCACGGGTCGAGGTGATGCGCTCCTGCAGCTGACCCATCTCGTCCGCCAGGGTCGGCTGGTAACCGACGGCCGAAGGCATACGACCCAGCAGGGTCGAGACCTCGGAACCGGCCTGGGTGAAGCGGAAGATGTTGTCGATGAACAGCAGAACGTCCTGGTTCTGCACATCGCGGAAGTACTCGGCCATGGTCAGGGCCGAGAGGGCGACGCGCATACGCGTCCCCGGCGGCTCGTCCATCTGGCCGAAGACGAGGGCGGTGTCCTGGAGGACGCCCATCTCTTCCATTTCCAGGTGCAGGTCGGTGCCCTCACGGGTGCGCTCACCGACGCCCGCGAACACGGACGTACCGGAGAACTCACGCGCGATACGGGTGATCATCTCCTGGATCAGAACGGTCTTGCCGACACCGGCGCCACCGAACAGACCGATCTTGCCACCCTTCACGTACGGGGTGAGCAGGTCGATGACCTTGATGCCCGTCTCCAGGATCTCGGTCTTGCCCTCGAGCTGGTCGAAGGCGGGCGGCTGGCGGTGGATGCCCCACTGCTCGCCGTCGCGGCCCAGGCCGGGGGTGTCGAGGCAGTCGCCGAGCGCGTTGAACACGTGGCCCTTGACGACGTCGCCGACGGGCACCGAGATCGGCTTGCCAGTGTCGCGCACCTCGGCGCCACGGATCAGACCGTCGGTCGGCTGCATCGAGATGGTGCGAACGATGTTGTCGCCCAGGTGCTGCGCGACCTCGAGGGTCAGGGTCTTGGCCACGGACGCGAGCGCGATGTCCACGTTCAGGGCGTTGTACAGGTCGGGAATGGAACCGCGCGGGAACTCGACGTCCACGACGGGTCCGATGACGCGGGCGACACGGCCTGTGCCGACCCGGGTTTCAGTAGCTGCGGTCATTGGTTCTCTTCCTGGGCCTTAGTCGCGGTCCGAGCTCGACGCCAGCGCGTTGGCGCCACCGACGATTTCCGTGATTTCCTGCGTAATCTGTGCCTGGCGCAACGAGTTCGCGGTCCGGGTCAACGAGTTGACCAGTTCCGTGGCGTTGTCCGTCGCGGCCTTCATGGCGGTGCGGCGCGCAGCCGACTCCGATGCCGCCGCCTCGAGCAGCGACGAGTAGATCCGAGTGTTGACATACTTCGGCAGCAGCGCGCCCAGCAGGCGATCCGCGTCCGGCTCGAACTCGTACTGGGCGACCGGCTCCGCCGACGGGGAGTCGCTGAAGCTGTCGGGGCCCATGTCGAAGTTCTCGTCCACGAACGTCACCTGGATCGGCGCCAGGCGACGCACCTCCGGCTGCTGCGACAGCATCGACACGAAACGCGTGTAGACGATGTGCAGTTCGTCGACGCCGGCCATGGTGCCGGCCCCGTTCGGGGACGCCACCTCACCGTCGGATCCGGCCATGAACGCCTCGACCAGGTGGTTGCACGCGGCGGACGCGTCCACGTAGTTCGGCTGCTGGGAGAAGCCCAGCCAGGAGCCGTTCACGGCGCGACGGCGGAAGGTGTAGTACGTCAGGCCCTTCGCGCCCATCACGTACAGCACCGGCTCCTTGCCCTCGGTGCGCAGCGTGGTCATGAGCTCCTCGGCGCGCTTGAGCACGTTGGAGTTGTAGCCACCGCACATACCGCGGTCTGAGGTGATGACCAGAACCGCTGCGCGGCGCGGGTTCTCACGCTCGGTGAGCAGCGGGTGATTGAGATTCCCACTGGCGCTCGCCAATTCGGCGAGCACCTTGGTGATCTCCTCCGCGTAGGGCTTGGCGGCGGCAACGCGGGCCTGCGCCTTGCTGATTCGCGAGGTCGCGATCAGTTCCTGCGCCTTGGTGATCTTCTTGATCGAGCTCACGGAACGAATACGGGAGCGAAGTTCACGCACGCTTGGCATTAGCGGTTCACACTCCCTTCATTCGTCGATTCGGTCATTCGCATGTGCTCGTCTCGATTACTTCTCGACGTGCTTGCGGGTGACGGAAAGAGACTCGACCTCTTCGTGGTCCAGCTGGCCGGCCTCGGCCTCGACGACGCGGGTGCCGTCGGACGCCAGGAAGCCCTGCTTGAACTTGTCGGTCGCGGCCTTGATGGCGTCGGCGGCCTCGCCCTCGAGCACCTTGGCGCCGCCCTGCAGGGCGTCGAAGGAGGACTGCACGGTGGCGTGCAGGCTCTCCAGCAGCTCGGCGTTGAAGCGGCGGATGTCGCCGACCGGGACGGAGTCGTAGTAGCCGCCGTCCACCAGGAACAGCGAAACAACCTGGTCCTCAACCGAAACCGGGGCGTACTGGTCCTGCTTGAGCAGCTCGACCCAGCGCGCGCCACGCTCCAGCTGGGCCAGCGAGGCGGCATCCAGGTCGGAGGCGAAGGCGGAGAACGCCTCGAGCTCACGGTAGGAGGCCAGCTCCAGACGCAGCGAACCGGAGACCTTCTTCATGGCCTTGGTCTGCGCGGCACCACCGACTCGGGACACCGAGATACCGACGTTGATGGCCGGGCGGACACCCTTGTTGAAGAGGTCCGACTCCAGGAACACCTGGCCGTCGGTGATGGAGATGACGTTGGTCGGGATGAACGCCGAGACGTCGTTGGCCTTGGTCTCGATGATCGGCAGACCGGTCATCGAGCCCGCGCCCAGCTCGTCGGACAGCTTCGCGCAACGCTCCAGCAGACGCGAGTGCAGGTAGAAGACGTCACCCGGGTACGCCTCGCGGCCCGGCGGGCGACGCAGCAGCAGCGAGATGGCGCGGTAGGCCTCGGCCTGCTTGGACAGGTCGTCGAACACGATCAGGACGTGCTTGCCCTGGTACATCCAGTGCTGGCCGAGGGCCGAACCGGTGTAGGGAGCCAGCCACTTGAAGCCGGCGGAGTCCGACGCGGGCGCCGCGACGATGGTGGTGTACTCCATCGCGCCGTGCGCCTCGAGCGCGGACTTCACACCCGCGATGGTGGAGCCCTTCTGGCCGATCGCGACGTAGATGCAGCGGACCTGCTTCGACGGATCGCCGGTGGCCCAGTTGGCCTTCTGGTTGATGATGGCGTCGATGCAGACCGCGGTCTTGCCGGTCTTACGGTCACCGATGACGAGCTGACGCTGGCCGCGGCCGATGGCGGTCAGGGCGTCGATGGCGGTGATGCCGGTGGCCATGGGCTCACCGACCGGCTGACGCTCCAGCACGGTCGCGGCCTGCAGCTCGAGCACGCGGCGCTCGTCGGCCTCGATCTCGCCCAGGCCGTCGATCGGCGCGCCCAGCGGGTCGATGACGCGGCCGAGGAACTTGTCGCCCACGGGAACCGAGAGCACGTCGCCGGTGCGGCGGACCTGCTGGCCCTCTTCGATGGTGTCGAACTCACCCAGGATGACGGCACCGATCTCGGTGTCCTCCAGGTTCAGCGCCACGCCGAGGACGCCGCCCGGGAACTCCAGCAGCTCGTTGGCCATCGCGGACGGCAGGCCGCTGATGTGGGCGATACCGTCGCCGGTGTCGGTGACGACACCGACCTCTTCGATGGAGGTCTCGGGGGTGTAGCTCTGGGTGTAGCTCTCGATCGCGCTACGGATCTCATCGGGGGAGATCGTCAGCTCCGCCATGTTCTTCCTGCTCTCGCTGTGGTCTCGAATGTCGGTGTGTAAGTGCGCTTCGGGGCGTTCGTCTCTAAGCGAGAGACTGACGCAAGCGCTGGAGGCGGCCGACGGCGCTGCCGTCGATCAGGTCGTCGCCCACGCGCACGACGACGCCGGCCAGCAGGCTCGGGTCCTCCTGTACGTGCACCGTGACGGGCTTGTCGTAGATGCGCTGCAGCGAAGCCGCCAGGTGCTCGCGCTGCTGCGGCGTCAGGGCCACCGCGGCACGGACGTGCGCCACGATCTGCTCCCGGAGCGAAGCCGCCAGGTCGGACAGCTCGTCGATGGCCGCGCCGGCATCGCCCTTGTGGCGCAGCACGGCCTGCTCGGCCAGCTGCAGGGTGATGTCCTCGACCTTGCCCGCGAGCAGACGCTGCACCAGGGCGAGCTTGGCTTCCGCCGGCTTGCCGTGGTCCTGCAGCGCCTGCTCCAGGTCCGGGTTGTCGTCGATGATCCGGGCCAGCCGGAACAGCTCGTCCTCGACGGCGTCCAGACGGCCACGCTCGTCCGCGGCGCGCAGCAGCGCTTCGCGGCCGAGCAGGACCAGCGTGTCGACCAGATCGCGGGCCCGCGACCAGTCCTGGGCCACCGCCGTGGTCAGCACGGCCAGGGTGGTGCCGCTGATCTTGCCGCCGAAGACGCGTTCGGCCAGCTCGGCGCGCGCCGAACTCGACACCGACTTATCCGCGAGCGCCACACGCAGCGAACGCTGGTCGTCGAGGACGGCGACAACGGCGAACAGTTCCGACCCCGTAGTAGCCGCGACGGTGTCGCTACCGGTCAGAGCGGCCCGAAGAGCTTCCCGCGCACGGGAACTCGCCTCGCGGCTCGCTGCGTACATGCTTCCCACTTTCGCGTCGTTACCTTCCGACCCCGATGCCGGCGTTCGCGTCCAGTTCCGCCAGGAACCGGTCGATCGACGCCGACTGCTTGGCCTCGTCGGCCACCGACTGACCGATGATCTTCTCGGCCAGGTCGACCGCGGTACGGCCCAGCTCGGACCGCAGCTCGGTCACGATCTGCTGGCGCTGTGCCTCCAGCTGCGAGTGACCGGCGGCCACGATGCGGTCGGCCTCGGCCTGCGCATCGGTACGCATCTGCGACAGGATGGCCGCACCCTGGGTGCGGGCTTCCTCACGGATCCGGGCAGCCTCGAGGCGAGCCTCGGCCAGCTGCTCCTGGTACTGCTGCAGGGTGGCCTGCGCCTCGGCCTGCGCGGCCTCGGCCTTGGCGATACCGCCCTCGATCTTCTCGGAACGCTCGTCCAGCACCTTGGTCAGGCGCGGGACGACGTACTTGGCGAAGACAAAGGCGATAACGATGAAGACGATCGCAGACCAGACAATGTCATAGGTCTTCGGGACGAGGGGGTTGATGTCCTCCTCGGCCGCGAGCAAGTAAATGCTGTTCATCGTTGATTCCTAGTCTTTTGCCGGAATCAGAAAATGAAGCCGGCGACGAGACCGATCAGCGCCAGGGCCTCGGTGAACGCGATACCCAGGAACATGTTGGTCCGGATGGTGCCCTGCAGCTCGGGCTGACGGGCGATGCCCTCGATGGCCTTACCGACGACGATGCCAACACCGATGCCGGGGCCGATCGCAGCGAGGCCGTAACCGATGGCGCCGAAGCCCTTGGACTTGGACTCGGCAACTTCAGCAGCCAGGTACGAGAGGGTGCTCATGTGTGTTTCATTCCCTTTCTGTCGCCCACCCGCCGGGCGGCGTGGAAGGCAGGTTTGTGATGTTGGTGCAGTCGGTCAGTGAGAGTCGGCGTGCTGCGCCAGACCGATGTAGACAGCGGTCAGCAGCGCGAACACGTACGCCTGCAGGAAAACCACCAGCAGCTCGAAGAGGGTGAAGCCGAGGCCCGCGAGCAGCGAGAACGGCGAGAACACCTTCATCCAGGAGACGGCATCGAACAGGAAGAACTGGGTGGCACTGAAGAACAGCACCAACATGATGTGGCCTGCCAGCATGTTCGCCAGAAGACGGACGGTCAGCGTGAACGGGCGCAGCACGAAGGTCGAGATGAACTCGATCGGGATCAGCAGCAGGTGCAGCGCGACCGGCACATCCGGCACCACGATGGACGAGCGCATGTATTTCAGGAAGCCGTACTTCTTGATGCCTACGTAGTTGAAGGTGACGTAGGCGACGATCGCCAGCACCAGAGGCATGCCGATCCGCGCGTTCGACGAGATGTTCAGGCCCGGAATGACACCCGAGACGTTCAGGAACAGCACGGTGAAGAAGATCGACGCGATCAGCGGGAAGAACTTCTTGCCGGATTCCTTGCCGAGCACCTCGTCGCAGATCTGCTCCTTGACGAACATCAGGCCGGATTCGGCGACATTCTGCAGTCCGCGCGGAACCAGCTGCGGCCGACGGAAAGCGGCGAACATCACGGCCAGGAGAACGACCGACATGAGGATGCGAATAAGCATCAAGCGGTCGAGCTCGAAAGGCGTCCCCTCGAACAGCACTGCTGGAGGGAAGAAGTCGTTGAGTGACGGCGCGTGGAACTCGCCCGCCAAAATGGTGACGCTCAGCGTTCTCTCCCGTGGTCGGCCGCAGGAGATAGTTTTCTCCTGCGGTTCGATCGGACATTGACGATCTGGTGGGTCGACTCAGGTCGGCTCGAAGTTCGTCAGCAGCTGTGGCATCACGCCCTGGCGTCTGTACGCGCGTCGGCGACATCGTCGACGGTGCAGAACCGTGACCCGACAGGGTCCGGTACGGCTGTAAGCATAACCTGCTCTCAGGCGGGTCGAAGATGACCCCCCTGTTGATTCGGTTGGCTACAGGTAAAGAGTTTATCAAGTTATCTACGACAATGCGTAGGGGGTCGCGGAAACGCGTGATGAACGGTGTTTCGCGAGGTCGCCGCAGGGGTCCCGCGGCTACAGGTCCCGGTCCACCTGCACGGTCGGAACCCGTTGGCGCAGAAGACCGTACGTCTCCGCACCCAGCACGATGAGCAGCGCGGCGACCACGGTGCAGAACAGCGCGCCGCGGCTGTAGAAGTCGTACTGCTGGAGCACTGCGACGACAATCACTGTCAGCAGCAGCTTTCCGACCCAGCTGCCGAGCAGCACGATGCCCTGCAGGCCGGATTCGATCTTCGCGCTGAACAACACCGAGGCGGCGGTGGTGAGGATGAAGGCGCCACCCAGGGCGGCGCCGATCAACGCGCCCCACAGGCCGGGCAGGCCCGCGAAGACCGTCGAGAGGATGGCCGAAACCACAACCAGCACAGCCAAACCGGCGATGCCATAGCGCAGTGCCGCGCGCAGCGGGGCGTCGGGACCGGGATCGGAAGGCGTGCTCACGTTCAGCAACTCTACCCGGCGGCGTGGTCGCGATCGCGGGGCGGTTTGCGGACTGAGTTGATCTTCAGTTCCCGCCAGGACGGCACCGCGGTGACGATCAGCGCGAAAACCAGTCCGGCCGCGAACAGCAGCACCACCATGCGCCGATCCGAGATCAGCGAGGTCCCGACCGCGCCGAATGCGAGCACACTCACCCACAGATAGATCACCAGCACTACGCGGCGCTGCGAATGCCCGATCTGCAGCAAACGGTGATGCAGATGCATTTTGTCCGGAGTGGAAAAGCTCACACCTGCGCGAACACGACGGACCACCGCCAAAACAAGATCGAGTACCGGAATGAACATCACCGCACCCACCAGCAACAACGGCGACAGCAGACCCACGATGTCGCGCGGGCCGTAACCCTGCAGCGGAATTCGCCCGGAAGCGCCGGTGGACACCGCGGCCAGCATCAATCCGATGAGCATGGAGCCGGTATCACCCATGAAAATGCGGGCTGGAGAAAAATTGTGCGGCAGAAATCCCAGGCACGCACCGGCCAGCGCCGCGGCCAGCAACGCGGGCGGATAGGTATCGGTGGAACCGCCCACCTCATAGAGCAAACCCACGGTGAACACGAAAACCGCGACCGCCGCGATGAAACCGAGGCCCGCGGCCAAACCATCCAGGCCGTCCACGAAATTCATGGCATTCACGACCGTCACCGTGATGCCCACCGTCACCAGACCACCCTGGAGCGGATCGAGCACCACGGTCTCGTTGGTGAAGGGGTTGTAGATGGCCACCCAGCTCAGGCCCATCACCGCCATCACACCCGCCGCGGTGATCTGGCCGACCAGTTTGGTCAGCCAGTCCAGGCCCCAGCGGTCGTCGATGATGCCGACCAGCACGATGAGCGTGGCCGCGGCCAGCACCGCCGGAATGTCCTTGGGATAGTCGAATCCGCGGCGCAGGGCGGGCAGCTGGTGGGCGAACAGCACGGCCGCCAGCAGGCCCAGGTAGATGCCCAGCCCGCCCATTCGCGGAATCGGCTTCACGTGCACATCGCGCTCACGCGGAATGGCGACCGCGCCGAAGGCGATGGCCAGCACCCGGATTCCCCCGGTGGTCAGGTAGGCGATGACCGTGGCGACGAGCAGCACCAGCAGCAGCTCCCGCAGCGGGACGACCGCGCCCTGGCTGAATACGCCCTGACTCAGCAGCATTAACGGGCCGTCACCGCGCGCCCGCCTGACGGAGCTCCTCGGGCGACATGCCGAGCACCTCCGCGACCTTCTCGACCGGCACCGCGCCCTCGCGCAGAATGCGCGGGGTGTCGGCGGTGAGATCGACGATGGTGGACGCCACCGCGTGATCGGCCGGTCCGCCGTCGAGGTACACCCCGACCAGATCGCCCAGCTGCGCCTGCGCCTCGGCGACCGTGGTGGCGGGCGGCTGCCCGGAGACGTTCGCGCTCGACACCGCCAGCGGACCCACCTCGCGCAGCAGCTCCAGCGCGACCGGGTGCAGCGGCATGCGCAGCATCACCGTGCCGCGCGCGTCACCGAGATCCCAGGCCAGCGAAGGAGCCTGCTGCACAACGAGACTCAGCCCGCCCGGCCAGAAGGCGCGGATCAGCTCGCGGGCCTGCGGACGCACCGAGAAGACCAGTCCGTCGATGGTGTTCCACGACCCGACCAGCACCGGCACCGGCATGTCCCGCCCGCGCCGCTTGGCGGCCAGCAGCGCGCTCACCGCCTGACTGTCGAACGCGTCGGCAGCGAGTCCGTAGAGCGTGTCGGTCGGAATGACCGCCAATCGCCCGGACTTCAGCGTGCTGCGCGCGGCGCTCAGGCCGGCGGCGCGGGAGTCGGGATCGGCACAGTCGTAGACGGTACTCACGGCTGACATCTTGGCACGGATCAACTCTCGATAGCTCTCAGGGGCAAGCCCCTGAAACCCCGGGAATCCCGGGGGCTCCGCCCCCGAACCCCCGACGAGCCGCCGGAGCCCGGGCCTTGAACCCTCGACAAGACGTCGCAGCCCCGGCCCCGAACGCCGACCGGGTGAGTGCGACCGGCCGCGAGCACTGGAAAGGGCCCTGCGGCTGCTGCCGCGGGAAACGACGAGCGTCCCGGGGCGTGAATTCGCAGGATCGGCACTCTTACGGATTGCGGAGAGGCCGGGCGAACGTAGGCTCGGGGGCGACGAAGGAGGCACGACTCATGATGCGTGCGATCTGGAACGGGACGGTCATCGCCGAGGCTCCGCGGACCGTGGAGGTCGAGGGGAATCAGTATTTTCCGGTGGAGTCGTTGAAGCGGGAGTTCTTCAGCGAGAGCTCTCACCACACCGTGTGCCCGTGGAAGGGCATTGCGAGCTATTACTCGGTCACGGTGGACGGGAAGGAGAATCCGGACGCGGCCTGGTACTACCCGAAGCCGAGCCCGCTGGCGCGCAAGATCAAGGATCATGTCGCGTTCTGGCACGGCGTGGAGATCGAGGGCAGCCCCGAGTAAACCGTCAGCCGGCGGTGCGGCGGGCCACGACGAAGCGGGGCTTTCCGGCGAGGTCGGGGTGTTCGACGATGTCGGTGAAGCCGCCGTGGGCGGCGAAGAGGGCGGCGACGCCGGAGCCGTTGGTGTCGTCGTGTTCGACTGCCACCGTGCCGTCTTCGCGCAGCAGGCGGGCGATGGTGGCGGTCATGGGGCGGATGACGGACAGGCCGTCGGGGCCGCCGAAGAGGGCGCGGTGCGGGTCGTGGTCGATCACCTCGGGATCGAGTTCGGCGTCCTCGGGGATGTAGGGCGGGTTGCAGACGACCATGTCCACCCGGCCGTTGAGCTGCGCGAGGAGGGCGGGGTCGGTGACGTCGCCGGCGTGCAGGTCGATCGGGGTGTCGCCCTCGTCGGCCAGTTGCCGCGCGTTGCGGCGGGCCCAGGCCAGGGCCTCGGTGTCGAGTTCGACGGCGTGCACCTGGGCGTCGGGGCGGGCGTGGGCGATGGCCAGGGCCAGGGCGCCGGAACCGGTGCACAGGTCCACCACGATCGGCTGATGCTCATGGCCGAGGGCTTCGAGCTGAGCGAGCGCCCAGGCGAACAGCAATTCCGTCTCCGGGCGCGGGACGAAGACGCCGGGGCCGACCGCGAGGTCGATCTCCCCCATCGCCGCGGTGCCCGTAAGGTGCTGCAGCGGAACGCGTTCCGCCCGTCTGGCGACCAGCTTGCGGTACTCCTCCAGCTGGTCGGGGGTGAGCATGGGCATCAGGGCGAGGCGCCCGCGATCGACGCCCAGCACATGTGCCGCAAGGTATTCCGCGTCGGCCTGGGGGCTGTGGACCCCCGCCGCGGCCAGGATCTCGACGGCCTCCCGGACGGCGGGGCGCAACGGTACACGACTCACGGTTCGCAGCCTTTCACTCCCCCGCCTCTCCGAGCCTTCAGCGGACGGCCAAGAGCCGTCGACCGCCATGCATCCATGTCGACGGTCGCGTGCCGAACCGATTCTGGACGTACCCGAGGAGTTACCCCGGGCGCGACGAAATCAGTTGTCACGTTGGGAGACGATACTGGCCGCCGAACGCTGACTGTGAGGGTATGCCGGTTATTCCGCTTATTCCGCGGCGAGGCGGGCGGTGCGGTCGGCTTCGCCCAGGGCGTTGAACAGGTCATCGAGGTTGCCGTCCAGCACCGAGTCCAGGTTGTGTGCCTTGAAACCGATGCGGTGATCGGCGATGCGGTTCTCCGGGAAGTTGTAGGTGCGGATGCGCTCGGAGCGGTCCACCGTGCGGATCTGCGAGGCGCGGCCCGCGGCCGCGTCGGCATCGGCCTGTTCCTCGGCGAGGGCCTGCAGCCGCGCCGCCAGCACCTGCTTGGCGCGAATCTTGTTCTGCAACTGCGAGCGTTCGTTCTGACAGGTCACCACCAGGCCGGTGGGCAGGTGGGTGATGCGCACGGCCGAGTCGGTGGTGTTGACGCCCTGGCCGCCCTTGCCGGAGGACCGGTAGACGTCGATCCGCAGGTCCTTCTCGTCGATCTCGACTTCCTCGACCTCGTCCGGCTCCGGGTACACCAGCACGCCCGCGGCCGAAGTGTGAATGCGCCCTTGGGATTCGGTGACCGGCACACGCTGCACGCGGTGCACGCCGCCCTCGAACTTGAGCTTGGACCACACGCCGTCGCGGGTCGCTTCCTTGCTCTTGATGGAGAAGCTGGCGTCCTTGTACCCGTCCAGATCCGAGTAGGTGACGCCGAGCACCTCGACCTTCCAGCCGTGCCGTTCCGCGTAACGCAGGTACATGCGGGCCAGATCGGAGGCGAACAGCGCCGATTCCTCGCCGCCCTCACCGGATTTCACCTCGAGGATGACATCGTCGGAGTCGTGCGGGTCGCGCGGCGCGAGCAGGTCGGTGAGCTGCTTGTCCAGCTCCTCCACCTGCTCCTGCAGGCCCGGGACCTCTGCCGCGAAGGACGAATCGTCGGCCGCCAGCTCCTCGGCGGCCGCGAGATCCTCCCGCGCGGTCTTCAACTTGTTGTAGGTGGCCATGATCGGACCGAGCTCGGCGAACCGCTTGCCCACACGCCGTGCCGCACCCGGATCGTTGTGCAGCGCCGGGTCCGCGAGCTGGGTTTCCAGACCCGTGTACTCAGCCAGGATGTCATCGATCGCGGACGGGGCCGCCTGCTTGTCGGCCATGGCGTGTGAACTCCTTCGAGAACGTGGTTCTGAACATAAGCGAGAGAGGAACCGCCCACGGTTCGCGGCCCGGCTCGATTCTGGACTGACGGAGCGGGGGAGCGAAGCGGAGGAGCGGAGGAGGGAAGAATCGAGCTTGCAGGGCCGCGAACGGCCGGAGCGAAGCGGAGGCAATTAAACACAGACGCCCGGCCCGCGGGTGCGGGACGGGCGTCGGCGGGACAGCTACTTGGCAGCCTTGTCGCGCTTGCCGTAGCGGGCCTCGAAGCGAGCCACGCGGCCACCGGTGTCCAGAATCTTCTGCTTGCCCGTGTAGAACGGGTGGCACTGGGAGCAGACCTCGACCGTGATCTGGCCCGACTCCTTGGTGCTCTTGGTCTGGAAGGTGTTGCCGCAGCCACACACGACCGTGGTGTCCACGTACGTGGGGTGAATTCCTGCCTTCATGGGTGTCCTTTCAAAAGGCTCCGGGTCGCCTGGCGATGCGAGACGTGAACCGGAACCGACTAGGCATGGTTGCCGACGGAACAGTATATGTGCCGCGGGCGAGTGGTCGTCACGAGGGGTGACACCGTCGTGAACAGGTGGTTGGACCCGTTTGTTCCCGGTCGTTCCCCCATAAAACTACGGGCACGCATATTCCGGATATTCCAGTGAGGCTGGAAGTCGAGTAGCTCGCTACTCAGGACTACGAACACTCATGTTCATAGAGTTTGTCCAGGTGAGAGTCCCGCGACCATCGGAAGGACGGCAGTGACCAGGAAGGACGCGACGATCGGGGGTCCGTCCCCCGTCACCGTGCCCGCCGAGGCCGGGAGGGCAGACCGGCGGGGCGCGGAGCTCGTCGCGGGGGCGATCCTGGTCACACTGACGCTGCTGGCGGTAGCGGGCTGGTGGATGGCTCCCGGAGAGTCCGGCAACGCGGTGGGACCGCTGAACCCGGCCCCCATCCCGCTGCGGGGGGACGCCACCCTCACCTACACAGCGGTCACGGCAGCGGATGTGTCCGGTGCCGTGACCGCGCTCATTCTCGGCTTCATGATCGCCGGCGGCGCGCTGATCGGACTGTTCTTCTACAGCCCGCGCCCGGTCCCGGGAAAACCGCAGGCACTGCCGGAACGACGGCGGCGGCTCCGCAGAAGCGGAGCCGCCGTCGTCAATAGCCTTGTGCTACAGGCTCATTCGTCGAGTGCGCCCGGGGCGGTCTTGGAGACCGTCATCAGGAACTCGACATTGCTCTTGGTCTTCTTCAACCGGTCGACCAGCAGGTCGATGGCCTGATGTGAATCCAGGCCGGAGAGCACGCGGCGCAGCTTGTGCAGGACCGCGGCCTCGTCGGGCGACATCAGCAGATCGTCGCGGCGGGTGCCGGACGGGTTGACGTCGACCGCCGGGAACACGCGGCGCTCGGCGATCTTGCGGTCCAGCTTGAGCTCGGCGTTACCCGTGCCCTTGAACTCCTCGAAGATGACCGTGTCACCGGTGGAACCGGTCTCCACCATCGCGGTGGCGATGATGGTGAGCGAGCCGCCGTTCTCGATATTGCGGGCCGCGCCGAGGAACCGCTTGGGCGGGTACAGCGCGGTGGAATCCACACCACCGGAAAGGATTCGGCCCGAGGCCGGGGACGAGTTGTTGTACGCACGGCCCAATCGGGTGATCGAGTCGAGCAGCACGACGACGTCCTGACCCTGCTCCACCAGGCGCTTGGCGCGCTCGATGGCGAGCTCGGCGACCGAGGTGTGGTCGCTCGGCGGCCGGTCGAACGTGGAGGCGATGACCTCGCCGCGCACCGAGCGCTGCATATCGGTCACTTCCTCGGGACGCTCGTCCACCAGCACCACCATCAGGTAGCACTCGGGGTTGTTCACCGAGATCGCGTTCGCGATGTCCTGCATGATCGTGGTCTTACCCGCCTTGGGCGGGGACACGATCAGCGCGCGCTGACCCTTACCGATCGGCATGATCAGATCGATGATGCGCGTGGTCAGCTTGTTCGGCTGGGTCTCCAGCCGCAGTCGCTGATTCGGGTACAGCGGGGTCAGCTTGTTGAATTCCGGTCGGCGCTTGGCACTTTCGACGTCCGCGCCGTTGACCGTGTCCAACCGCACCAGCGGATCGAACTTCTGCCGCTGGTTGCTCTGATCGCCGTCGCGCGGGGCGCGGACCGCACCGGTGATGGCGTCACCGCGGCGCAGGCCGTTCTTGCGGACCAGGTTCATCGAGACGTACACGTCGTTCGGGCCGGCCAGGTAGCCGGAGGTCCGGACGAACGCGTAGTTGTCGAGCACGTCGAGAATGCCGGCGACCGGCTGCAGGACGTCGTCCTCGCGGATCTCCATCTCGCGGGCCTCGCCACCGGCGGCGCCGCCCTCGCGGTCCCGCCCGCGACGACGCTCACGGAAGCGACGGCCCCGGCGGCCGCGGCCGCCTTCCTCGTCGTCACCGCCGCGATCATCGCGCTGGTTGCCGCGGCCGGCGCCGTTCTGGCTCTGCTGGTTGCGCTCGCCCTGGTCGGTGCGCTGGCCCTGCTCGCGGCGATCGCCCTGGTTGCCACGATCGCGACGGCGCTCGCCGCCCTCCTGCTCGCCCTTGTCGGCGGCGGGAGCCTCGGCGGTGGTCTCGGCGGTGGCGGCGCCACGCTGCTCGCGGCCCCGGCGCTGGCGACCGCGGCCGCGCTGGCCGCCATCCCGGCTGTCGTCGCCGCCCTCGGCGCGGGCGTTCTCGCCCTCCTCGCGCTTGGATTCGCGAGTCTCCGAAGCGTTTTGGCGCGACTGGGTGTCGGCCTTGCGCGCTTCGACCTTGTCCGCGTGGCCGGCCTTCGCCTCCGCCTTCACCTCGGCCGTGGCCGGAGCGGAGTCGGCAACAGCAGCGGCCTTCTTCACCTCGCGCGCGGGGGCCGACACGGACTCTCCGCCGTTCGGCGCGTCCTCGGTCTTGGCCTTCGCGTTCCGCGTGGGCTTGCCGCCGGTGGTGGCAACAGGCTTGGCGCCCCCGGCCTGGTTCTCCTTGATAGCGGCGATGAGATCACCCTTACGCATCCCGGAAGTGCCTCGGATACCGAGCTCTCCCGCAAGCGCACGCAACTGCGGCAACAACATTCCAGTCAGCCCCGATCGTGCGACGTCAGTTTGTTCGCTCATCTTCGAAATCTGTCCGGAGTCACTTTCGCGGCTACCCGAGGACGCTGAATCGCTATCCGTCCCGGGTGTCGCGAGCAGGTCCGTATCTGTCACGGAAATCCTTTCCTTCCCTCGACCGCCGTGTGCCTGTTCGAGGGTTCCTCCTGCAGTCCGGTCACGTGCCGGACTCGGATGCCGTATCGCCTGTCCCGCCGGGCCGGTGGGGTTGCCACCACGTGGGCTTCGCCACCGAGTGCTGGTGCTCATCCAACTCACAAGGTGGGAGAGATCATTCCAGTTGACTGGCTACCCCCAAGTTTCGAGCCTCAAGCCTCGAGCCTGAGCAAGGAGCCTCTGGAGCGATTTGCCCTGATGAAGCACCGGCGTCTGACGCGCACGATGTACGGACTCGCTCAGGATAGCTCCCACCTTTTGCATCGGCAAGGCAGGCGCGCTGTCAATCCACCGAGACGCCGCCGGCGATGCCCGGCTCGAGAACGCGCATGCCGTCCGCGATGGCGAGTTCGCGCAGTTCTTCGGGGAATTCGCTGGTCGCGAAGGCGAGCACGGTCGGGCCCGCGCCCGAGACGGTGGCCGCGATGCCCGCGGCACGCAACCGCTGCACCCATTTGGTGGTGAGCGGCAGCGCCGAGGCGCGGTAGCCCTGGTGTAGCCGGTCGGCCGTGGCGGGAAGCAGCAGGTCGGGCCGCTGCGTCAAGGCAACTACCGCGAGCGCGGACCGGCTGGCATTGAAGGCCGCGTCCCCGTGCGGAACCGTCTCCGGGAGCAGGCCGCGGGTGTGCGCGGTGGCGGAGCGTTCCTCGGGAATGAGCACCACCGGCCGCAGCGAGGGATGCGGCTCCAGCCGCACCGCACGGTACAGGCGGGCGTGATGCGCGTCGGCACTGCCGTTTTCGTCCGCGGAACGGTCGGTCTCCGTCCAGCACACCACGAATCCGCCCAGGATGCTGGCGGACGAATTATCCGGGTGGCCTTCGAATTCACCGGCCAGCTGGACCAGCACGTCATCGCCGTAGGCCAGCTCCGGATCGAATTTCGCGGCCAGCCCGCGTCCGGCCGCCAGGCCGCCCACCGCGGCCGACGCCGACGAGCCCATGCCCCGCGAGTGCGGAATCACGTTGCGGCACACCACGTCCAGGCCGTCGGCCCAGACGCCCGCGGCCTGCAGGCCGCGCTCGACGGCGCGCACCACCAGATGCGAAGGGCCCCAGGGCACATCGTCGGCGCCCTCGCCCTCCACCCTGATGGTCAGCCCGGAGTCGGTGGTGGACACCGTGATCTCGTCGTACAGCCCCAAAGCGATTCCGAGAGAATCGAAACCCGGGCCCAGGTTGGCGCTCGACGCCGGAACCCGCACGGTGACAGAGATTCCGGCGGGCAGCGTCCGCGTCACGCCGGTGCCTCGCCGGCGCTCGGTACCGTCGTACCGCGAAGCGGCTGTGACATGGTTCCCTCGCTCCGCTCGCTCACGGAGCTGACCATCACGAGAATTCAACTCAGGCCAGCTCGAGTTCGTGGGCCACGGCGACCGGGTCGACCGCGATCGGCGTCACCTCGGGCATGCCCTTGAGCGCGTTGTCCGGATCCTTGAGGCCGTTGCCGGTCACCGTGCAGACCACGGTGAGGCCGGAATCCAGCCAGCCCTCGGCGCGCGCGGCCAGCAGACCGGCCACCGAGGCAGCGGAAGCGGGCTCCACGAACACGCCCTCCTTGGCCGCGACCAGGTGATACGCGGCCAGGATCTCCTCGTCGGTGGCCGCGCGGAACGCACCGCCCGATTCCGTCTTGGCGTTCATGGCGCCGTTCCACGACGCGGGCGCGCCGATCCGGATGGCGGTGGCCACGGTCTCCGGGTTCGCGACCGGAGCGCCGTTGACCAGCGGCGCGGCGCCGGCGGCCTGTACACCCAGCATGCGCGGGCGCGAGCTGGTGGTGCCGTCGGCGTGGTACTCGCTGTAGCCCTTCCAGTACGCGGTGATATTGCCCGCATTGCCGACCGGCAGCACGTGCACATCGGGCGCCTTGCCCAGCGCGTCCACGATTTCGAAGGCGGCGGTCTTCTGGCCCTCGATGCGGGCCGGGTTGACCGAGTTCACCAGGCCGACCTCGGGGAAGTCCGCGGTGACCTTGCGGGCCAGCTCGAGACAGTCGTCGAAGTTGCCGTCCACCTGAATGATCTTCGCGCCCAGCATGACCGCCTGGGCCAGCTTGCCCATGGCGATCTTGCCCGACGGGATCAGCACCGCGCAGTGCAGACCGGCGCGGGTGGCGTACGCCGCGGCCGAGGCCGAGGTGTTGCCGGTGGAGGCGCACAGCACGGCGGTCTTGCCGTTGTACTTCGCATCCGTCATGGCCATGGTCATGCCGCGGTCCTTGAAGGAACCGGTCGGGTTCGCGCCCTCGACCTTGAGGTACACCTCACAGCCGGTCAGCTCGGAGAGGTGATGCGCGGGCACCAGCGGGGTGCCGCCCTCGAAGAGAGTGACGGCTTCCCAGTCAGCGGGAATCGCGAGCCGATCGCGGTAGGCGTCGATCAGACCCGGCCACGGCGTATGCACGGCTGTCGCGCGTGCGGTTGCACTCATTCCTCGGTGCCTTCCAATCTCAGAACACTGGTCACGGACGTGACGGAGTCCAGTTCGGCCAATGCGGCAACGGTATCCGCAAGCGCGGATTCCTGCGCATGGTGGGTCACCACGACCAGGCGAGCGCCGACGTCGTGGCCTTCCTGCCGGACCGTCGAGATGCTCACACCGTGCTTGGCGAATTCCCCGGCGACCGCTTCCAGCACACCGGTGCGGTCGGCCACCTGCAGGTTCACGTGGTAGCGGGTCGGGGTGTCGCCGATCGAAGCGATCGGCAGCTCAGCATAGACCGATTCGCCCGGAGCGCGGCCACCGTAGAACTTGTTGCGCGCCGCCATCACCAGATCGCCCATGACGGCCGAGGCGGTCGGCGCGCCGCCGGCGCCCTGACCGTAGAACATCAGCCGGCCGGCGTTCTCGGCCTCCACGACCACGGCGTTGAACGCGCCGTTGACCGCGGCCAGCGGGTGCTTGCGCGGGATGAGGGCGGGGTAGACGCGCACGGAGATCTTCTCCTTGCCGCCGTCATCGGTGACGCGCTCGGCCATGGCCAGCAGCTTCACGGTGCAGCCCACGGCCGCCGCGGTCTCCAGATCCTCGGAGGTGATCTTGGAGATGCCCTCGCGGTACACATCACCGGAGGTGACGCGGGTGTGGAAGGCCACGGAGGCGAGGATGGCGGCCTTGGCGGCGGCGTCGTAGCCCTCGACATCAGCGGTCGGGTCGGCCTCCGCGTAGCCCAGGCGGGTGGCCTCGGCAAGCACGTCGCCGTAGTCCGCGCCGGTCTCGGCCATGGCCGAGAGGATGAAGTTGGTGGTGCCGTTGACGATGCCGACCACGCGGTTGACCCGGTCGCCGGACAGCGACTGGATGAGCGGGCGGATCACCGGGATGGCCCCGGCGACCGCGGCCTCGAAGTACAGGTCGGCACGGTTGGATTCGGCCGCGGCGGCCAGCTCGCCGGTGTAATCGGCGAGCAGTGCCTTGTTCGCGGTGATCACCGACTTGCCCTTGGTGAGCGCGGACTTGATCAGGTCGCGGGCCGGGTCGATACCGCCCATGACCTCGACCACGATGTCCACGTCGTCGCGGGTGACCAGGGCCTCGGCATCGGTGGTGATCAGCTCGGCGGGCAGGCCGCGGTCCTTGCTCAGGTCGCGCACCGCGACACCACGCAGCACGACCGGAGCGCCGACCCGGTTGCTCAGGTCGTCGGCGTGGTCACGAATGATGCGGACCACCTCGGTGCCGACCGTGCCCATGCCGAGGACGGCCACGCCAATGGGATGATCCTGTCCCCACACGCCGTTTCTGTTCTCGGTCATGCCTTCACCTCCAAGCTGAGTAGGTCCTCCACCGTTTCGCGGCGAAGGATCAAGCGCGCCTTGCCATCTCGCACCGCGACCACTGCGGGCCGGGTGAGCATGTTGTAGCGGCTCGACATCGAGTAGCAGTACGCGCCGGTCGCGGCCACCGCCACCAGGTCGCCCGGGCCCACATCGGCCGGGAGCCAGGTATCGCGGATGACGATATCCCCACTCTCGCAATGCTTTCCGACCACTCGCGCAACCACCGGACCGGCCTCGCTGGAGCGCGAGACCAGGCGGCAGTCGTACTCGGCCTGATACAGAGCGGGACGGATGTTGTCGCTCATGCCGCCGTCGACGCTCACATAGCGTCGGCGATTACCACCGTCGAGCACAACATCTTTGATGGTGCCGACCTCGTAGACGGTGACGGTGCCGGGACCGGCGATGGCGCGGCCCGGCTCGACCGCGATTGTCGGCACCGGCAGCCCGGCCCGCTCGGCCTCCTCTGCCACGATGCGGCGCAGGTTGGCGGCGAAGCCGTCCAGGGCCGGCGGATCCTCGTGCGGCAGGTACGAAATGCCCAGGCCGCCACCGAGATCCAGCACGCGCATCTGTTCGGCGCGTTCCATGCCGAACTTGTCGGCGACCTCGCGCAGCAGGCCCAGCATGCGGCGGGTGGAGATCTCGAAGCCGTCGATCTCGAAGATCTGCGAGCCGATGTGCGAGTGCAGGCCGACCAGGCGCAGATTGTCGGACTCGAAGACCCGGGCGATGGCCTGCATGGCGTCGCCGCCGGCGATGGAGAAGCCGAACTTCTGGTCCTCGTGCGCGGTCGAGATGTACTCGTGGGTGTGGGCCTCCACGCCGACGGTGACGCGGATCAGCACGTCCACCACCTTGCCGGCGCGCTTGGCCACCGCCTCCAGGCGCTCGATCTCGATCAGCGAGTCGACGACCACGTCGCCGACGCCCGCCCCGACCGCCATCTCCAGCTCTGGCACCGATTTGTTGTTGCCGTGCAGGGCGATCCGCTCGGCCGGGAAGCCGGCGTGCAGCGCCACCGACAGCTCGCCGCCGGAGCACACGTCCAGGTGCAGGCCCTCGTCACGGATCCAGCGGGCGACCTCGCCGCACAGGAATGCCTTGGAGGCGTAGTGGACTCGCGCGCCGTCACCGAAGGCGCGGACCATGTCCCGGCAGCGGGAGCGGAAGTCGTCCTCGTCGATCACGAACAGCGGGGTGCCGTACTCGGCGGCCAGCTCGTGCACCGGCACGCCCGCCAGCCGCACCACGCCGTCGGCGTCGCGAGCGGCGTTGCGCGGCCACACATTCGCGGGCAGTTCGATCATCTGCGCCGGTGCGCTGGGGCGCTCGGCGAGCGTGGGCGCGTGCGGGATGTCCGCGTGGCGGGGTCCTGCGGGGTGAGCACTCATCTACATACGCTCCGGTGCACTGACGCCTAGGAGGCCGAGGCCGTTGGCGAGAACCTGACGGGTGGCTTTGACCAGCTCGAGGCGAGCGGCATTCAGCGGGGTGACCACGTCGTCGCCCTGCGGGATGACGCGCAGCGTCTTGTCGGACTGGAAGGGGTGGTAGGCCCCGGCGAGTTCCTCGAGGTAGCGCACGACCCGGTGCGGCTCCCGCATCTCGGCGGCGGTGGCCACCACGCGCGGGTACTCGCCCAGCGTGCGGATGAGCGCGCCCTCGCGGTCATCGGTCAGCAGCGCGAAATCCGGTGTGACCGAGGCGTAGTCGAACGCGGCCGCGTTACCGAGGATCTGGTTGGTGCGCGCGTGCGCGTACTGCACGTAGTAAACCGGGTTCTCGCTGTCCTGCCGGGTCCACAGGTCCAGGTCGATGTCGATGCTGGAGTTCACCGAGGAGCGCACCAGCGAGTACCGCGCCGCGTCCACGCCGATCTGCTCGACCAGGTCGTCGAGGGTGACGACGGTGCCCGCGCGCTTCGACATGCGAACGGCGGCACCATCTTTCACCAGGTTCACCATCTGGCCGATGAGCACCTCGACGGTGTCCGGGTTGTCGCCGAACGCGGCCGCGGCGGCCTTGAGACGGCCGATGTAGCCGTGGTGGTCCGCACCGAGCATGTAGATGCACAGATCGAAACCGCGCGAGCGCTTGTTCTGGAAGTAGGCGATGTCACCGCCGATGTAGGCGGACTTGCCGTCGCTCTTGATGACGACGCGGTCCTTGTCGTCGCCGTATTCGGTGGAGGCGATCCACCAGGCGCCGTCCTTCTCGTACAGCTTGCCGGACGCCTTCAGCGTCTCGATGGCCTGCTCGACCGCGCCGGAGGCGAACAGCGAACTCTCGTTGAAGTAGACGTCGAAGTCGGTGCCGAAATCGTGCAGCGTCTGCTTGATGTGCGCGAACATGAGCTCGACGCCCTCGCGGCGGAACAGCTCGTGGCGCTCGGCCTCCGGGAGTTCCAGCACACCCGGGTTGGCCTTCACGACGGTGTCGGCGATCTCGTTGATATACGCGCCCGCGTAGCCGTCCTCGGGGGTCGGCTGTCCCAGCGCGGCGGCCACCAGCGAGTTGGCGAAGCGGTCGATCTGCGCGCCGTGGTCGTTGAAGTAGTACTCGCGCGTTACGTCCGCGCCCTGGGCCGCCAGGATCCGGCCGAGCGCGTCGCCGACCGAGGCCCAGCGGGTTCCACCCAGGTGGATCGGGCCCGTCGGGTTGGCGGAGACGAATTCGAGGTTGATCTTGGTGCCCCCGAGAGCGTCCGCGGTGCCGAACTTCGCACCCGCCTCGAGGATCTTCTCGACGATCGCGCCCTGCGCGGCCTTGGCCAGGCGAATATTCAGGAAGCCCGGTCCCGCGACCTCGGCGGCCTCGATGCCCTCGGCGGCCGACAGCGCCCCGGCCAGCAACGTCGCGAAATCGCGGGGGTTCATTCCCGCCTTCTTGCCTACCTGCATGGCCACATTCGTGGCATAGTCACCGTGCTCGGGGTTGCGGGGACGCTCCACCTTGACCTCGTCGGGCAGGATCGCAGGGTCTGATCCACGTTCGACAAGTACCTTCGCCGCGGTAGCACGAAGGAGATCTGCAAGGTCAGCTGGAGTCACGAGTCACTATCCTATGGTCTGAGCAGGTGAACGCCGCGAGCGGGCACCACCGGGCAGGTGCCCAGCAAACGATGCGGCCGCGTCGTTTGATTGTCCGACACGTCGAAAAGAGCACAACAAGCATGCCGAGCAAGACCAGTGCCAAGTCGGCCAAGGCCATCAAGGCCGCGGGCAAGTCGGCCGGATCGTCCAGGAAGGGCGGTCGCGGGGGCAGCCTGGGCGGTAAGCGTCAGATTCCGTGGCTCATGATCGGGGCCGTGGTCTGCATCGTCGCCCTCATCGGCGGCATCGCCTGGGTGCTGGTGCCCAAGATCCAGGACAAGCAGGAGCAGGACAAGTACACGCCGTCCGCCCAGAAGAAGGATCCCTCGGATCAGATTCCGGGCGTCGTGAAGAAGGACTACGCGGCGGGCATGCACGTCGCGGCCACCCAGCGTGTGAACTACGACCAGTCCCCGCCCTTCGGCGGTCCGCACGACGGCTCGTGGGCGGCCTGCACCGGCGTGGTGTACGCCAAGGCGATCCGCACCGAGAACGCGGTGCACTCGCTCGAGCACGGCGCGATCTGGATCACCTACAACCCGGACAAGGTCGATCAGGCCGGCATCGACACCCTGAAGTCGAAGGTCAAGGGCAAGCCCTACAGCCTGATGTCCCCCTACCCCGGCCTGGACACCCCGATCTCCCTGCAGTCGTGGGGTCACCAGCTGAAGCTGAACAGCGCCGACGACAAGCGCGTCGGCGAGTTCATCACCGCGCTGCGCCTGAACCAGTACGCCTACCCGGAGGTCGGCGCGGACTGCGCGAACCCGACCTTCAACACCGACAACCCGCCGGCCTTCGACCCGACCTCGCCCGGCCCCGACGCCGTGCCGATGGACGGCAAGGGCCTGCAGCAGGATGCGAGCGAGCTGGGTGGCGGCAGCGGTATTCCAGGCATGCCCGCCGGCGGTATCCCGGGTCTCCCGAACGGCGTGCCGGGCCTGCCCACCGACGGCACGAGCCTGCCCGGCGGCATCCCGTCCATCCCGGCCCCGACCGACGGCCCGACCCAGCCGGATCAGCCGGCTCCGACCCAGTAGTGCCGCCGTTCATGTCCGACATCCCAGATCGCAGCTCCGAGCCCGATCCCGCCGCCGAACCGGTGCCGCAAACACGCCGCAATCAGCAGCCCGCCCTGCTGGCGATCGGGGTGGTCGCGGTGCTGCTCATCGGTTTCATGGCCGGACTGCTGGTGGGCAATGCCATGCACCACGGCCCGGAGACGCCCGGCACGGTGGATGTCGGCTTCTCCCAGGACATGTCGGTGCATCACGCGCAGGCGGTGCAGATGTCGGGCGTCGCGCTGTCGGGGACCACGGACCCGGCGGTGAAGCGGCTCGCCTACGACATCCTCACCACGCAGGCCAATCAGGCCGGCCGCATGCAGGGCTGGCTGCAGCAGTGGGACAAACCGCTCATCTCCCCCAACGGCTACATGGGCTGGATGACAGACATGTCCACGCACGAGCATTCCGGCACCGCCATGCACTCCGGCGCGGTGCAGACCATGCCCGGCATGGCGTCCGATCAGGAGATGGCCGCCCTGGGCCAGGCCACCGGCCCGGCCCTCGACGCGCTGTACCTGCAGCTCATGCTGCGCCACCACCAGGGCGGCATGCCGATGATCGAGTACGCCGCCCAGCGCGCGGACACCGACGCGGTGCGCTCGCTGGCCGAGAGCATGGCCAAGACCCAGAAGAGCGAGGCCGATCTGATGACCCAGATGCTGGCCGAGCGCAAAGCCTCCCCGCTGCCGATGAACTGACCGAGCACCTCCGACCGACACGGACCGGGCACAGAAACGCCCGGTCCGTGTTCGTTTTTGGCGCAGCGCGAGCGATGCGATACGCTGTCCCAGCCCGACCGGGAGACCGGACGGGACCATCCCCGCCCTCGTAGCTCAGGGGATAGAGCGTCTGCCTCCGGAGCAGAAGGCCGCAGGTTCGAATCCTGCCGAGGGCACCACAGTAAGGCCCCGACCGTGGATCACGGTCGGGGCCTTACTCGTTCGCGGGGCGGCGGGCCGTTACGGCACCGAATGACTGACTTATCGTGCCATCGTGACCGATTGGGATTCCGATTCGAGGACTCGGGAGCAAAGGTAGTAGCTGTGCATCGCGGTGTCCGGTTGTGCAGGAGGCAGCCGGACACCGCGAGCGCTTTCTCGGGCCACGATCAGAGTTCAGGCCACGGCCAGGACCGCCTTGCCGGCGGATACGGCGGTGGACGAGATCGGTGCGGACGCCGACAGTTTCGGATCAGTCGGCGGTATGGCTGAGGACCGGGCAGGCCGCTGATCTCCTGGGCGCACGGCACCACCGGTGTCGCCGATGTCTGTGCGCCCTCCCAGGACACCTCCCCCCGGCGGCCTCACCGCCGACGACGTCTTCAACCGTGACGGGGACATCTCCGCACTGATCCGGGTGCCGAACGAAAACGACCCCAGCGCACTGGCTTTCACGCAACCGCTGCTGGTATTGCAGGGCCGCGCCGACACCACGGTGCCGGCGCTCGCCACCGACGCCATGGTGGTGCAGCAGCGCGCGGGCCGTCAGCCGTGCAGTACCACAGCTATCCGGGCGCGGACCACCGCGGCGTACTCGACGCGTCGTTCAATGACGCACTGGCCTGGGTGGATACCCGGTTCGGCCGGTGGGGTCAGGCCGCGGGCATCCAGCCCGGGTCGCGGCCGAACCAGGCGGCCAGCCGGTCGTAGGCGGGCGCGTCGGCGGCGATCGGCACCTCGTGCCCGAAAGCCTTTCCTGGACCGCGGAATTCGGGCTTCAGCAGCTGCTTGGACCAGGCCAGGCCATGCTCGGCGAGCTCCGGATCCAGGGTGCGGCCCTGACCGGTGGCCCGGGTGAGATCCCAGGCGTGCATGGCGAATTCGGTGATCTGCTGATCGGCGCGACCGCGCAGCGGGGCCTCCCCGCCCATGCCGGGCACCAGCCGCTCCGGATCGGCGGCGCGCCACGTCTCGAGTAGCGGCTGCGCGCGGGTGCGGAACTCGGCGGCCCAGTCCACGCCGACCGGGTCGGGCGGTGCGCCCCGGTCGGGCATCTCGCCGCGTGCGGCGATGGTGAAGTCGCGCAGGATCTGGCCCACGATATGGTCCAGCAGCCCGCGCACGCGCCAGTCCTCGCACGGCGTCGGCAGGGCTGCCTGGTCCGGGCTGACGGCGGCGATGACATCGCCCATCTGCGCGATGGCCCGTTCCAGGAGATCGATCGTCGGGTCCACCGGTGACTTGTCGGCCATGCGGCCAGACTAGCCCTGCGGCAAGACGTTCCGCGCCCCATCGGGCATGACGATCACCTGTGGCGGGGGAGCGGGTTCCGGCGCGGCCACGGCCTGCGGGGATCGGATCCGCCACAGCAGGTACAGCCCGGCCGCACAGCCCAGGGTGATCACCAGGGCCACCGCGCCGGGCACCGCGGAGACCGCCCCGTGCGGATCCCGATACCAGCGCGGCGAGTAGGCGACCCGGCCGAAGCTGCTGCCTCGCAACGCCACCACCAGGCACGGCACCACCAGTACGGCGAGCGCCACCACGGCGCTGCCGGCGGTCTTCGGGACCGCCGCGCCGAAGCAGAAGCCGATGGCCAGCGCGGTGAGGATCACACCGAGCACCGGGATCACCGCGTACTGGTGCGCGATGCCCGCGGTGCCGGCCGCGAAGACCGCCAGCCCGGCGGTCGCGGCGAGCGCGATCCAGGGCGCGCGCCATCGGCGTCCCACCGCCAGCCCGGCCACCACGGCCAGGACCGGGAACGGCGCGGTCCAATCCGGCCGGGGCACCGCGATGATCGCGCTGCCCGCATTGGCCACCGCCACCGCGAGCAGCACCAGGGTGCCCTCGCGCCCGGGCAGCAGCAGCGCCGCGACCAGCGCCGCGCCGATGGTGATGGCCGCGGCCACCCCGGCCTGCGCGACGGTGCCGGCGTGCTGCACGAACCACTGCGTCGACAGCGTGGTCGCGGTGACCAGGATCAGCGCGGACAGGATCGGGCCCATCGCCAGATCGGTGTTCTCGTGTTCGCCCGCCGGTTCCGGCTGCTGGACGGCGATCCCCGCGACCAGCAGCGCACCGGCCAGCACGAGCAGCCACACCGGTGGCGTTCCGGTCGACGCCCATTCGGTGAGGGGATTGCCCCGGCCGCCCGAGGGCGGCAGCGAGGTCTGGTCGGCGATCAGGATCGCGGACAGGGCGCCGACCAGGTACGCGCCCGTCGCGATGGGTTTGCCGAATACCGCGACCGCGAGCGCCCCGAGCAGGATGCCACTGAAGATGGAATCGATGTAGTTGGCGGTGGTCAGATTTCCCGGGATCGCCGCGTCGCGGTTCCACAGCTGGTCGATCACCAGCACCACCGCGCTGCCGCTCGACGCGATCCAGGCCGTCTTGTGCCCGAGCGCGACCACCAACGCCGCCGAGACCACCGCGAACGCCGCGCCGGCGGCGGCCGCGCGCGGCATGTTCAGCACCAGCAGATCCAGCTGCAGTACCGGGCCTTCGGAGGTCCAGCCCAGATCGAGGGGGGCCATGAGCAGCAGTCCGGCCACCGCCGCGCCCAGCAGGGCGGCCATCGCCTCGATCGGGACCGCGTAGCGTCGCAGCGCCAGGGGCGCGGTCCTGTCCAGCGGGTCTGCCAACGCGAACCTCGCGCCCATCTCGTCACCTACTCCCTCGGTGATGCGACGCCTTCCGCGTTACAGCAATAACGAGCAGCTATCTCTCGCGACATTAACAGCTGCGGTATGTGGGAACCCTGAGAAGTGGAGCCGGTCACAGTCCTTCGGCGGGCCGGGGAGCGGGCCCGAGACACCGTCAGGCGCAGCGGAAACGGAAGATCGCCGGCGGGGTGACGCCCGGCGCCGAGGTGACCTGAACGGCCGGATCACTGTCCAGCGCACAGCCGATCGGGGTGCTGACCTGAACCCGGTAGCAGCCGAGCGCGCCGTTGTAGACGGCCGTGCCGTCGACGCCGGTGGTGAGAGTCGCCACATTCGCGCCGCCGCCGCAGGGCGCGATGTCGGCGGCCACGCCCGCCATGGGGAACTGCTCGGGGCCGTAGACCGCCTGCACCGTCACCGCGGGATCGGCGGCCGGCTCCGCGGACGCGACCGGGGCCAGGGCGCACGCGAGCGGGGCCAGGGCGCACGCGGCGGCGAGAGCGGATGTGACGAGCAGCGTGCGGCGCACCTTGTCTCCTTCGGGACGAGCTGAGGCAGTTCGCCTCTGCGGCCGACGATTCGGCCTCCGCGCCACTATAGGGACTCCCCGGTCCGATCGGTCACATTCCGACCGGCCGGACTGGCCGATCGCTCAGACCGCGGAGACCGCGCCGACCCGGCTCACGGCGGCCGCGCCGGTTGTCCGGCCGGCGGCGGCGCACTGCTCAGAGGTGAAAGCGACTGCCGCGCCGAGGACTTCGAGCTCGACACGGTCGCCCACCGTGGGCGCGTCCACGCTCACCCGGCGCACCTGGACAGGTTCGGGGCAGCCGTCGAGGTCGAGGGTGAGCAGGACGTCCGCACCCCGGAACTCGAGGGCGCGCACGGTGGCACAGCCGGCATGACCGTCGGCGGCCGCCCGGGCCAGCAGCTGTTCGGGCCGCATCATGACCGCGCCCGCACCGGTCGGCGCGTTCACCTGCACCGGGATGCGGCCGAGCACGGTCTGGGCGGTCTCCGTGCCGATGGCGGCGTCGAGCAGCACTGTGTCGCCGAGGAATCCGGCCGTGAACAGGTCCGCGGGGGCCGCGTACACCTGCTCCGGGGTGCCGACCTGGGTGAACCGCCCCGAGCACATGACCGCGACCTGATCGGCGAAGGACAGCGCCTCCTCCTGGTCGTGGGTGACCAGGATGCTGGTCATGCCCGCGGCGCGCAGGGTCTCGGCGACGGCCTGCCGGGTGGCGGCGCGGAGTCCGGTGTCCAGGGCGCTGAAGGGCTCGTCCAGCAGCATGAGATCGGGTTTGCGGGCCATGGCGCGGGCCAGGGCGACGCGCTGCTGCTGGCCGCCGGAGAGCTGATGCGGCCGCCGATTCGCGTAGGACGGGTCGAGCGAGACCATATCGAGCAGTTCGGCGACGTGCTGCCGATGCTTGCGCCGCGCGCCCAGTCCCCCGCCGAGACCGTAGGCGATGTTCTGCCCCACGCTCAGGTGCGGGAACAGCGCCCCGTCCTGCGCCACGTAGCCGATTCTGCGCCGGTGCGATGGCACCGAGAAGCCCTGGCGGGTAATGGTTTCCCCGCCGACGGATACCGATCCGGCGTCCGGGTTCTCGAATCCGGCGATCACCCGCAGCAGCGTGGTCTTGCCGCATCCGGAGGATCCGACCACCGCCGTGGCGCTGCCGTCGGCGACGTCGAGGCTGATGCCGTCGAGCACCGGCGCCTGTCCGAAGGTCTTGCGAACCTGGTCTACGACAAGACGACTCACAGCCCCGCCGCCTTCCTGGATTGGGTGAACAGCAGATAGGTGACCGGCACCGAGACGATGATCATGATCAGCGCGTACGGCGCGGCGGCCGCGTAGTCCAATTCGCCCGACAGCTGCCAGAACTGCATGGCGAGGGTGTTGGTGCCGTTGGGGGCCAGCAGCAGAGTGGCGGTCAGCTCGGTGGCCACAGCCACGAACGCCATGGCCGCCGCCGCGGCCGCCGCGGGTGCGGTGAGCCGCAGGGTGACGCGGAAGAAGGTGGCGGCCGGGGATTTTCCGAGCGCCTGCGAGGCCTCCTCCAGCCCCACCGGCACCTGCGCCAGCCCGGCACGCACGCTCACCAGCGCGCGCGGCAGGAACATGAGCGTGTAGGCGGCCAGGATGGTCGCGGCCGTCTGATAGAGCGCGGGCAGCCAGCGAATCGACACGGTCACCAGCGCCAGCGCGATCACGATGCCCGGCAGCGAACTGGTGATGTAGTTGGCCCCCTCGATGATCCGCGCGAACCGCGAGGTGGAGCGCACCGCGACCCAGGCCACCGGGAAGGCGCACAGGGTGGTGATCACCGCGGCGGTGGCGGCCAAACCGATGGTCTGACCGAGGGATTCGCCGATATCGGTGGTGTTCCACACCGCCGAGCCGCCGATCTTCAGCCACCGGCCGATGGTCCACAGCGGCACGCCCAGCGTGGCCGCCAGCGCGGCGGTCAGCAGCGCGAACATGGGAATCTTGGTCAGGCCCAGGCGAATCCGGTTCGCGCCCCGCTGCGCGCCGCCGCCGATCCGGGCGTAGCGGGCCCGGCCGCGCACGGTGGCCTCACCGGCCAGCAGTACCAGGCACAGCACCACCAGCACGCCCGAGAGCGTGCTGCCCGCCGCACCCGCGAAACTGGACTGGTACTGCTGGAAGATGGCGGTGGTGAAGGTGTCGAACCGGATCATGGCGAAGGCGCCGTACTCGGCCAGCAGGTGCAGCGAGATCAGCAGTCCGCCACCGAGAATCGCCAGCCGCAGCTGCGGCAGCACGATACGTGCGAAGACGGCGACGGGCCCGGAGCCGAGAGCCCGGGCCGATTCCTCCACGGCGGGATCCAGCCGCCGCAGGGTGGCCGCCGCCGGGAGGTACACCAGCGGGAAGTACGAGACCGTCGAGACGAGCACCCCCGCCCAGAGCCCGTGCAGCGAGGGGATGACGCTGACCCAGCCGTAGCTGTTGACGAAGGCCGGAACCGCGAGGGGGGCCGCGAAGATCGGGCCCCACCAGGCCGCGCCCGGCACGTCGGTGCGTTCCACGATCCAGGCCAGGCCGATGCCCAGCGCCACGCAGATCGGCACGGTCAGCACCACCAGTTCGGCGGTGTTGCGCAGCAATTCGGCCACGCGCGGGCGGAACACCAGCTGTGCGGTCTCGTGCCATCCGGTCGAGACCAGGGTGGACACGATGTACCCCAGCGGCACGAAGGTGGCCGCCACCATGAGCAGGGCGGCGATCGTGACGATCGCCCCGGGCCGGATGGCCGATGCACTCGAGACCATCCTGGTCAGTGCCCGGCCCCTGCTGGGCAGGTCCTTCGCCGCCCGGGTGGGTGCAGCGGTCCGAACAGCCACGGTTAGAGCAGACCCGCCTCGGTCATGAGCTGCGTGACCTTCTTGGCGTCCAGCTTGCTCGGGTCGATCTTGGGCGCGCCGAGCGAGGCCAGCGGCGGCAGCGCCGGGTTGGCCGCGACCTCGGCGGCCACCGGGTACTCCATGGAGTCGCCGTCGCGCAGCACCTCCTGGCCCTGCTTGGAGGTGATGAAGGCCAGGAACTTCTGGGCGTTGGCCTGCTTCTTGCTCGACTTCAGCACGCCGCCACCGGAAATGGAGACGAAGGCGCCCGGGTCCTGGTTCTTGAAGTAGAACAGCTGGGTGTTGCCGCTGTTCTCCTTGGTCTTGGCCTGGTCGCGGTACCAGTAGTAGTGGTAGATCACGCCGCCCTCGAACTGGCCGGAGTTGGCGCCCTTCATGACGGTGGTGTTGTTCTGCGAGATGACCGCGTTGTCCTTCATGCCCTTCAGCCACGCCTTGGTGGCGTCCTCACCCTTCTGGGCGAGCAGGGCGGCCACGATCGCCTGGAAGTCCGCGCCGGAGGCGGCGCCGCTCCAGCGGCCCTTCCACTGCGGCTGCTGCAGATCCAGCAGCGACTTGGGCAGCTGGTCGGCCGGGAGCTTGGCGGTGTTGTAGACGAAAACGGTGGAGCGCGCGGCGATTCCGGTCCACTTGCCGGTGGAGGGGCGGAACTGGTCCGGCACCTGGGCCAGGGTGTCCTTGTCGACGTCGGAGAACAGGCCGGCGTTCTCGACCAGCGCCATGGCCGGGGAGTTCTCGGTGAGGAAGACGTCGGCGGGCGAGTTCTTGCCCTCGGCCACGATCTGGTTGCCGAGGTCGGTGTCACCACCGTTGCGGAGGGTCACCTTGATGCCGGTGTCCTTGGTGAACGCGTCCACCCACTCCTTGGTGAGGGATTCGTGCTGCGCGTTGTAGACCAGGATCTCGTTGTCGTTCTTCGACGAGCTGGAGCAGGCAGTGGTCGCGCCGAGCACCGCGATCGCCGCCAGTGCACCGGACACCAGTTTCCATCGAGCCGCCGTCATGACCGTCCTTTCGCTTGCCCAGCCTCGTCTATGAGGTTTGCCTAACCAACGTACCGTCCCATGTCACGAGTTCAAATGCCACCCCACCAATCGACACGGAATCGCTGTAGTCTGCGTGCGTTCCGGGGACGGCCCCGGACGGACAGCAACCGAAGATCGGCCGGAGTCGAAGGATCTCGATGAGCTTGCAGCGGCGTACCTCCTTGACCATCGGACTCGGCGTGGCCGCCGTGGTGCTCGTGGGAGGTGGCATCGCCACCGCGGTGACGTTGAACGGCAAGGACTCCGGACCGAGCGACGACAAGCGCGTCGAGACCGCGGTGCGCGATTTCTACGACGCGCTCTCCGCCGGCGGCGCGTCGCAGGCCGTCGGTAAGACCTGCGCCGGCGACCGCGCCCAGTACGACGCGCTGCCCGAGGCCCAGCGGAAAGCCATGGATCAGGGCAAGATCTCCATGAAGGTCGATTCGGTGCAGGGCATCACCATCACCGGCGACCGCGCCACGGCCGTCACCCTGGGCACGCTCACCCTGCCCGGCACCGCCGAGAGCAAGCGTTCCACCAATGAACACCTGCGCAAGGAAGACGGCGTATGGAAGGTCTGTTCCACCGACGCGAAGTAGGGCGGTCATGAGCTGCTGCGGCCCGAACCGGCGGCAGCTACTGGGCCTGCTGGCCGCCGCGGCCCTGCCGCTGGCGGCGCCGAGTCCGGCTCGGGCACAGGCGGGTTCGCTGGTGGCGACCGATCTCGAGGTCGTCACCATCACCGAGCAGTCGGCCGTCTTCACCTGGACGACGCTGGGCCCGGACGCGGCCGGCAACCCTGTTCCGGTGGAGACCGGCAGCGAGGTCTGGCTCGGTCCCGCGGACGGGACCGGGCTGCGGCAGGTCTTCGGCGACCCGCAGCCGACCGCCTATCACTACGCCGAGGTCACCGGGCTCGAGCCCGGTCGCGCCTATCGGTTCGAGGCGCGTTCGCAGGGCATCGCGGCCGCGCCCGCGCTGAATGTCGCCACCCGCCTGCCGAATACGCCGGAGACGCAGGGGGTCTTCACCACATTGGTGCCGCCGCCGGGCCGGCTGCTGCGAACCCTCGCCCTGTCCAATGACATTCACTTCGGCGAGGAGGTCAGCGGGCTCATCACCGCGGGCCTGCCGCCCGGCGTGCGCCAGGAGCCCGGTCTCGCACCGTATCCCGAGGTCATGCTGACCGCGCTGCTCGACGATATGCACCGGCCCGACCGTGCTGTCGACCATCTGCTGCTCGCCGGCGACCTCACCGCCGAGGCCACCCCGGACCAGGTGCGCGGCGTCCACACCCACCTCGCGAACTGGGGTGCGCCGGGCCGGGACTGGTTCGCCGCCCGCGGCAATCACGACCGCCCGCACCTGGGCTCGGACTACGCGGACTGCAGCCCGTACCTCGACCACTACGACTGCTGGGGTGATTCCTTCACCGCCCGACAGCAATTGGCGGCCTACGAGGTCGGCGAGCTGCGCCTGATCGCCCTGGACACCACCCAGCTCGACGCCCCGGGCGGCACTGTGGACCGGTCCCAGCTCGACGAGCTACGGGACCGGCTCACCGGCGACCCGGACCGTCCCACACTCGTTTTCGGTCATCACCCGGTCACCACCGAGTCCGGCTGGTCCAATCTGGCCGGACCGAGCTTCATTCTCGATGCCGCGAATGCCGCCGAGCTGCAATCGATCTACCGCTCCGCGCCCGGTGTCTTCCTGCACCACGCGGGGCACACCCATCGCAACCGCCGGACCCGGCCCGATCTGCCCATCCCGGTGGAATTCCTGGAAGTGGCGGCGGCCAAGGAATATCCGGGCGGCTACACGCTGCTGCGCCTCTACGAGGGCGGCTACATGCTGAATTTCCACAAGACCCGCACCAAGGCCGCGCGGCGCTGGAGCGCGCGGTCGCGGGGCGAATACTTCGGTCTGCTGCCCGAATACACGCTGGGCACGACCGCCGACCGCAATTTCGTGGTGTCGCGCGATCTCTCCGGCGTGATCGCGAGCTGAATGCGAGAACGCCTCCCGGGTGTACGGGAGGCGTTCTCCGATGGAGCGACCGACGGGACTCGAACCCGTGTGACAGGCTTTGCAGGCCTGCTCCTAACCAACTCGGACACAGCCGCAGGATGTACCCCAATAGTGCGGCGAATCGGGCCTGCGGCCGAGGTTTTGAATCACCGTGATTCGTATGCGCCCCGCGGATCGGCTCGGCGCTGCGACCTACCGGTTCGCGACGTGCGATGATCGGGTCATGTCTCGACCACGTCCACTGCCACTCGACCCGATCGAGGAGGCGCACCGTCAGTGGACCGAGCACGGCTGGGGGGACGTGGCCGACGGAATGGCGGCGGTGACGTCGCTGGTGCGGGCGCAGCAGATCGTGATGGCGCGGGTGGACGAAGCCCTGCGGCCGTCCGGTTTGACCTTTTCCCGGTACGAGTTATTGATGCTGCTGAGTTTCAGCAAAACCGGCGCGCTGCCGATGGCGGTGGCCAGCGCCCGCCTGCAGGTGCACCCCACCTCCGTCACCAACACGGTGGACCGGCTGGAGGCGGCGCACTTGGTGAAGCGTGTGCCACATCCCAGTGACCGGCGGGCGACGCTCATCGAAATCACTGATGCCGGAAGAGAATTGGTGGCCAGGGCCACCACCGAGCTGAACCGGCGAGTTTTCGCCGAGGCCGGACTGCCGCCGGAACGATTGCAATTGCTGCTGCAATTGCTGTCGGAGTTCCGGCAGAGCGCAGGCGACTTCGATCCGGGTAGCTCGCCGACACGATGGGCCGGTCAGTAACCGGTCAGCGACCCGGCAGCCAATTTCGCGCGTCATAGTCTTGGATTCGGCTCGCAAAAGGTTCACCATTGAGCGCATGGTGCTGGTCCTCGGGGTGTCGGCGGGCGCTGCTGGCGCACGTGCCATGCTCACCCATTCCGACCAGCCTCACCTGCCTCCCATCGACCGCTGCAAGGTCCTGCGCCGGACCGGTGATCGCGGCATGGAGGACCCCGTCTTCGAGGCCATCCAGCAGATGCGCAAGTCGGCCGCCGAGCGCGACGAATTCATTACCGGCATCGCCGTGACCTGCCGCTCGGCCACCCACGCCGAGGCCATTCGCACCGCCGCGGGCCGCAACCGCCTCACGGTCATCGATGAGCCGGTGGCCCAGCTCCGATATCTCCGATTCACCCGGAAGCTACCGAGCGAGGGTTCGGTTCTGCTCTACGACCTGGGCGCGTCGGGACTGACCCTCACCCAGATCGACTGCCGCAACGATGCCGTCCTCGCCACCAAGCGCAGCACGGTCCTGGGCGGTGACGGCCACGACGCCCTGCTGCGCTGGCTGCTCACCCGCGCCGGGGTCACCGTGGATCTGGCCACCACCCGCCGTCAGAAGGAGGCGCTGGCCTCCGAGCGCGTCCTGGCCGTCTGCGACCCGATCACCGGGCAGCGTACCGTGGTCACCCGCAGTGATTTCGCCGAACTGGTCGAAGCGGGCATTCATCACTCGGCGTCCTTCGTCCGCCACATGATCGACGAGACCGGTATCCAGCCAACCGGAATGGCGCTGCTGGGCGGCTGCACCCGCAACAAGAGCATCCGGGACGAGCTGAAACAGCAGCTGGGCTATCCGCTCATCTACGATCCCGAACCCGAATTCGTCTCCACCCGCGGCGCGGTCCTGCTGGCCGCCGAACGGCCATCGGCCCGCAGCATCCGCAGCGTTCGCCTGGCCCAGGCCGCCACCTCCCACGAGGCCCCCGCCACCTCCCCGGTCTCCCGCCGCAAACTCGTTGCGGCAGTGGCGGTCACCGCCACCCTGGGCGGCACCATCGTCGGCGCGCTGGCCATGAACCGCGACGGCGCCGAACACCCCGACGGCAAGCCCCCGACCGTCGAAGTGGTCGGCCCACCCAAACACGGCTGACACCAGCGCCCGCACCGATGACCTCGAGCACGAGGCCCACCCGAACACGCCTGACGCCGACGCCTGCCGCGATGACCTCGAGCAGGAGGCCCGCCGAACACGCCTGACGCCGACCCCCCGCCGCGATGACCTCGAGCACGAGGTCCGCCGAGCAGTACCCGCCCCCTCTCGTCACCGTGCCCCGCTGCCTCAGGCAGCGGGGCACGAGAGCTCCGAGAGTGGTTGCGGCGCTTACTTGTTGGTGAAGTTCGCCGGGCGCTTCTCGACGAAGGCGGTCATGCCTTCCTTCTGGTCCTCGGTCGCGAAGAGCGAGTGGAAGACGCGGCGCTCGAAGCGCAGGCCCTCGGTGAGGGTGGTTTCGAAGGCGCGGTCGACCGCTTCCTTGGCGATCATGACCGACGGCAGCGACATGGACGCGATGGTCTCGGCGACCTCCATGGCGGTGGCGACCAGGTCGGCGGCGGGCACGATGCGCGAGACCAGGCCCGCGCGTTCGGCTTCCTCGGCGTCCATATTGCGGCCGGTGAGGACGAGGTCCATGGCCTTGGCCTTGCCGACGGCGCGGGTGAGGCGCTGGGAGCCGCCCATGCCGGGGATGACGCCGAGCTTGATCTCGGGCTGCCCGAACTTGGCGGTGTCGGCGGCGAGCAGGATGTCGCACATCATGGCGAGTTCGCAGCCGCCGCCGAGGGCGTAGCCGGCGACCGCGGCGATGATGGGCTTACGGAACGCGACCAGTCGGTCCCAACCGGCGAAGTGGTCGGTCAGGAACATGTCCATATAGGACTTGGACTGCATCTCCTTGATGTCCGCGCCGGCCGCGAAGGCCCGGTCGGACCCGGTCAGCACGACCGCGCCGACCTCGTTGTCGTTCTCCAGCTCGTCCAGCGCCGCCGAAATGTCGGCCAGGACCTGCGAGTTCAGCGCGTTGAGGGCCTTCGGCCGGTTCAGCGTGATGAGGGCGACACGCCCCTTGCGCTCCAGCAGAATGGTCTCGAAGTCTGTCACGCCGGTTCCTCTCCCGATCGCTTGCGGATATCGGTGACGATAGCCGAGAAGTCCTTGCCCGCTTCCTCCTGGTTGAAGCGGCTGTAGATCTCCGCCGCCAGCTGCCCGATCTGCCCGTCGACCCCATTGGCCCGCAGCGCGTTCGCCGCGAGACCCAGGTCCTTGGACATGAGCGCGGTCGCGAAGCCGGGCTGGTAGTCATTGTTGGCCGGGCTGGCCGGAACCGGTCCTGGCACCGGGCAGTAGGAGGTCAGCGCCCACGACTGCCCCGAGGCGGTGGACACCACATCGAAGAACTTGTCGTGGGTGAGCCCCAGCTTCTCGCCCAGCACAATGGCTTCCGAGAGGCCGATCATGGAGATGCCCAGCAGCATGTTGTTGCAGATCTTGGCGGCCTGACCCACGCCCGCGCCGCCGCAGTGCACGACCTTGCCGCCCATCACCTCCAGCAGCGGCAGCGCGTCGGCGAAGTCGGCGTCCGCGCCGCCCACCATGAAGGTGAGGGTGCCCGCCGCCGCGCCCGCCACGCCGCCGGAGACCGGGGCGTCCAGGGCCCGATGTCCTGCTGCCGCAGCGAGTTCCGCGGCTTGCTTGGCATCGGCGACGTCGATGGTGGAGCAGTCGACGAACAGGGTGCCCGGCTTGGCGGCCGGGAGGATCTCGCCGTAGAGGTCGAGCACGATGCGGCCGTTGGGCAGCATGGTGATCACGATGTCGGAGGCCGAAACCGCTTCCGCGGCAGTGGCGACCACGGTCGCCCCGTCCTGACGCGCCTGATCCTGCGCGGCGGGCACCGGGTCGAAGGCGAGGACGTCGTATCCGGCCTCGACCAGGTTGGCGGCCATCGGTCCGCCCATGTGCCCGAGACCGAGGAACCCGACCTTGGTGTTGTTGCTCATTACTCGTCCTTCAATGCTCTATTCGCCTGAAACGGGTGCGGCCAAACCCAATTCGCGATCGCCGAGCGCGCCGAAGTAGGCGTCGACGTCGGCGTCGGTGACGTCCGCCAGGGTGGCGGGCGACCACTGCGGGTTGCGGTCCTTGTCGATGACCTGGGCGCGGATGCCCTCCACCAGGTCGTGGGTGTTCAGGGCGGCGACGGAGACCCGGTACTCCTGGTTCAGCGCCGTCTCGAGGTCGGCGGCCCGGCGCGCATCGCGCAGCGAGCGCAGCGTGACCTTCAACGCCACCGGCGATTTCGACAGCACGTCGGCGGCGGCCTTGGCGGCCTCGGCCCGGCCGTCGAGCTGCAGCCGGTGCACGATCTCCTCGACGGTGTCCGCGCTGTAGCAGGAGTCGATCCACTCCTGCTGTGCCACGAACTCCGAGACCGGTGCGGGCTGCGCGAACTTGGCGATGGCCACGTCGACCTCGGCGTTGGTCAGCGCCTCCAGCAGCGCCGGAATGTGTTCCGACGGAACGAAATAGTCGGCGAACCCGGCCGCGATGGCGTCGCCGGCGGACATGCGCGCGGTGGTGAGCGCGACATGGGTGCCGATCTCGCCGGGCGCGTGCGCCAGCAGGTAGGTGCCGCCGACGTCCGGGATGAAGCCGATGCCGGTCTCGGGCATGCCGACCATGGACCGCTCGGTCACGATGCGGTGCGAGGCGTGCCCGGACAGGCCGACGCCGCCGCCCATGACGATGCCGTCCATGACCGCGACATACGGCTTCGGGTAGCGGCCGATGAGGGCGTTGAGGATGTACTCGTCGCGCCAGAACGTACCGCTCGGGGAATCCGCGGCCACCGCGGGCGAATCACCCTGGGCCACAGCGTGCTCGGCGTCGTTGTGGATGGCGACGATGTCGCCGCCCGCGCACAGCCCGCGCTCGCCCGCGCCGGTGAGCACCACCGCGCGCACCTCGTCGTCGTCCGTCCAGGACCGCAGCGCGTCCAGGATGGTCAGCGCCATCGGGTGATTGAGCGCATTGATGGCGCGGGGCCGGTTGAGCGTGATCAGGCCGAGGCCGTCGCGCTGCTCGATCAACACCTCGGGTTCACGCACCGTGCTCTTCGATGCCTCAGCGCTCATGCTGTTTCCTTTCTGGCGCGAACGGGGGTCCTCCGTGGTTACGCAGGCTGCCGCCTCCGGACCCTGACCGTTCACGCCGCCCCTACCACCGAGCGGGCGACGACCACCCGCATGATTTCGTTCGTGCCCTCGAGAATCTGATGCACCCGCAGGTCGCGGACGATCTTCTCGATGCCGTATTCGGCCAGGTAACCGTAGCCACCGTGGAGTTGCAGGGCCTTGTTGGCCACCTCGAACCCGGCGTCGGTGGCGAACCGCTTGGCCATGGCGCACAGCTCCACCTTGTCGGGGGCGTCGGCGTCCAGCGCGGCCGCAGCCCGCCACAGCAGGGTGCGGGCGGCCTCCAGCGAGGTGCGCATGTCGGCCAGCTCGAACTGCAGGGCGGTGTTGTCCAGCAGTCGCGAGCCGAACGCCTTGCGCTGGGCCAGATAGGCGACGGTCCGATCGAACGCGGCCTGCGCCCCGCCCATCGAGCAGGCGGCGATGTTCAACCGTCCGCCATTGAGCCCGTTCATGGCGATGCGGAAGCCGTTGCCCTCCTCGCCCAGCAGGTTGGCCGCCGGGATCCGGGCATTGTCGAGAATCACCTGCCGGGTGGGCTGCGCGTTCCAGCCCATCTTCTTCTCGTTGGCCCCGAAGGACAGCCCGGGCGTATCGGCCGGGACGATGAAGGCCGAGATCCCGCGCGCCCCTTCGCTTCCGGTGCGCGCCATGATGACGTACACGTCGGTGCTGCCCGCGCCGGAGATGAACTGCTTGACGCCGGTGAGCAGGTAGTCGTCGCCGTCACGGACGGCCTTGGTGCTCAGCGCCGCCGCGTCGGAGCCGACGCCCGGCTCGGTCAGCGCGTAGGAGGCCAGCAGGTCCATGGAGCTCAGCCCCGGCAGCCACCGATTGCGTTGCGCCGCATCGCCGTAGGTGTCGATCATCCACGTGGCCATATTGTGGATGGAGATGTAGGCGGCCACGGCCGGGCAGCCGGTGGCCAGCTGCTCGAAGATGCGCACGGCGTCCAGCCGCCGCAGCTCCGAGCCGCCCACGTCCTCGCGCACGTAGATGCCGCCCAGGCCGAGCGAGCCCGCCTTGCGCAGCACGTCCACCGGGAAGTGCTTGCGCTCATCCCATTCCAGGGCATTGGGCGCGAGCAGCTCGTCGGCGAAGGAGCGGGCGGTCTCGACGATCGCCTTCTCGTCCTCGTCAAGTACGAACATCAGGTCAGTCCATGGTCGGGATGACGAAGGCGTTGGACTCCTTGAGTCCCGCGGGCCAGCGCTGCGTCACCGTCTTGGTCTTGGTGTAGAAGCGGATCGAGTCCGGGCCGTGCTGGTTGAGGTCGCCGAAGCCGGAGCGCTTCCAGCCGCCGAAGGTGTGGTACGCGATCGGCACCGGGATCGGGACATTGATGCCGACCATGCCGACCTGGACGCGGGCGGCGAAATCGCGCGCGGTGTCGCCGTCGCGGGTGAAAATGGCGACGCCATTGCCGTATTCGTGCTCATTGGGCAGGCGCAGCGCCTCTTCGTAGTCCTTGGCGCGAACGATGGTCAGCACCGGCCCGAAGATCTCCTCCTTGTAGATCCGCATCTCCGGGGTGACGCGGTCGAACAGCGAAGCGCCCGCGAAGAATCCGTCCTCGCCGCCCTCGACGACCAGGCCGCGTCCGTCGATCACCAGTTCCGCGCCCTCGTCGACGCCGATCTGGACGTAGTTGTTCACCCGGTCCACGCCGTCGCGGCCGACCAGCGGGCCGAAGTCCGCGCCCGGGTCGTCGGAGACGCCGACATTGAGTTTGTCGATGCGCTCGATGAGCTTGGCGCGCAGGCGATCCGCGGTCTCCTCGCCCACCGGCACGGCGACCGAGATGGCCATGCAGCGCTCACCCGCGGAGCCGTAGCCCGCGCCGATGAGCTGGTCGGCCACATCGTCGAGGTCGGCGTCCGGCATCACGATGGCGTGGTTCTTGGCGCCGCCGAAGCACTGGGCGCGCTTGCCGTTGGCGGAGGCGGTCTCGTAGATGTACTGCGCGATCGGGGTGGAGCCGACGAAGCCGACGGCCTTGATGCGCTCGTCGTGCAGCAGCGTGTCGACGGCTTCCTTGTCGCCGTTGACCACATTGAAGATGCCCGCGGGCAGTCCGGCCTCGAGGAACAGCTCGGCCAGGCGCAGCGGCACCGAGGGGTCGCGCTCGGAGGGCTTGAGCACGAAGGCATTACCGCAGGCCAGCGCCGGTCCGGCCTTCCACAGCGGGATCATGGCCGGGAAGTTGAACGGGGTGATGCCCGCGACCACGCCCAGCGGCTGCCGCATGGAGTACACGTCGATGCCGGTGCCGGCGCTCTCGGTGTACTCGCCCTTGAGCAGGTGCGGGATGCCGACGGCGAATTCGATGACCTCGAGGCCACGCTGGATGTCGCCCTTGGCGTCGGCGATGGTCTTGCCGTGCTCGCTGGAGAGCAGTGCGGCCAGCGAATCCATCTCGTCCTGCACCAGGGTCAGGAACTTCATCAGGATCCGGGCGCGCTTCTGCGGGTTCATGGCGGCCCAGGCCGGCTGTGCGGCGGCGGCATTCGCGATGACCGCCTCGACCTCACTCTTGCTCGCCAGCGGCACCCGTGCCTGAACCTGGCCGGTGCTGGGGTTGAACACATCGCCGAAGTTGCCCGAAGTTCCCGGGACGTGCTTTCCGCCGATGAAGTGAGTCAGTTCGCGAACCATGCCAGTCCTGTCTCGATGCTTGCGCGCCGATTGCGCGGTCTGTGGCGATCCTATAGTTGGACATCCAAGTATTGGCTGTGGGATAATTCACAGCACCCAGAGAGCCTCCGAGAGTTGGAGCAACCGCATGCCCGATCTGCATGTCCCGGTTCATCCAGTGCGGTTCGTGACCGCAGCGGCGCTGTTCGACGGCCATGACGCGGCCATCAACATCATGCGAAGAATCCTGCAGGCCCAGGGAGCCGAGGTGATTCATCTGGGGCACAACCGGGCCGTACGCGACGTCGTGGACGCGGCCGTCACCGAGGACGTGCAGGGCGTCGCGGTCAGCTCGTATCAGGGCGGGCACATCGAGTACTTCGAGTACCTGGCGCAGGCCTTGAAAGAGGCCGGGGCCGAGCACGTGAAGATCTTCGGCGGGGGCGGCGGGGTGATCATTCCCGAGGAGATCGCGCGGCTGGCCGACTCGGGGGTGACGATCTTCTCACCGGAGGACGGGCAGCGGCTCGGGCTGCCGGGGATGATCAATCACCTGATTTCGGCCTGCGACGTGGATCTTTCACACACGCCCGCGTCGGTGGAGGCGGTGCTGAGCGGGGATCGGGCGGCGCTGGCGCGGACCATCACCTGCCTGCAGCAGGGGACGCTGCCGGAGGCGGACCGAGCGGCGCTGACGGCCGCGGCGGCCGTGCGGCACGTGCCCGTGCTGGGCATCACCGGCACCGGCGGATCCGGAAAGTCCTCTCTCACAGACGAACTCGTGCGGCGGCTGCGCACCGATCAGCAGGACAAGCTGCGGGTCGCGGTGCTGGCGGTGGACCCGACCCGGCGGCGCGGCGGGGGCGCGCTGCTGGGCGACCGGATCCGGATGAACGCCCTCGACGGCGAACGGGTCTACTTCCGGTCGCTGGCCACCCGGGGTGAGCGGGAACTGCCGCACGATATCGACACCATGGTGATCGCCTGCAAGGCAGCGGGATTCGATCTGGTGATCCTGGAGACGCCCGGCATCGGCCAGGGTGACGCCGCCATCGCCGAGCACGTGGACGTGTCGCTGTACGTGATGACGCCGGAGTTCGGCGCGGCCTCCCAGCTCGAGAAGATCGACATGCTCGATTACGCGGATGTGGTGGCCATCAACAAGTTCGAGCGGCGCGGGGCCGAGGACGCGCTGCGCGATGTGTCGCGGCAGCTGGTGCGGAATCGGGAGGAGTTCCACGCCACGCCCGAGGACATGCCGGTCTTCGGCACCAGCGCGGCGACCTTCAACGATGACGGAGTGACGGCGCTCTACCAGCACCTGAGCGGATTGCTCGCCGAGCAGGGGCTGCCTCTGCAGGAAGGCGTGCTGCCGCGGGTGGCCACCCGCACCTCCACCCGCTTCGCCCAGATCATTCCGCCCGCCCGCGTGCGCTATCTGGCCGAAATCGCGGAAGCCGTACGGGATTACCATGCCGGCACCGCGCGCGAGATGGAAGCCGCGCGGCGTGTCCAGCGCCTGGAGCAGGTACTCGCCGAGCTGCCGGGCGACGGCGCAGTCCCGGCCCCGGCGACCGCGGCCACCAGCGATGCCGTCGCGTCCGATGCCGCCGGAGAGGTGCTGCGCGGGCTGCTCGCGCAGGCTCGCGCCGGCCGGACGCCGGAAACCGCTGCGCTGCTGGCGGAATGGCCAGCGGTCGCGGAATCGTACCGGGGCGACGAACAGGTGGTGCGGGTCCGCGATCGGGAGCTGCGGACAGCGCTGCGCCGGGAGACGTTGTCCGGCAGCTCGATTCCCCGGGTGGCGCTCCCCCGCTTCACCGATCACGGTGAGCTGCTGCGATTCCTGCGCTCGGAGAACCTGCCGGGGCGCTTCCCGTTCACCGCCGGGGTGTTCCCGTTCAAGCGCGACAACGAGGATCCGGCGCGCATGTTCGCGGGCGAGGGCGATGCCTTCCGCACCAACCGCCGGTTCAAGGTGCTCTCCGAACACGCCGAGGCCAAACGGCTTTCGACCGCCTTCGACTCGGTCACGCTGTACGGGCACGACCCGGCCGAGCGGCCGGACATCTACGGCAAGGTCGGCACCTCCGGGGTGTCCATCGCCACCCTCGACGATATGAAGGCGCTCTACGACGGCTTCGACCTCGACGCGCCTACGACCTCGGTGTCCATGACCATCAACGGTCCCGCGCCGACGATTCTGGCCTACTTCCTCAATGCCGCCATCGATCAGGCGGTGGCGGAGTTCGCGGCCGAGCAGGGCCGCGAGCCCACCCCCGACGAGGCGGCCGGCCTGCGCGCCCGCACCCTGGCCACGGTGCGCGGCACCGTGCAGGCCGACATCCTCAAGGAGGACCAGGGTCAGAACACCTGCATCTTCTCCACCGAGTTCAGCCTGCGCATGATGGCCGACATCCAGGAGTGGTTCGTGCGCAACGGCGTTCGCAACTTCTACTCGGTGTCCATCTCCGGCTATCACATCGCCGAGGCCGGGGCGAACCCGATCAGCCAGCTGGCCTTCACGCTGGCCAACGGCTTCACCTATGTGGAGGCGTATCTCGCGCGGGGCATGGACATCGACGACTTCGCGCCCAACCTGTCGTTCTTCTTCTCCAATGGCATGGACGCCGAGTACTCGGTGATCGGCCGGGTGGCACGGCGCATCTGGGCCATCGCCATGCGCGACCGGTACGGGGCCAACGAGCGGTCGCAGAAGCTGAAGTACCACGTGCAGACCTCCGGGCGGTCACTGCACGCACAGGAGATGAGCTTCAACGACATCCGCACCACACTGCAGGCGCTCATCGCGGTGTACGACAACTGCAACAGCCTGCACACCAATGCCTACGACGAGGCGGTCACCACGCCGACCGAGGAATCGGTGCGCCGGGCGCTGGCCATCCAGCTCATCATCAACCGGGAGTGGGGGCTCGCGATGAACGAGAACCCGCTGCAGGGCAGCTTCATCATCGACGAGCTGACCGATCTGGTGGAGGAGGCGGTGCTGCGCGAGTTCGAGCGGATCAGCGAGCGCGGCGGGGTGCTCGGGGCCATGGAGACCGGCTATCAGCGCGGGCGGATCCAGGACGAGTCCATGCTCTACGAGCGGCGCAAGCACGACGGCAGCCTGCCCATCATCGGGGTCAACACCTTCCGCAATGGGCACGAGGAAGCGCCTCGGGTGCTGGAACTGGCCCGTGGCACCGAGGCCGAAAAGCAATCTCAGCTGCAACGAGTCCGCGAATTCACCGATCGGCACCGGGATGCGGCGCCCGCGGCGCTGGCCCGGCTCGCGGCCGCCGCGGCGAGCGACGAGAACGTTTTCGAGGTGCTGATGGAGGCCGCGCGGGTGTGCACACTCCAGCAGGTCACGGACACCTTCTTCACAGTGGGCGGTCAGTATCGGCGCAATGTCTGAGCACCGTCCCGCTGGTGACACTCGACCTCCGCCTGGCGAAGGCCGCGGCGGCCCCCGGCGCGCGCACCATCGTTCCGACCACATGACCGGGGGACGACAGCGGACCGGAACGCGGCAGGTGGTTTCAGTGTCTGATTTCCGGGTCTGATTTCCGGAGCGCGGACGCGTCGGCGTGGAACAATCCGGGGCAGGCCGACCCAGGCGGAAGGGACCTCATGGACCTCGCGGGAATGACTGTCGTGGACGCCCACATTCACCAGTGGGATCCGCTCACCACGCCACGTGAGTTCAGCGGGCTGGCGAAGCTGTTCCGCTATGTGCCGGTACCGATCGATCTGGCGAAACGGCTGGCGCCGCGGCGCGACCGCGAATTCGTCGGGGATCCAACACCTGTCATCCATCCGTACCTGCCGCGTGACTATCAGGAAGACGCCGGGGACGTTCCGGTCGAGGCCATCGTGCACATCGAGGTGGAGTGGGTCGGCAAGGGCCCGCTCGGGCCCGCCGACGAAACCCGGTGGGTGAGCAGCCTGCCCTTCGGCGTGGACACCCCCGCGCTCGGGGCGATCATGGGCGCGGGCGACCCCACCGCCGCCGAGTTCGCCGAACTGCTCGACGCGCACCGGGCCGCCTCGCCGCTGTTCCGGGGCATTCGCGCCCGCGTCGAATACCACCCGGACCCGGACGTGCGCGCGACCTGCAAGACCCCGGGCCTGCTCACTTCTCCTGCCTTCCTGGACGGCTTCGGCGCGCTCGCCGACCGCGAGCTCTCGTTCGAGGCGTGGGTGTACTCGGGACAGCTGCCCGAGGTGGCCGCGCTGGCCGAGCGCTATCCCGGCACTACCATCGTGCTCAACCATCTCGCCACGCCCGCAGGTATTTTCGGGCCGGTCGGGCGGAACACCGGGCGCAATCCCGGGCAGCGGCGCGAGTTGTTCGTGCGCTGGCGCGACGACCTCACCGCTCTCGCCCAGCACGCCAATGTGGTGGCCAAGGTGAGCGGCCTGATGATGCCGATCCTCGGGCATCCGGTGCCGCGGCGGGGTCAGCCGACCCCGGTTCCGGTGCTGCTGGAACGGATTTCGCCGATGCTGGAGCACGCGCTCGACGCGTTCGGTGCCGATCGGCTCATCTGGGGCTCGAACTTCCCGGTGGACAAGCCGATTACGAGCATCCCGAATGCCGCGGAGGCGGTGGCCACCGCGCTGGCCGGGCACGGGGCCGACGACAAGGCCATCGAGCAGATCTTCCGCCGCAATGCCGAACGGGTGTACGGGATCGACGTGCTCTGAGCCCACTCCCCGGGACGGATTTGCCGCGTCCGCCTTTGCCGCAGGGTCGCTGTGGCTATCGTGATGCGCCATGGAACGGATCCTGCGGATCGGAATGGGTTTCTGGGAGTCCCGGACCTTGCTCAGCGCAGTCGAACTCGGCGTGTTCACGGTGCTCGGGCATCGGCAACTGACCGCGGAACAGTTACAGCGCGAACTGGGCCTGCATCCGCGGGCCGGCCGCGACTTCTTCGACGCGCTGGTGGCCATGGAGATGCTGCGGCGCACCGACAATCGGTACGCCAATACCGCCGACACCGCCACCTACCTGGACAGCACCGGCAGCGAGTACATCGGCGGCTTCCTGGAGATGGCCGCGGCCCGGCTCTACCCGTTCTGGGGCCGGCTCACCGAGGGCCTGCGCACCGGGCAGCCGCAGAACGAGGCCCGCGACGGCGGCGACTTCTTCACCACGCTCTACCGGGATCCACAGCGGCTCTATGACTTTCAGCGCGCCATGACCGGGCTGTCGCTGCCCAGCGCGCACGCCCTCGCCGAGGTGTTCCCGTGGCATCGCTGGAAGTCGATGGCCGATATCGGCACCGCCCAGGGCGCGCTGCTGCGCACCGTCCTGGAGACCAATCCGCACCTGCACGGCATCGGCTACGACCTGCCGGCAGTCGAGCCGATCTTCACCGAATACAGTGCGCCGGTGGCGGATCGGGCCATCTTCCAGGCCGGCGACTTCTTCACCGATGAGCTGCCCGAGGCCGATGTCCTGGTCTTCGGCCACATCCTGCACAACTGGGACCTGCCCACCAAGCTCATGCTGCTGGAGAAGGCCCACCGCGCCCTCCCCGACGGCGGCGCCATCCTCGTCTACGAGTCGCTCATCGACGACGACCGCCGCACCAATCTCTCCGGTCTGCTGATGAGCCTCAACATGCTCATCGAGACCCCCGGCGGCTTCGACTACACCGCCGCGGACCTGCGAACCTGGCTGGCCGACACCGGTTTCCGCGACCCCCTGACCGAGCACCTCGCCGGGCCGGAGTCCATGGTCTGGGCGGTGAAGTAGCCGCTAACCGGGCAAAGAGAGGTACGGCGCGCCGAGCAGATCGGCGGTGCGGCTGACGTGGTCGACGATGCGGGTGGCGTCGGCGTCGATGGCGCCCGTGCGCCAAGCGGTCAGGAGTTCGATGAAGCCGCCGATGCCCATGAGAACGCCCATGCGCAGGTCGGATTCGTCGACGCCGGGCCGCAGGTAGGGGCGGGCGGTGGCGATCAGCAGGTCGGTGGCCTCGGTGAGCATGGCGGTGCGGCGCTCCTCGAGGATGCGGCTGCCGGCATGGTCGCCGAAGAGGATGCGCGCCGGGCCCTCCGACTGCAGGGCGACCGCGCGAGCGATGGCCACGCGCAGAATGCCCAGCGCCGGATGCTCGAGGTTCTCGGCGACGACGGCCGAGAGTTCCGCCAGCACCTGGAATCCGACCTCGTCCCAGACCGCGCCCAGCAGTTGGTCGCGATCGGCGAAGTGCTCGTAGAAGTAGCGGTCATTGAGGCCCGCGCGGGTGCACACGCCGCGCATTGTCACTGCGGCCCAGCCGTTTTCGAGCCAGATGTCCAGCGCCGCCGCGATCAGCCGATCGCGGCGCTCGGCGCGGCGTTCCTCCTGGGTGCGGCCGCCCCAGGTGCCGCCGCGCCGGGTCGGCGCGGGCCCCGGGGACATGTCGGCGGCTGCCGGTGCGGGCACGTCCATAGTTGACAAAATAGCGCACCGGGAGCCTAATTGGTGGCAGGTGCGGCCAGTGGTGGCACACGCCACCACTTGACTGCCCGGACGGCACGGCCCCGGGAGTTCCCATGCGACTCAACCCCTTCGGCGGACCCCGCCGCACTCAGCAGGCGGACGCGGTGGTGACCGGTGCGGGCAGCGGCATCGGCCGCGCCTTCGCGATCGAGATCGGCAAGCGCGGCGGGCGGGTGGTCTGCTCCGACATCGACGCCGGGCGCGCCCGCGACACCGCCGAAATGATCGGCGACACCGGGGGAAAGGCCTTCGACACCGTCTGCGACGTGCGCAGCCTGGACCAGGTGACCGTGCTGGCGAACACCGCCGAGGAATGGTTCGGCAAGAGCCCGGATCTGGTGGTCAACAATGCCGGCATCGGGCGCGGCGGCACACTCATCGGCGACACCCCGCCCGCGGAATGGCATCAGGTGCTCGACGTCAATCTGTGGGGCGTCATCCACGGCTGCCACGTCTTCGCGCCCCGGCTGCGCGCGAGCGGACACGGCTCGATCGTGAACGTGGCCTCCGCGGCCGCCTTCGGGTCCGCGCCGCGCATGGGCGCCTACAACGTGAGCAAGGCCGGGGTGCTGGCGCTGTCGGAAACGCTGGCCGCGGAACTGTCCGGCACCGGCGTCACCGTCACCGTGCTGTGTCCCACCGGGGTGCGGACCAACATTCTGGAAGGCGTGGAGATCGGCGACGAGACCATCCAGCTCTGGGGCGACCGCCTCATCCGCTGGACCGGCCGCCCGCCCGCGTCCATCGCCCGCGCCACCCTCGACGCGGTGGATCACGGTCAGCTGTACGTGGTCCCGCAGCTCGAGGCCAAGGCGATCTGGCAGTCCAAGCGACTGCTGCCCGAGACCTACACCCGCGCCGCCGGATTGCTGGAGCGGCTGGTGCGGTAGCCACAGCGGCAAGGAGTTGAACAATGGCGTTCGCGTATTCCGACATGCTCGGTGTCGTCCAGGATCGGCAGTGGGCGCTGGCCGATCTCGACTGGGACGCACCGGGAGCCGAGCTCATCACCGATGAGCAGCGACCCGCGCTCGCGGCCTTCATGGCCGATCTGGTGTGGATCGAGCACGTCGGCGCCCGCGGGTTCGCGGCGCTCACGCTGCGCGCCCCCGACGGGCCGCTCAAGGAGATCTACCGGTACTTCCACGCCGAGGAGCAGAAGCACGCCAATGCCGAACTGGCCCTGATGCGGCGCTGGGGCATGCTCGACAGGGACGCGATGCCGCTGCCCAACAAGAACATCCGGCTCGTCATCGAATGGCTGGACCGGTACGGGGACGATCTGTCCCTGCCCGTGCTCGGCACCGTGATCCCCTCGCTGGAGTGCGCGCTGGACGGGGCACTGGTGAAGTTCCTGCTCGACGAGGTACGGGATCCACTGTGCCACGAGGTGTTCCGGCACATCAACAGCGACGAGTCCCGGCATCTGGCGGTGGGGTTCCAGGTGCTCGAGCAGCTCGGCGCGGGACCGCTGCGACGAATCGCCATCGAGACAGCGGGTTTCGCGCTGCGGCCCACCTTCCTGCTCGGCGCGCTGCTGTACACGCCGCTGCTGTCCCGCATGTCCGCCACCATCATGGCGATGGGGCTGGACGAGGAGAAGCTCTGGAATGCCGTGCGGCGCTATGAGAAAGCCGGTGACCGCAGCCCGGACATCAAGCGCATGCCGCTCTACCACGTGGTCCGCCTGCACGGCATGGCCACCATCAACCACTGGCAGCCGATCCAGGGCATCAACGACGCCCTGAACAAGGCCATCGACCACTTCCCCGTGCGCGTCCTGCGCCACACCCCCTCCTGGTCCAAGGCCCTGACCTACGAGCCGGTGGCGAAATGACCGCCCCGATCCGCCGGAGCGACCCGGGCAGAGCCCGCGACGCCTACACCGGGCCCACGATTCACTGCACCCACTGGCGTGACCAGCACGAGTTGGATCGCCTGCACGTCGCGGTCATCGGCAGCGGCGCCGCACTGGCCCGGGTAGTGCCGCCGATCGTCGCCCAGGCGCGCAGGGTAACCGTGTTCCAGCATGATCCGATCTGGATTCTGCCCACCCCACCCGTCCCCGGAGCCGGAATTCTGCTGCGCCAGTTGCCCGCCGATGCATTGGGACTGCTGCCCAGCGACTCCGCGCCGCCGTTGCCCGGAGATCCGGCTCGCCAGGAAGAGCGTAGGGCCGGCCGCCAGGGAGACAGCACCGCGCCGGCCGGCAGAGGCGCAGAGGAACGCAGTTCAACACGAGCGCCGCGTGAAGGCGGTCCACCGCATCCCGGAGCCGGGGAGGTTGCCCGTGGAGCTCCGAGACCCGTCCTGAGCGCGCTGGGCGTCTCAGGGCCGGGCGTCCTGCGCTGGTGCGCTCAGCAAACGCTGCGGCGGGCGGCCGCGGCGAATCTGCGGGCGCAGGTTGAGGATTCGTGGGAGCGGCGGCAGCTGACGCCGGATCGGCCCGCCGCGGTGCGGGTACACAGTCGCTACTACCGGGCCCTGCGGCAGCGGAACTGCCGGCTCATCAGCTGGCCCATCGCCCGGCTCGCGCCGCTCGGGATTCGCACCGTGGACGGGGTCGAGCATCGGGTGGACTGCATCATCTACGCGGAGGGCGCATCGTGACAAAGACCGTCGTGGACCACGAGATCGTCATTGTCGGCGCGGGATTCTCGGGAATCGGGACCGCGATCGCGCTGCGCAAGGCCGGTTTCGACGATTTCGTCATGATCGACGAGGCGGACGGGGTGGGCGGCACCTGGCACTGGAACACCTATCCCGGTATCGCCGTGGACATTCCGTCGTTCAGCTACCAGTACTCGTTCGAGAAGCAGCGCTCCTGGTCGCGGGTGTACGCGCCCGGACGCGAGTTGAAGGCGTACGCCGAGCACTGCGTCGAGAAATACGGGCTGCGGCCACGGATCCGGTTCGGCACCACCATCGCCCGCGCCGACTTCGACGACGCACTGCACCTGTGGCGGGTGCGCACCACCGACGGCGACGAGCTCACCTGCCGCTTCCTGATCGGCGCGACCGGGGTGCTGACCCGGCCCAAACTGCCCGATATCCCCGGCGCGGAACGGTTCCGGGGCGAGACCATGCACACCGCGCGCTGGGATCACGGGATCGATCTGCGTGGCAAGCGGGTCGGCATCATCGGCACCGGCGCCTCGGCCATCCAGATCATTCCCGAGATCGCCCCGGAGGTGGCGGAACTCGTCGTCTTCCAGCGCACTCCGATCTGGTGCCTGCCCCGGCCGGACGCGCCCCTGCCGCCACCGGTGCGCGCGCTGATGCGGCTGCCCGGCGGGCAGTTCCTCACCCGCTGGCTCAGCCAGGCGTTCGTGGAGCTGACCTTCCCGCTCTCGGCGCACTACTACAAGGTGCTGCCCATGGTGAAGCTCGGCGAGCGCACCGGGCTGGCCCACCTGCGCGACCAGGTGCAGGATCCGGTCGTCCGGGGGCAGCTCACGCCGAAATACGCGCTGGGTTGCAAGCGCCCGTCGTTCTCCAACGACTACCTGAAGACCTTCAACCGCGAGAACGTCACGCTGGAAACCGATCCCATCACCGAGATCACCGCCACCGGACTGCGCACCACCGGCCGCCACCACCAGGTCGACGTGCTCATCATGGCCACCGGCTTCAAGGTCATGGAGTCCGGCAATATGCCCACCTTCGACCTGCACGGCAGCGGCGGCCTGCGCCTCGAGGACTGGTGGGACACCCACCGCCTGCAGGCCTACGAGGGGGTCAGTGTGCCCGGCTTCCCCAACTTCTTCACCATCATCGGCCCCTACGGCTACAACGGCGCGTCCTACTTCACCCTCATCGAGATGCAGACCACCCACATTCTGCGCCTGCTCCGCAATGCCCGCCGCCGCGCCGCGACCCGCATCGAGGTCACCCCCGAGGCCAACGAGCGCTACTTCCAGGAAATGCTCGCCCGCCGCGGCACCCAGGTCTTCTGGCAGGACAGCTGCACCCTGGCCAACTCCTACTACTTCGACAAGAACGGCGACGTCCCGCTGCGCGCCATGAGCACTCCCGAAGCCGCCTGGCGCGCAGCCCATTTCGACCTGCGCGACTACCACTTCGAATCCCAGGGCGAACGCCGCAGGACGGGCCGTCCCGCCGCCCGCGCCGCCACGGCCTGACCGTCAGCGCTGCGGGGGTCACGGCCGACGTGCACCCGCACGCACTCCCAGCGGTCCAGAAGCGGCTGGGCCACTGTGGGATTCGAGTTGTCCGCAGCTACTGAAACAGGCCGCGAATCAGGCGATCAGGTGTCGAGGGCACGGTACAGGGCGCGGAGTTCGCGGAGACCGGCGGCGACGGACTGCTCGTCCTCGGCCGTCATGCGCAGGGCCTGGCGGAGCAGGACGGCGTCGAGATCGTCCGGGGCCGGACGGAATTCGGGCTTCGGGAGGGCGGGGAGCGCGGTGGCGTCGCCGTAGAGATCGGTGGATTCGGCGGGCGGATCGGCGCGCTGGACGCTGCCGATGAGGGCGTCGAGTTCGACGCCGCGCAGGGTGAGCAGTTCGCCCGGGCGCTCGTCGAGGCGTTCGGCGATGACGTAGCAGACGGCGGCGGTGTGCTTGCACGGCCAGCCGGAATCGGGGCAGCTGCACGAGAAGTCGAGCTCCGACACCGTGGTGGGGAGCAACAGTGGGCCGAGGGCCTGGGGCAGGGTGCCCGCGGCGATCTCGCCCAGCATGCCGGGGGTGGCGCGGACCAGGTCCACCAGCTCGTCGAGGCGGTCGTCGCGCAACTGCCGCAGGGTCAGCACCGAGATGAACGGGCGGGGCTGGCTGCCCTGCACTTCCGCGCTCACCAGGCCGGGCTCCAGGCGGTAGTTCACCACCTGACCGGCGCGGGCGTAGGAACGGCCGCGGGCCAGACGACCGGCGTCCGCGACGCCCTCGACCGCCTCCAGGAACGAACGGCCCCACCAGGTCCGGGCGAACGCGGTGCCGCGGCGGCTGCGCGGCTGCACCCCGCCGCGCACCGGGCGGCGTTTGCCGTACTCGCTGAAGTCGATGACATTGCTCATTCGCCGACCGCCTCCGATCCCAGGGCGAACAGTTCCCGCAATTCCTCGTCGCCGAGTTCGGTGATCCAGTTCTCGCCGGTGCCCACGGTGAGGTCGGCGAGCTGACTCTTGCCCTTCAGCATGTCGTCGACGCGCTCCTCGATGGTGTCGACGCAGACCAGCTTGCGCACCTGGACATCACGGCGCTGGCCGATGCGGAAGGCACGGTCGGTGGCCTGGTTCTCCACCGCCGGATTCCACCAGCGGTCCAGGTGCACCACGTGATTGGCGGCGGTCAGGTTGAGGCCGGTGCCGCCCGCCTTGAGCGACAGCAGCATGAGCGGCGCGCCGTCCTCCTCCTGGAAGCGGGTGACCATGCCGTCGCGGCGCTGCTTGCTCACCCCGCCGTGCAGGAACGGCACCTCCGCCCCGAAACGCTCGGACAGGAAGGGCGCCAGCAGGTTTCCGAACTCCGCGAACTGAGTGAACAGCAGCGCCCGCTCCCCGTCGGCGATCGCCGACTCCAGAATGTCCTCCACCAGCGCCAGCTTCCCCGACCGATGATGCCCCCGGCGCAGCAGCGCCGACCCGTCGCCGAGGAAATGCGCGGGATGGTTGCACACCTGTTTGAGCCGGGTCAGCGCGGCCAGCACCGCGCCCTTGCGCTCCATGCCCTCGGCCGCCTTCAGCTTGGCCGACATATCGTCCAGCACCGCCTGATACAGCGCTGCCTGCTCCACGGTCAGGTTGGCCCGCACCGTCATCTCGACCTTCTCCGGCAGATCCGAGATCACCGCAGGATCGGTCTTGACCCGGCGCAGCACGAACGGCGAGGTGATGGCGCGCAGACGGGTGACGGCGTTCTCGTCGTGCTCGCGCTCGATCGGCACCGCGAAGCGGGCATGGAACTCGGAGGCCTTGCCCAGCAGCTTGGGATTGGCGAAATCCAGGATCGAGCGCAACTCCTCGAGCCGGTTCTCCACCGGGGTTCCGGTGAGCGCCAGGCGGTGCCGGGCCGGCACCAGCCGTGCCGCGCGCGCCTGCCGGGTGCCCGCGTTCTTGATGTGCTGCGCCTCGTCCAGTACGACCCGCTGCCAGTCCTGGCGCTTCAGGTCCTCGACATCCCGGGCCAGCAGCGCGTAGGTGGTGACCACCAGATCCGAATCCGCCACCGCCGCAGCCAATTCCGCGCCCGAGCGCCGCCCGGCGCCGTGGTGCACCAGCACCCGGAGATCCGGGGCGAAGCGTTCGGCCTCCCGCTGCCAGTTGCCCACCACCGACATCGGGCACACCAGCAGGGTAGGCCCGAGCGCCTCCGATTCGCTTGCGGCCGCGGCTGCTTCACGCTCGTGCACCAGCAGCGCCAGTACCTGTACGGTCTTGCCGAGACCCATGTCGTCGGCGAGGATCGCCCCGCATCCGAGCCGGCTCATGGCCGCCAGCCAGGTCAGGCCGCGCTGCTGATACGGCCGCAGCTGGGCCTTCAGCCCGACCGGATCCGGGACGGGCTCGACCGACCGCTCACCGTCGAAAAGCTCCGCGGCCCAGCCGGTCGCGGTGACCTCCTCCAGCGGCACCCCGATCACCGGATGCGCGGACAGCTCGGCGAACAGGCCGCCGACGGTGGTCTCGGTCTCGTCGGTGCGGCCCGAGACGTAGTCGGCGGCCGCGGCCAGCATGCGATGATCGGCCTGCACCCATTCCCCGCGCAGCCGCACCAGATCCGATTTCGCGTCGATCAGCCGCGACATCTCGGCGGGCGTCAGCACGGTGTCGCCCAGGGCCAGCTCCCAGCGGAAGGACACCAAACCCTTGAGCCCGACGGCGGTTTCGGTGGCAGCCGGGCTCTGCACCCGCAGTTTCATGGCGGGCGCGGCCACCCGCCAGGCCCGCGGCAGCATGAGCCGCACCCCGGCCGACCGCAGCGCGTTCGCCCCGTGCGCGACCAGATCCATCACCACCTCGGTGGGCAGGAACAGATCCATGCTGCGGGCATCGCCGGGCAGATCGCGCAGCCGCGGATAGGCCTGCTTGGCGGCCGCCAGCTTCTCCCCCGCAATCCGCATGAGCTGCGGATCCCCCGGCAGCAGCACCGGCTGCGGCGCCTCCCCTTCCTCGCGCAGGCAGACCTCGAGCCGCCACAGTTCGCCCGGTTCCTCGCCGTCCGGTTCCAGCAGCCGCAGCACCAGCTCCGGCTCGTCGGCGGTGAGACTGGTCCGCCAGTCGTCCAGCACCGAGGCCACCCGATGCGATCCGGTCTCCAGCGGCGTCGCCTCGGCCAGCGCGGTCAGCAGCGGATGCGACCCCGATTCCCGATCCGGCCGCTCCGGAATGTGCAGGCGCACGAGAGGATCGGCCAATTCGCCGACGAGGTTCTCCAGCACCTCGGCGGGCCGCCCGGCCACCTGCAACGCACCCGGCATGGCCACCGTGAGCTCCGCCAGCCAGGCCCGCTGCCGCTGCCCGCCCACCAGCCGCCACCGTACCCACCACTCCCCGTCGTCCCGCCGCACCTCCGGCACCACCCGCCCCGCCCGCACCCACCGCTGCACCCCGCGCGCCACATGCCCGAGAAAACGCAGATCCCCGGCCACCGCCCCCGCCGGTAGTTCCTGCGACAGCACCCGGGCAGCCGTCTCCGGTGCCAGCGCATGCGCCCGCACCCGCGTCTGCTCCGGCCCGTACTCCCCCCTCACCAGCACCTGCGCCCGATGCCGCCACTTCGCCCCGCGCACGATCGACCCGAGCGGCTCCGGCAATCCCTCCGCATCCCCGGCCGTGTCCTCGCCCGGGTCGTGCCACAGCACCAACCCGGACCCCGGCGACCACAGCCCGTGCAACATCCGCCCATCCAATCAGTCACCCCCGACAAGCCGGCCGGCCCCTCTTTATTTCTGATCGGATACGGAACATACTGGATAAATCCGCAGGTCACCGCACGCGTCGGTGTCCGCTGTGTCCGCTGCACTACATTGTCGTGCCCGGACGGCAGCCGCGCGGGGCGCACCCGACAATCCACCGCGACTCAATCCGGAGCCGTGGCACTTTCGAGACCGTAGGGAGGCCGTGACGATGACGATTCTGCTCCAAGTGCTCGAGCAGAGCTTCACCCCCACGACACAGTGGGAACGGCGGAAATTCACCTTCGTGGACACGAGCAAGATCGTGGGGATGCGCCTGGACGGGCAGTCCGGGGTGTGGCTGGATCTGTCCCGGCCCGGCGAGTCGCAGCGCCTCGCCCGCACCGCGGACCCGCGCGACTCCATCACGTTCCTGCTCACCGTTTTCGCCAAGATCGCCGAATGCGAGGAGCGGGGCGGCTCGTGGGTCATCGGCCACGATGGCGCGCGTGTGGATTCCATTGCGGCAACCCGCTTTCCGCCGCAGCTCTCCGAAACCGCCGCGGACGACATCCTCGCGCACGCCTGGCTCTAGTAAGCCCAACGGGAGTGCGAAGTCCGCGTGACGGCACGCACCGATCGGCTGGTGCGGTACACGTATTGCCGTGTGGCTCACGGGTGGAACCTTCCTGCTCCGGCTGCTCGGCGCCGTAGTCGTCCTGCTCGTGGTCCTTGGGTGCGAGTCCCTCGGGCAGGTGACCCCGGCGCCGGGTAGCCCCGCCCGCGTCCAGCTCGAACGGCTGCTCGCGGGTGTCCGCACGGTGCCCGCCCGGCCGCGTCCGGGCGGTTACGAACGTGGTTGCGGCAGCGGCCAGGGCTGCGTGTTCGGACCGGCGTGGACCGATGATCACGATGGGCCCGGCGGTCACGACGGGTGCGACAGCCGCAATACCGTGCTGGCCAGGCAGCTCACCCGGGTGATCTTCCGGCCCGGGAACGATTGCGTGGTGGTGGCCGGGTCGCTCGACGATCCCTATACCGGGCAGCGCATCGCCTTCGATCGGGGCGCGGCCATGGCCGTGCAGATCGATCACGTGTATCCGCTGGCGGCCGCCTGGGATCTGGGCGCGGCCGGATGGCCGCTGCCGCGGCGCGTGCGCTTCGCCAACGATGTCGACTACAACCTGCTCGCGGTGGACGGAAAGACCAACGAGGACAAGGGCGATCGCACGCCCGGCGACTGGCTGCCGCCCGCTCGCGCGAACCGCTGTTTCTACGCGGGCAAGTATCTGATGGCCGCGAACCGGTACGGGCTACCGGTCACCGCCGCCGACCGGGACGCCCTGGCGCGGGTCGCCCGCCGCTGCCCATAGCGTGGCGAAGTGCCGGTAGGCCTGATCGGCGGTGAGTTCCTGGCGCGGATCCATGACCGATTCGAGCAATCCGTATAGACCCCAGGACAGAAATGTGATGGCCACGCCCGCCGCGACGGGGTCCGGCCCGAGCCGCGGGCCCAGGTGCTCGGTCAGCAGTTCGGCGTACATCTGCCGGATCGACCGCAGCACAATGGTGTTCGCCCGCTGCCGGACCAGTGGCCGGTACACGTCCGGATGCGCCGCGACCAGCTTGAACAGGATCTCGACGGCGGCCAGCGGCGGCGACTCTCCCGGATAGCAGGCCAGCTGCGCCGAAATCTCGCCCCGCACATGCTCGATACAGCTGACCAGCAGCAGATCGTCCTTGTCGCGGTAGTGCGCGTAGAAGGTGGAGCGGCCGACATCGGCGCGATCGATGATGTCCTGCACCGTGATCCGGGCATAGGGCCGGTCCTGCATGAGCTCGATGAGCGCCCGGTGCAGCGCCGTGCGGGTGCGGCGGACGCGGCGGTCGGCCTCCGGCCTCATGGTCCCGGCCTCCGGGGCCGTTCCCGGACGGATTCCGTCCGACTGTCCGGAATCGTACAAATCCTCAGAAACTGCGTCTGGCCTGGGATTTCTCATCCTTCGATGATTGATCACATGACCCAGCACGAGCAAGTGTCCGATATCGAATCCCGGCCCGTCGGGGCCCTCATCACCTGGCCGCGCCGCTATCAGCTGCTCACCGACGTCTACTTCCTGGGCCGAGCGGGCAGCCTGGCGCGGTACTTCGCCACGACCAGCGGCATCCGCCCGGGCGATCACGCTCTCGATCTCGGTTGCGGCCCTGGGCGGCTGGCCAATGAGCTGGCCCGGCAGGCCGGACCGGACGGCCGGGCGATCGGCGTGGACCCGTCTGCGCAGATGATCGCCTACGCGACCGCCCACGCCGCCCCCAACTGCAGCTTCGACCTCGGCGCGGCCCAGTCGCTGCCCTACCCGGACGCCTCGTTCGATGTGGCGACCTCGACCTTCGCCATGCACCACATCGCCGAATCCGAGCGAAAGACCGCCCTGGCGGGCGTCTTCCGCGTCCTGCGCCCGGGCGGCCGCCTGCTGCTCGCCGACACCCATCCGACCTCGGGCCTGCGCGGGCTCGCCGTTCGGGCCATGGCCCAGCTGGCCGCGCACCGCGCCGGTGGCCAGGGTCACTCCCACGACGGCGACGGGGCCGGGGATCCGCTGTCGGCGGTCGACATCCGCCGCTACCGCGACGTGCTCACCGACATCGGTTTCACGGCAGTCGAATTCCGCACCGGCCCGTTCGCGACCGGCGTCCTCACCGCCGTCAAACCCGGCTGATCAGGCCGGTTCGGCGCCGATGGCGGCCGGCCGCTTGGGGTCGTTGGACCACTGCGACCAGGAGCCGGGATAGAGCGCGGCGTCGATGCCGGCGATGGCCAGCGCCGCGACCTGATGGGCGGCCGTGACACCGGAACCGCAGTACACCGCGACCGGCCCGGAACCGAATCCCTCGAAACGGGAACGCAATTCGGGGAGCGACTTGAATTGCCCGGCGGCCGTGAGGTTCTCGGCGGTCGGCGCACTCACCGCTCCCGGAATGTGCCCGGCGCGCGGGTCCACAGGTTCCACCTCGCCGCGGTAGCGCTCGCCCGCGCGGGCATCCAGCAGCAGGCCCGGCCAGCCGGCCGCGCCATCGGCGTCGATGGTCGGCATATTGCCCGGGGACAGGACCACGGTGCCCGGTGGCGGGGCGGTTTCGTCACCGGTGACGATCTTGCCCCCGGCCTGCTCCCACGCCGGCAGTCCGCCGTCGAGAATGCGCACATCGGCCACGCCGCCCCAGCGCAGCAGCCACCAGGCCCGCGCGGCGGCCATGCCGCCGGTGGCGTCGTAGACGACCACCATGTCCCCGTCGGACACGCCCCAGCTGCGCGCGCACTTCTGCAGGTGCGCCAGGTCCGGCATGGGGTGGCGGCCCTTGGCGGCGGAGGGCGGATCGGCGAGTTCGGTTTCCAGGTCGACGAATATCGCGCCCGGAATATGGCCGTCCAGATAATGCTGCGGTCCGTCCGGATCTCCGAGCGCCCACCGGACGTCCAGCAATCGCACATGGCCGCCGCTCTGGCCCAGCACGTCCGCAAGCTCCGCAACCGAAATCAGCACCGAACTCAAGCCAACTCCTCTTCGCCGATTCATCGCCCGTTGAAGCCGAACCACCCCACCCTAGCCACCGCCGGCCGCGCCACGCAGCCTGCCCGGCCCGCTATTTCGACGGGGGCAGGAACCAGCGCGCCAGCAGGCCCGCGACCAGCGCCCAGAAGGCCGCGCCGATGCCGAGCAACGAGATTCCGGACGCGGCCACCAGGAAGGTGAGCGCGGCCGCGGAACGGTGGGCGGCGGGCGTCAACGCAGCGGTCAGCGCACCCGCCAGCGTGGCGATGAGGGCAAGGCCCGCAACGGTTTCCAGCACGCCCTTCGGCGCCGCGGCCACCAGCATCACCAGTGCACCCGAGGCCAGTGCGAGCACCAGGTACATGCAGCCCGCGGTGAACGCGGCGATCCACCGGCGCCTCGGATCCGGATGCGCGGACGGCGCGGCGGAGAGCGCGGCACTGATGGCCGCCAGGTTGATGGCGTGCCCGCCCGCGGGCGCGCCGAGCATGGTGCCCAGGCCCGTGACCGTCATGGCCGCCCGCCACGGCACCTGATAGCCGAAGGTCTTCATGACCGCCGTACCCGGAATGTTCTGGGCGGCCATGGTCACGATGTAGAGCGGCACCGCGACCCCGATCACCGCCTGCCAACTCCAGTGCGGCACAGTCCATTCCACCCGCGGCACCATGGCCGACAGGTCCATGCGGCGATGGGTGACGGTGATGTCGACACCCGCGCCGACGGCCGCGACCGCGAAGGCGGCCAGCACCGACCAGCGCGGCGCGAAGCGTTGCAGCACAAGCCAGGTCGCGATGACCGGCACCACCACCGCCGGGCTCACCGGCAGCGCCTTCACCGGCGCCAGGCACATGGGCAGCAGCACTCCGGCCAGCATGGCCTGCGCGATCTCCACCGGAATCGCCGCGATGAGCGCGCCCAGCCGCTGCCAGAAACCGGTCAGCACAATGAGTCCGCCCGCCACCGCGAACGCGCCCACGGCGGCCGCCCAGCCGCCGGACACCGCGCCCGTACCGGCCAGCAATGCCGCGCCCGGGGTGGACCAGGCCAGTGTGATCGGCATCCGGTACCGCCGGCTCAGCACGATCATGCCGACCGCCTGGGTCACGCAGACCGCCAGCAGCCCGGACGCCGCCTGCGCCGAGGTCGCCCCCATGGCGGTCAGGCCCGCCAGCACCACCGCGAACGAGCTGGTGAATCCGACGAGCGCGGTGACGATCCCGGCCCCTATCGGCTGCCCGATCCCGGCCGTGCGCGGACTCCTGACCTCCGGAGTGCTGGTGACGCTGGTGCTCATCGGGTCATCGTCGCGGTCCAGTCACCCCGAGGTCAGCGGCCAATCCCCCGAAACTGGACTGAAATTCACCAAAACAGTCAGAACCGGTCGGCATCCTGCGGGTGACCCCCGGACCCGTTCTGCAGTGCCAGCCGCTCCAGCAGCGGCGTGACACGCGGCCCGACCAGCGAGCGCATCACCAGCGCCATATTGGTGCGCTCCACCCCCGGGATCTTCAGAATGCTGCCGGTCAGGCGGTACAGATCATCGGCGTCGGCGGCGACCACCCGGACCGTCAGATCGGTCGGCCCGGTCATGCCGCAGACCTCGGTGACCTCCGGAATCTCGGCCAGCTCGGCAACCACCGAGTCGAGCCGATGCTGATCCACGACCACCGCCACGAAGGCTGCCAGTGGATAACCCAGCACCCGGGGATCGACCCGGCGTTCGAAGCTGGCCAGCACCCCGCTCGCCTCCCAGCGAGCCAGCCTGGCCTGCACGGTATTGCGCGAGAGACCCAGGCGAGCGGCCAATTCGACACCGGTCGCGCGCGGGTTGGCCACCAGCTCCAGCAACAGCCGGGCATCGGTGGCGTCCAGCGGGGCAGAAAGGGGCTCCCTGCTGCTCATGGGGATCAGTATGACACCCCGGACCAGCCATCGACCGAGCATTCTGCACAGTTGGGCACGCCATGCTTGCACACATCGCTCAACGGAGGATGCTGTGTGGTACAGGACACACATCGGTTGCTCACGGGACACAATCCCCGGGCGACAACGGTGTAACCCGGTGTCAGGAGGCGATATCCATGCCCGAGAAGAACACCTACCCGGTGCAGCTCGTACAGCCAGACGGTCGTCGCGTACTGGATCGCGGACACGCCCCGCTCGTCGCCGATATCGACGGCACCCGGCTCCGAGCCATGTACACCGACATGGTGGTGGCCCGGCGCATCGACACCGAGGCCACCGCCCTGCAACGGCAGGGCCAGCTCGGACTGTGGCCGCCACTGCTCGGCCAGGAGGGCGCGCAGATCGGTTCGGCCCACGCCCTCGCCCCCGACGACTACGTGTTCTGCAGCTATCGGGAGGCGGGCGTCGCCTACTGCCGCGGCGTCCCGCCCGAGGACCTCACCCGGCTGTGGCGCGGCGCCGCCCACTCCTGCTGGGACGCCGACGCGGTGAAGATGACCAATCCCTCGATCGTGGTGGGGGCGCACGGTTTACACGCCACCGGCTACGCTTACGCCGCGCACCTCGAAGGCGCCGAGATCGCCACCATCGCCTACTTCGGCGACGGTGCGACCAGTCAGGGCGATATCGCCGAGGCACTCGGATTCGCGGCCGGCTGGAGTGTCCCGATGGTGTTCTTCTGCCAGAACAATCACTGGGCGATCAGCGCGCCGGTCCGGATACAGAGCGCCACCCCGATCGCGCGGCGCGCCCTCGGCTACGGCATTCCCGGCGTGCAGGTGGACGGCAACGACGCCCTCGCGGTGCTGGCCGTGACCCGGCAGGCGCTGCTGCGCGCACGGGCCGGCGGCGGGCCGAGCTTCATCGAGGCCATCACCTACCGGATGGGCCCGCACACCACCGCCGACGATCCCACCCGCTACCGCACCGCCGCCGAACTCGAGATCTGGCAGCAGCGCGATCCCATCGACCGCCTGCGGCGCTTGCTCGAACGAGAAGAGCTGTGGGACACCGACTTCGAGACCTCGGTCGCCGAACGCGCCGACGAGGTGGCGCACCGGCTGCGCACCGCCACCCTCACCATGCCCGATCCGGAACCCGCGGAGCTGTTCGACCACGTGTACGCCACACCGCATCGGCTGATCGAGGAGGAACGCCGCGAGTACGCCGCCTATCTGGAGGGAGTGGGGCGATGAAGACCACCTTCGCGGGAGCCATCAACCACGGGCTGCGCCGCGCACTGGAGGACGACCCGAAGGTCCTGCTGATGGGTGAGGACATCGGGCGGCTGGGCGGGGTCTTCCGGGTCACCGACACGCTGCAGAAGGATTTCGGCAACAACCGCGTCATCGATACGCCGCTCGCCGAATCCGGAATCGTGGGAACTGCTTTCGGAATGGCATTGCGCGGATTTCGGCCGGTCTGTGAAATCCAGTTCGACGGATTCGTGTATCCGGCCTTCGACCAGATCGTCTCGCAGGTCGCGAAAATCCACTCCCGCACGCGCGGAAAGGTGATCGCGCCCATCACCATTCGCATTCCGTTCGGCGGCGGCATCGGCTCGGTCGAGCATCATTCGGAATCACCGGAGGCGTATTTCGCGCACACCGCGGGATTGCGGGTGGTCTCGCCGAGCAATCCGGCGGACGCGTATCTGATGATCCGCCAGGCCATCGCCCTCGACGATCCGGTGATCTTCTTCGAACCCAAGCGCCGGTACTGGGACAAGGCCGAGGTGGATTTCGACCGGCTGGACCGGGATGGCGGACCCGCGATGGACCAGGCCCAGGTCTGCGCCAGCGGGGAGGACGCCACCATCGTGGCCTACGGCGGCACCGTCGCCACCGCGCTCACCGCCGCCGATATCGCGGCGTCGGAGGGACATTCGATCGAGGTGATCGATCTGCGCAGCCTGTCCCCGATCGATTTCGACACCATCGAAACCTCGGTGCGGAAAACCGGACGGCTCATCGTGGTCCACGAGGCACCCGTATTCGCCGGGCTGGGAGCCGAAATCGCGGCGCGGATCACGGAACGCTGCTTCTACCATCTGGAATCACCGGTATTGCGCGTCGGTGGCTTCGACATCCCCTATCCCCCGGCTAAACTCGAGCGGCACCACCTGCCCGACCCCGATCGCATTCTCGCCGCGGTCGATCGCTCGCTCGCCGCCTAACGGTCAAGCCACGGAGGAAGCCCGGTGGAAGATCAGCAGCAGGTCATGGAATTCCGTTTGCCCGATCTCGGAGAGGGATTGACCGACGCGGAATTGGTGTCGTGGTCCGTCGCGGTCGGCGACACCGTGGACCTGAACCAGATCATCGCCGAGGTCGAGACCGCCAAGGCGCAGGTGGCGCTACCGAGCCCGTACGCGGGCCGGGTGCTGGAACTACTGGCGGAACCGGGCGACACCGTGCCGGTCGGCGCGCCGCTCATCCGGATCGGCGTGGCGGTGCGGACCGGTGCCGCCGCGGCGCCGAGCGCCGGTGCGGAGACGAGCGATGAGACCGGCGCGCAGCCCCCCGCAGAACGGCGATCGGTGCTGGTCGGCTACGGCCCCGACAGCGAGCCGGTGTCCCGCCGCGCCGCCCGGGCCGCCGCGAAAACGACTGACGCACCGACCGTTTCGAACCGGCGCGCGATGGGCTCGGACGGCGCCGAGGGACTCGGCAGCTCGGCCCCGGCCGGACGGCCCGCCGCCACCCCCGCCGCCCGGAAACTGGCCCGTGAGATCGGGATCGATCTGGGGGCGGTGATCGGGACCGGGCCGCAGGGCGCGGTCACCGCGGAGGACCTGTACGGGATGCGGCCCGAAGCCCTTGGGACGGGCCACATTCCGATCCACACCCCGCCGCCGCCCGGCACCCTCAGCGCCCTGCCGACGCCGCATGCCGCGCCGGAGGTGCTGCCCATGCATCCGGCGGCCGGACGCTCCGCCCCGGCCGAACGCGAAACCCGCACGCCCATCAGTGGAATCCGCAAGCGCACCGCCGCCGCCATGGTGGCCAGCGCCCAGCACATTCCCCAGGCCAGCGCCTTCGTGACCGCGGATTTCACCGCGTCCATGGAGCTGCTCGAGCACCTGCGGGCCACGCCCAGATTCACCGGCCTGACCCTGACTCCGCTGGCGCTGGTGGCGCGGGCGACGCTGGCGGCGCTGCTCGAGTTCCCCGAGATCAATGCGGCCTGGGACGAACCCAATCAGGAGATCGTCACCAAGCACTACGTGAATCTGGGCATCGCGGTCGCGACCGAACGCGGGCTGCTGGTGCCGAATCTCAAGGACGCGCAGGGGTTCACGCTGCGCGATCTGTGCCTGGAGATCGCCGGGGTGGCCGGCAAGGCGCGGAGCGGCACCGCCACGCCCGCCGACCTGACCGGCGGCACCTTCACCATCACCAATGTCGGTGTCTTCGGCGTGGATACCGGTGTGCCGCTGGTGAATCCGGGCGAGGCGGCCATCCTGTGCCTGGGCTCCATCCGCAAGCGCCCGTGGGTCCATCGCGACGAACTGGCCGTGCGCTGGGTGACCAGCCTGGGGCTCAGCTTCGATCACCGCATGATCGACGGCGAACTGGGCTCGCGCTTTCTGGCGAGCATCGCGGCCCTGCTGGAGGATCCGCTGACCCTGCTCGGCCGGGTCTAGCCCTCCGCGGACGCGGTGACCACCAGCGGCTCGGCCGCCGCGCGGATGACCGCGGGGATCGGCACCGGCTTGCGGGTCTGCTCGTCCACGTAGACGTGGGTGAAGGTGCCGGTGGCGGCCAGCTCCAGGCTGTCGCCGGCGTCGCGGAAGACGGCCAGCTCGTAGTTGATGCTGGAGTTGCCCAGCCGCGCGACCCGGATGCCCACCCGCAGCATGTCCGGGAAGCTGAGCGAGCCGAGGAACGTGCAGGAGGTCTGCGCCACCACGCCGATGGCGTGCAGGTCACGGATATCGGTGCCGGTGGCGCTGATCAGCCAGGCATTCACCGCGGTATCGAAGTACGAGTAGTACGTCACGTTGTTGACGTGACCGTAGTGGTCGTTGTCGGCCCAGCGCGTCGGCACCGGCCAGAGCACCGGGTAGCTCTGTTTCATTTTGCCCTCCGCTTCGCTCCGGGCGGGTTCGCGGCCCTGAAGTCTCGATTCTTCCCTCCCTCCGCTCCTCCGCGGCGCTCCCCCGCTCCGGTCAGTCCAGAATCGAGACGGCCGCGAACCTTCGAGTGAGGGCATGCCGAGAACAAACTCTATCCGCTTGGTCCTGGAGGGCTGTTCGTCAGGCGGAGCGTTCGTCAGGGATGGCGCGGTGGTCCCGGGGGCTGATGCCGTAGTGGCGTTTGAAGGCGGTGGACAGGGCGAAGGCGCTGCCGTAGCCGACCCGGCGGGCGATGGATTCCAGGGTGGCGTCGGATTCGTGCAGCAGGTCGGCGGCCAGGGCCAGCCGCCAGTCGGTGAGGAAGGCCATCGGCGGCTCGCCGACCAGCTCGGTGAACCGGCGGGCCAGGGCGGCCCGGGAGACGCCGACCTCGGCGGCCAGCGACGCCACCGTCCACGGGTGAGCCGGATTGTGCTGCATCAGGCGCAATGCCCGGCCGACCAGCGGATCGCCGTAGGCGTGATACCAGGCGGGCGCGTCGGAACGGGAGAACCAGGCGCGCAGGGCGGCGATGAGCAGCAGATCCAATAGTCGATCCAGCATGACGCTCTGGGCGGGCAGGTCCTTGGCGGCCTCGTCGACCAGCAGATCCAGCACCCGGGCATCGACTTCGCCGCGGCCGAGCACCGCGACCGGCGGCAGCGCCCGCAGCAGGCGGCGGCTGGCCGCCGACTCGTGCTCGTAGGTGCCGGTGACCAGCACGGTCTCGGCGTCGACGCTGGTGCCCCAGCTCCGCACTCCCAGACTCAGTGCCTCGCACAGCACTTCACCCTCCATGGTGGTGGTGATATTGCCGGGTTCGATGAGCACCTGCGGCGGCGTGGCCGGGTCGTCGGCGACGACATAGTGGTCGGGTCCCCGGAAGATGGCGATATCGCCGGTGCGCAGCTGTCGCGGCGGAGTCGGCTTGCCGCCCTTGGGCTCCGGTGTCACCCAGCCGCCGCCGCGCACCACCGCCACCACGGTCAGCGGGGCCTCGTCGCGGATGCGCAGGGACCAGGGCGGGTCGACCGACGAGCGCATCACGAATGCGGCTCGCGCGCGTGGTCCTTCGAGCAGGCTGGCCAACGCATCCATACCGAAGACGATGGCAAATGCCCGTGCGCTTCTCAACCATGTTCGTGCTCGCCGAATCCCTGTGTACTCGATACATGATCATCGAAAACACCTCGAACAGCGCAAACACCGTTCTCGTGCTCGGTGCGACCGGTAAGACCGGGCATCGGGTGGCCGCCCTGCTGGCCGCCCGCGGCGTGCCGGTGCGGGCCGGTTCGCGTACGGCCGCAATCCCGTTCGACTGGACCGACCGCGGCACCTGGGCGGCGGCCCTGGCGGGAGTGGATGCCGTGTACCTGGCCTACCAGCCGGATCTGGCGGTTCCGGGCGCGCCCGCGGATATCAAGGCGTTCTGCGATCAGGCGGTCGCCGCCGGCGTGCGCACGCTGGTGCTGCTGTCCGGTCGCGGCGAGCCCGAGGCGCTGGAATGCGAAGCCATCGTGCGGGATTCGGGCCTGGGGTGGACCGTGGTGCGGTGCGCCTGGTTCGCGCAGAACTTCAGCGAGGGCGCGTTCGCCGATTTCATCCTGGCCGGTGAGGTCGCGCTGCCCGCCGGGGACGTGCCGGAGCCGTTCGTGCACGCGGACGATATCGCCGAGGTGGCGGTGGCGGCGCTGCTCGACGACCGGCACGCCGGACAGGTGTACGAGCTGACCGGCCCGCGCGCGCTCACCTTCGCCGAGGCGGTGGCGGAGATCGGCGCGGCGACCGGGCGGGAGATCGCCTACGTTCCGCTCACCCGAACCGATTTCGTGGCCGCGCTGACCTCCTACGGGGTGCCCGGCGAGGAGATCAGCCTGCTGGACTACCTGTTCGGCACGGTGCTCGACGGGCGGAATGCGCACTTGTCCGACGGGGTGCGGCGGGCGCTGGGCCGGGAGCCGCGCGACTTCGCCGAGTATGTGCGCGAGGTGGCGAGTTCGGGCGCCTGGGCGGTCCCGGCAAGCGCATAACGTGTCGGTGCCCCCGCCTACACTCGATATCAAACAGGTTGTACTGCAGATGATTCGGATCGCAGCCCCGAGCGCCGACGAAGCCGCGAGGGGTTGCGGAAACCAGGGAGATGCCGGGACCACACCCGGTAGCGTCGTACCGATGGCCGCTACGACGCCCGCTCCCCGGATCCGGAAGGCGCGCCTGGCGCTGTTCGCGGTGTTCGGCCTCAATGGGATGCTCTCGGCCGTCTGGATCGTGCACATCCCCGCCGTCACCGGGCGCACCGGCGTGTCACCCACCACCCTGGGCATGCTGATCCTGCTCATGGCGGCCTGCGCCATCCTGGGTATGCAGGCCGCCGGACCCCTGGCGGACCGGCTCGGCAGCCGCACCCTCACCGCCACCGCCGCCACCGTGCTCTCCCTGGCCCTGCTCGGCCCCGCCCACGCCACCTCCCCGTTCACTCTCGGACTGGCCCTGGCCGCCTTCGGTGTCGCCAACGGCGCGATCGACGTCTCCATGAACGCCCAGGCCGTCCACATCGAGCGCGCCTACGCCCGCCCCATCATGTCGGCCTTCCACGCCTTCTTCTCCTGCGGCGGCTTCCTCGGCTCCGCTTTCGGCGCGGCGACCCAGCACGCCCACTGGCCGCTGCACACGACCTTCGCCCTGTCGAGTGCCTTCGGCCTCGCCACCGTGGCCATCGCGATTCCGCGCCTGCTCCCGCCCACCGTCCCCGCGACCCACTCGGTCCCGAATGTGTCGGCGGCCGAAGGCAACCGCACCGACCCTGCGGCGGTCCAGCACTTCGACCCGCGCGCGGATGGCCTGCCCATTCGCGGCGCCGTCGATGACGCCGTGACGCCCGGGACGGAATCGACCCTGTCCCGCGGACTCACCGACGCCGCCGCCATTGCCCCGGCTGGGCGGAACGGCGGGCATCCGAGGCCGGAGTCACCGGCGGGCGCACGGATCGGGCGCACAGTACTGGCGCTCGGGTTGATCGCGTTCGCGCTGCTGATGGCGGAGGGGGTGGCCGCGGATTGGAGTGCGCTGCAGGTGCAGGGGCGGCTCGGGGTGGAGGCGGGGACGGCGGCGCTGGCATTCACCGGGTTCTCGCTGGCCATGACGCTCGGCCGGTTCGGCACGGACCGGGTGAGCGGGCGGTTCGGGCGAGTGGCCATCGTGCGCTGGGGAACGCTGCTGGCGGCCATCGGTTTCGGACTGGTGGTGGCCTCCGGGTGGCTGCCGCTCACGCTGCTGGGGTGGACGTTGTGCGGCATCGGGCTGTCCGGCGGCGTGCCGCAGGTGTTCACCGCCGCCGGGAACCTGGGCTCGCGCACCGCCGCCACCGATATGTCGCGAGTGTTCGGGCTCGGGTATGTGGGCTTGCTGGCCGGGCCCGCGATCATCGGCTGGCTCGACAAGGCCATGCCGCTGACCGCCGCGATGGCGGTGCCGCTGGTGGCAATGCTGTTGTGCGCCTGGGGCGCTCGCGCCGTCGCCGCACCCGCGCGAGCGCCCGCGGGCCGATAGTCGCGGGGTCAGGCGGTGCGGCTGGGCCGGTCTCGCGCGGTCGCGCCGAGGTCGCCGATGACTTCGGCGTGGTCGAGGAAGGCGTCCACCATGCGGTGGTTGAGGACCGAGAGCGCCTGGAGGTCCTCGGTGGTCCAGTCGGTGAGGGCCTCGGCCATCCAGCCGCGCAGGACCTGGCGCACGGCTTCGACGGCGCGCCGGCCGGAGGCGGTGGGGCGGACCCGTTGCGCGCGACGGTCGTCCGGGTCGGGAACGCGCTCGACGTAGCCCGCCTTCTCCAGGCGCTGGATCTGGCGGCTCACGTGCGGGGCCTCCACATCGAGGCGGGTGGCGAGCTCGCCCAGGCGCATGGGTTCGCCGGCGTCGGCGAGCAGCCGCAGCAGCGGGACACTGGCCCGATCCATGGTGAGCCCGCACTGCACCATGGCTTGATCGTGGCGGCGGACCCGGGTCAGCAGATAGGCGACTCGGGCCAGCGCACGCTCCAGTTCCACTATGTGAGCTGCATCAACTTGTTCGGCGGGAGTGGCTTCCGGTCGCGGCATGTGGTTATCTTACGAAACCCATTTACTTAATTTTGGTAAGTAAACCAAAGGATCGCTGCATGACTACGACCGCTGTCGGTCAGGTCGACGGGACCAAACCCGCAGACCACTCGAAGGCCCATCTCGGCCTGACATTGCTCGCGCTGTGCGCGGCCGGCCTGGTCGTGTCACTCCAGCAGACCGTCGTGATTCCGCTACTGCCGCGCTTCATCACTCAGCTGCACACCGACGTCGCCGGTGTCACCTGGCTGTTCACCGCCGCCCTGCTCTCCGGTGCGGTCGCCACCCCGTTGCTCTCCCGCTTCGGGGATATGTACGGCAAGAAGCCCATGGTCATGGTCGCGATGGGCGTGCTGATCGTGGGCTCGGTCATCTGCGCCTTCGCCACCTCGCTGCCGGTCTACATCGTCGGCCGCGCCCTGCAGGGCATCTCCTCCGCCATGATCCCGCTCGCCATCGGCATCATCCGCGACACCTTCCCGCGCGAAAGACTGGTCAGCGCAATCGGAATCGTGTCCGGCACCATGGGCGTCGGCGGCACCATCGGCCTGCTGGCCACCGGCGTCATCGCCGACCACACCACCAACCCGCACCCGGTCTTCTGGCTGACCGCGGGCCTGGGCGTGATCGCCACCGTGCTGATCCAGGTGAGCGCCAAGAACAATGGCGTCCGCCACGGCGGCAAGCCCGACTTCGTCGGCGCCGCACTGCTGGCCGCCCTGCTGGTCTGCCTGCTGCTGGGCATCAGCGAGGGCCCGCGCTGGGGCTGGGGCTCCGGCTCGGTCATCGCGCTGTTCGCCGCCGCCGCGGTGCTCGCCGCCATCTGGGTATTCGTGGAGCTCGAGGTCGAACAGCCGCTGGTGCGCCTGCAGCTGCTGGTCGGACCGCAGTCGCTGTCGGCCAATGTGGCCTCCGCTCTGCTCGGCTTCTCCATGTTCGGCGCGTTCTCGCTGGTATCCAACTTCATTCAGACCCCGGCGGACAAGGTCGGCTACGGTCTGTCCGGGACCGTGCTCTCGGTCGGCCTCTACGGCATCCCGAGCGCGGCGCTGATGACCTTCTTCTCCTTCAACACCGGCCGCATCTCCGCCAAGATCGGTCCGGCCTACACCCTGGCCATCGGCGCAGTCTTCGCCGGTCTGTCCATGGGCTGGCTGGCCGTCTCGCACGATCACCAGTTCGACATGATCATGGCGAATGTGCTGCAGGGCACCGGTTTCGGTATCGGCTACGCGGCACTGGGCACCCTGGCCGTGCAGCACGTGCCGATGAGCGAGAGCGGTATCGCCTCGGGCATCAATTCGCTGGTGCGCACCGCCGGCGGTTCGATCGCCGGCGCGATCACGGGCTCCATCCTTACCGCCCACGTCCTGCACCTCGGCCCGCACGCCGCGGTCCCGACCGAAGGCGCGTACGTCGCCAGCTTCGCGACGCTGGCCATCGGCGCGTTCGGTGCGGCAGCCGTCGCTCTCGGCCACGGCATCCGCCACAAGGGGCACTGACCATCTGTCGGGCAGAAAAGCCCGCGCACGCCGTCGGCGTGCGCGGGCTTTTTCCATGCGGGGACCGCTAGGTCAGCACCTCGGTGCGAGCCCCGTCGACGACAACGACGTGGTCGTCGGTCAGGGCCCAGTGCGGGATTCCCGTGGAGGCGTACTCGCGCACCAGCTTCCGGGACAGCCCCTCGGGATCGGTCGGGGAATCCAGGTGCGGGACGATGCGGTGATCGACCAGACCCAGTCCGTCCCAGCGTGGTTCGACGCCGCAGGCGGTGCGGACCTCGTCCGGGTCGTCGATGGCTTCGATGCCGTGCAGGTCGGGGGTCATGACGCAGGCGCCCGCGCTGTAGCCCGCGTAGACCAGCGCGTCCTGCGCGAGCAGCGTCGTGAGCGCGAGATCGGCTCCGCTGCGGGCGAATTGGGCGCGCAGCACGAAGGTGTTGCCGCCGCGCACCCACACCATCGGGTACTCGCGCAGCCGCTGCTCGACCTCGGCCGGGCGGCCGAGGTAGTCGCGCAGATCCAGCACATCGGGCCGGAAACCCAGCCGGCGCAACGGCACCAGGTCGCTGGTGACCGCACCCTGCCAGGCCGAGGGCCAGGCATCACAGGCATTGGCGATGACCGCCACCGGTCCGGGATCGCCGACCAGTTCGAGCAGCCGCCGCTGGTGCGCGCCGAAACGGTAGCTGGACAGGAACAGTCGCACGGGTCAGATGGTGAAGGCCAGGCTGCGGACCAGGCGGTCGCCGAGGTCGGTGTCGCCGGTGAGGGTGATCTCCCCCGCGTGCGCGTCCGCGGTGGTGCGGCCGCCCCGCAGGCGGGCGAACAGGCCGGAGTCCATGGTCACCACGAGACCCGCCGGGGCGTCGAGGGTTTCCACCAGGCTCGCCCGGCCGCCGTCGACGGCCAGGTGCAGCGTCTGCGGCACCGGACCGGCGAGCTCGAACGTGATACGCGAACCGTCCGGTGCGCCCGCGCCTTTGACCGCGGCCTTGCCCAGCACGGTCAGCAGTTCGGTGAACGCCGCCGCGCCCCGGCTGCCGCCCTCGTCGACGGCCACACCGAGCGCGTCGGCGATATCGTGCTCGTGCATCCAGCAGTCGAACAGGCGGATCCGCATGAATCGGCCGTAGGGGGCCATGCCCACCGGAGTGGGCACGAGTTCGGCCCAGGCCTCGTCGGTGGTCTGCTCCAGCGTCTTCAGCCGACGACCGGTGACGTCCAGAAACCGTTCCAGCAGCTGCGAACCGGCGAGCGGGCGCAGCGAGTCGATCCACTTCTCGTTGAGCGCGCCGATGTCGTTGCGAATATGCCCGCCGGCCACGGCGAGATCGGGGGTCGGCTCGCCCAGCAGGATCGATTCGGTGCCGATCACATGGGCGAGCACATCGAACACGGTCCAGCCCGGCAGTGGTGAGGCCGTGCGCCAGCGGTTCTCGTCCAGGCCGTCCACCAGCCGGGTAAGGGCGTCCCACTGGTCGGACAAGAGAGCCGTGATCTCGGCGCGGTCCGGCACCGTGTCGGTCATGCGGTGGTCTCCCTTTCTTCGTCGGCGAGCCGGTCCAGCCCGGAGCGCAGTGCCGCGGCGGTCCGCTCGGTGTCGTGCGGGCGGCGCAGTACGAAACCCTTGGCGAAGCGCAGGGTGTCGCCGTGGTGGCGCGGGATCACGTGCAGGTGCACGTGGTGAACGGTCTGGAAGGCGGCCTTGCCGTCATTGATCAGCAGGTTGGCGCCGTCGGCCGCGAGGCCGGCGCGGCGCATGGACTTGGCCAGGCGATGGCCGAAGGCGAAAAGCTGTGCGCCCAGGGCCGGGTCGAGTTCGTCGAGATCGGTGGCGTGGCGCTTGGGGATCACCAGGGTGTGCCCGCGGGTGATCGGCCGGATGTCCAGGAATGCCACCAGGGTGTCGTCTTCGAAGATCTTGGCCGCGGGTGCGTCGCCCGCGACGATCCGGCAGAACATGCAGCCACTCACCATGCAGACATTACGGCGTACAAGTGATGTGCGACACCCCCTACACGCCCCCGATGCGGGCACAACCAGCAACGCACCTACCGGTGAGTAGCACGCGGAATTCTTCGCACTTGTCGCCGATCGAACCCCGGTCGAGCATGGAGTTGTCCGGTTTTCTCGCCACACCATGTGACGGGCATCTCCGCTACGCTCACGCCGAACCAGGTACAGTTGCGAGAATTCTCACGAACTTACTACCGAGTAAGTTCGGCCCGCCGTTGGACCGGTGAAGCGGCCCCGACATGAGGGTGACCTGGGCTCACCACGAGAAGGAAGTTTGACTAGTGGACACAACGCAGAGCGCACAGACCGCTGCGCCCCGCGGTGCGCGCGTCGGAGTGGTTCGCGAGACGAACCCGGACGAACGACGCGTCGCATTGGTGCCGAAGATCATCCCGGCCCTGCTGAAGCAGGGCGTCGAGGTGATCGTCGAGGCCGGTGCCGGTCTGGGCGCGTTGATTCCGGACGAGGCGTACATCGAAGCCGGTGCGACGCTGGGTGATCCGTACAGCGCCGAGGTGGTGGTGAAGGTCGCCGCGCCGAACGACAGCGAGATCGCCAAGCTGTCGTCGGGGCAGACGCTGATCGGGTTCCTCGCACCTCGCAACGCCGACAACAAGATCGGTGCGCTGAAGAGCGCGGGCGTGCAGGCCTTTGCGGTGGAAGCCATTCCGCGTATCTCCCGCGCCCAGGTGATGGACGCGCTCTCGTCCCAGGCGAATGTCGCCGGCTACAAGGCCGTGCTGCTGGCCGCGTCGGAGTCCACCCGCTTCTTCCCGATGCTGACCACCGCCGCGGGTACCGTGAAGCCCGCCACCGTGCTGGTGCTCGGCGTGGGTGTCGCCGGTCTGCAGGCTTTGGCGACCGCCAAGCGTCTCGGCGGCCGGACCACCGGTTACGACGTGCGCCCCGAGGTCGCCGACCAGGTGCGCTCGGTGGGTGCGCAGTGGCTGGACCTGGGCATCGACGCCGCCGGTGAGGGCGGTTACGCCCGCGAGCTCACCGACGAGGAGAAGGCCCAGCAGCAGCAGGCCCTCGAGAACGCCATCAAGGGCTTCGACGTGGTCATCACCACCGCGCTGGTGCCCGGCCGCCCGGCCCCGCGCCTGGTGACCGCGGCCGCGGTGCAGGGCATGAAGCCCGGCAGCGTGATCGTGGACCTGGCCGGTGAGACCGGCGGTAACTGCGAGCTGACCGAGCCCGGCAAAACCGTTGTGCGTCACGGCGTCACCATCGCCTCGCCGCTGAACCTGCCGGCCACCATGCCCGAGCACGCCAGCGAGCTGTACTCCAAGAACATCGCCGCCCTGCTCGAACTCATGCTCGAAGACGGTGCGCTGGCACCCGATTTCTCCGATCAGGTGCTGGCGGATTCCTGCGTCACACGCGAGCGAAGCGAGCCGAGCGCTCAGAAGGTGGAAGCCTGATGTACACCCAACTGCTGGCGAATATCGCGATCCTGGTGCTGTCGGGGTTCGTGGGCTTCGCCGTGATCTCCAAGGTGCCCAACACCCTGCACACCCCGCTCATGTCCGGCACCAACGCCATTCACGGCATCGTGGTGCTCGGTGCGCTGGTGGTGTTCGGCAAGGTGCAGCACCCGTCGGTGCTGATGCAGATCATCCTGTTCGTCGCCGTCGTGTTCGGAACCCTGAACGTCATCGGCGGTTTCGTCGTGACCGACCGCATGCTGGGCATGTTCAAGGCGAAGAAGCCTGCTGCGGGTGAAGCGAAGCGAAGCGATGAATCTGTGAAGGCGGGCCGCTGAGCCATGGACAATCTGGTCAATATCCTCTACATCGTCGCGTTCGCGCTGTTCATCTACGGTCTGATGGGCCTGACCGGCCCGAAGACCGCGGTGCGCGGCAACTGGATCGCCGCGACCGGCATGGTCATCGCGGTCGTCGCGACGCTCATCTCCATCCGGCACACCAATAACTGGATCATCATCGTCGCGGGCCTGGTGGTCGGTGTGGGGCTGGGTGTTCCGCCCGCTCGCTTCACCAAGATGACCGCCATGCCGCAGCTGGTCGCCGCGTTCAACGGCGTCGGCGGTGGCACGGTGGCGCTGATCGCCTGGGCCGAATTCCTCGACACCAAGGGCTTTTCCGCGGTGCACGAGCAGCCCACGGTGCACATCGTGATCGCCTCGCTGTTCGCTGCCATCATCGGCTCGGTCTCGTTCTGGGGATCGGTCATCGCCTTCGGCAAGCTGCAGGAGATCCTGCCCGGCAAGCCGATCGGCGTGGGCAAGCTGCAGCAGCCGCTGAACCTGCTGCTGCTGGCCGGCTCGATCGCCGCGGCCGTGGTCATCGGCATCGGCGCGACCGACACCGGCGTGCCGCAGTACTGGATGATCGCGGTGCTGGTGCTGGCCGGCATTCTCGGCCTGATGGTGGTGCTGCCCATCGGTGGCGCCGACATGCCGGTCGTCATCTCGCTGCTCAACGCCCTGACCGGTCTGTCCGCGGCCGCGGCGGGTCTGGCTTTGGACAACACCGCCATGATCGTGGCCGGCATGATCGTCGGCGCGTCCGGCACCATCCTGACCAACCTGATGGCCAAGGCCATGAACCGGTCCATCCCGGCCATCGTCGCCGGTGGATTCGGCGGCGGCGGAACGGCTCCGGGCGCGGGCGGTGCCGGCGAGCAGAAGCAGGCCAAGGCCACCTCCGCCGCGGACGCCGCGATCCAGATGGCCTACGCCAACCAGGTCATCGTGGTCCCCGGTTACGGCATGGCCGTGGCCCAGGCCCAGCACGCGGTCAAGGAGATGGCGGCCCTGCTCGAGGCCAAGGGCGTCGAGGTCAAATACGCCATCCACCCGGTCGCCGGTCGTATGCCCGGCCACATGAACGTGCTGCTGGCCGAGGCCGAGGTCTCCTACGACGCCATGAAGGAAATGGACGACATCAACGGCGAGTTCGCCCGCACCGATGTCGCCCTGGTCATCGGCGCCAACGACGTCACCAACCCGGCCGCCCGCGAGGACGCCTCGTCCCCGATCTACGGCATGCCCGTACTCAACGTCGACCAGGCCAAGAGCGTGATCGTGCTCAAGCGGTCGATGAACTCCGGCTTCGCCGGCATCGACAACCCGCTGTTCTACGCCGACCACACCTCCATGCTCTTCGGCGACGCCAAGAAGTCCGTCGGCGCGGTCACCGAAGAACTGAAGGCGCTGTAGCGGTTTCGTGAAGTACCCCGTTCTTGACCTACAGGTCTAGAACGGGGTACTTTTGCATTCATGGGCCGGCCACGGAGCTTCGACGAAGACGCCGTGGTGGAACGTGCAATGGAGACGTTCTGGACCCATGGCTATGCGAACACCTCTCCCGCCCAGCTCGCGGAAGCCTGCGGAGTCGGAAAAGGCAGTCTGTACAACACCTTCGGAAGCAAGCGGGAGTTGTTCGACCAGTGCTTGGCGCGGTACGACCGGACCGGGGTGGAACTGGCCCGGGAGGTCTTGTCACAGCCGGGGACGACCCGCGAACGACTTCGTGCCTGGATGCGGTGGACCGTCGACAACGATCTGGCGCAGCCGGTCCGCCGGGGGTGCCTGGTGGTGAATACCGCCATGGAGCTCGGCGGGCATGATGCCGAGGCGACCAAGGCGGTGACAGCCGCGCACGCACACCTGGTCGAGGCGTTCGTCGAGCGCATCGAGCAGGGCAAGCGCGACGGCGATGTCCCGACGCCCCTCGACGCCCTGGCCTACAGCGAGTTCCTGATGAATACCATTGGCGGCCTTCGCATCATGGCCAAGATCGCGGACGCGGAGACGCTGTACCGCATTATCGACACCGCACTGACCACCCTCTGACCGACTCACGGGCCGCATCCGGCGGCCCTTTCCTTTACCCCAGTTTTTGACCTACAGTTCAAGAAAGGTACGAATCATGGATCTCGGACTGAACGGCAAGACCGCCCTCGTCACCGGCGCCAGCCGGGGCATCGGGCTGGCCGTCGCCGAAGCGCTGGCCGATGAGGGCGTGCGCGTCGTGGGCGTGGCCCGCAATGTCACCCCGGAGCTCGAAAAGGTCGCGGCGGCAGCGGTTTCCGCCGATCTGAGCACCACCGAGGGCGCGCTGGCCGCGGTCGGGGCGGCGCTGTCCGAGCTCGGCGGCATCGACATCCTGGTCAACAATGTGGGCGGCGGCGACGCCGACCAGCTGACCCTGGGCGGGTTCCTGGAATCCTCGGACGAGCAGTGGCGAAAGCTGTTCGACCTCAACCTGTTCGGCGTCGTGACCACCACCCGCGCGGCCTTGCCGAGCATCATCGAGCGGCGCGGCGCGATCGTGACCGTGTCCTCGATCAACGCCCGGATTCCGGCGTCCGGCCCGGCGGGCTACAGCGAGGCCAAGGCCGCGCTCACCAACTTCGGCAAGCGACTCAGCGAGGAATTCGGCCCGCAGGGCGTCCGCGTCAACACGGTGTCGCCCGGGCCGGTCGGCACCGACATCTGGCGCGGCCCCGACCACCTCGGCGCGAAGCTGGCCGCGGCCAACGGCATGGACCACGAGCAGTTCCTGAACGCCATTCCGGCGCAGTTCAATATCGCCTCCGGCCGCATCGCCGAAGCGAAGGAGGTGGCGGCGCTGGTGACCTTCCTGACCTCCGAGCAGGCCGCCATCATCACCGGCGCGGACTATGTGATCGACGGCGGCATCATCAAGACGGTCTGACACACCGGTACGACAACGGCCCGCGTTCTCGAAAGGAACGCGGGCCGTTGATATTCGATCGACTACAGGTAGAGGCCGGTGCCGTGCTCGGGGTGGGAGTTGGCGACGGCGTGCAGATCGCGTTCGCGCAGCACGTAATACGCCTGCGCCTGGATCTCCACCTCGAACTGATCGTCGGCGCTGAACAGCACCTGGTCGCCGACGCTTACCGCGCGGACATGGGAACCCACGCCGCAGACCTCGCCCCACGACAGGCGCTTGGCCACCTGCGCGGTGGCCGGGATGAGAATGCCGCCACTGCTGCGCCGCTCGCCCGCCTCGGGGTTGAGCTTGACCATGACGCGGTCGTGCAGCATTTGGATCTCTAGCTTGGCATCGGACACGGCGGCAGTGTACTGCGCGAGTACGAGCGTTTACGCCCCGGTGCCCGCGTCCGGCCCGGCGGCCGGCGCCGCGGTCTCGGGCGCGACGATGCGGCGGATGGCGTCCTTGATCCAGGTGCGCTGCTCCTCCGGATCGGCGTCCACGCCGATGGTGAAGGCGTTGACCTGCGGGACGGCCAGCGGATAGTTGATCATCGACATGAGCAGCATCAATACCTGACCGGCCGGCATGTCCGCGCGCATCAGGCCCTTGCCCTGCGCCACCTCGACCTTCTCGCGCTTCTCCAGGTAACGGCCGCAGCGCAATTCGCCCGCCGAGGCGTGTTCCCGGCCCAGTTCCAGGGCTTCCCACTGCAGCAGGCGCAGCAGTTCGGGATGCTCGCGGTGGTAGTCGATGTGCTGGTCGATCCAGGTGTCGAGGTCCTCGATATCGGTGGTCACCGAGCCGGCCACGGCCAGCATGGTCTTCTCCAGCACCTGGTGGAAGAGCTTCTCCTTGTCGCCGAAGTAGGCGTAGATGAGCTGCTTGTTGGCCTTGGCATTGCGCGCGATGCGATCCACCCGCGCGCCGGCGATCCCGTACTGCGCGAATTCCGCGGTCGCGGCCTCGAAGATGCGCGCCTTCGTGGCCTCGGGATCTCTGGTGCCTGCCATGCCCTCGATGGTAACCAACCAATTGGTTGACAAGCCGGGGATCCCCGTGGAATATCTCTAACCAACCGGTTAGTTACAAGGCTCGAGTTTCCGGCGCAACGGCGCGCCCACCACCCCCATTCCCCCTTCACGCTCGGGAGAACGACGTGACCACCCTCGAAAACCGGCCTGCCGCAACGGCTCCCGTCGCGACCGGGCCCCTCGAGTTCGCCGCCCGCTGGCGCGCGCTGCCCGTCATCCTCAGTGCCATGTTCATGGCGATGTTCGACTGGTTCGTCGTCAATGTCGCCGCCTCCTCGCTGGAACACGACCTGCACGCCGGTGAATCGGCGCTGGAACTCATCGTCGGCGGCTACGGCTTCGCCTACGCCTCGGGCCTGATCACCGGCGGCCGGCTCGGCGACCTGCACGGACACCGGCGGCTGTTCGTGATCGGCATGCTCGCGTTCACCTTCGCCTCACTGCTGTGCGGGCTCGCGCCCAATGCCTGGGCGCTGGTCGCCTTCCGCGTTCTGCAGGGCGGCACCGCGGCGCTCATGGTGCCGCAGATGCTCGCGCTCATCAACACGCTCTTCCCGCCGCACGAACGGCCCAGGGCCATGGCCGCTTTCGGCGCAACCATCGGCATCGGCGCGGTATCGGGTCAGGTGCTGGGCGGGGTACTGCTCGACGCCGACCTGTTCGGGTGGGGCTGGCGCACCATCTTCTACATCAATGTGCCCATCGGGCTGATCGCCGCCGCCCTGGCCGCGCGCTGGCTGCCCCGGCACGAGCCGACCCACCGGCCGAAACTGGACCCGATCGGCGCGCTGGGCATCTCGGCCGCGCTGGCACTGCTGCTGGTCCCGATCACGCTGGGGCGTCCCGAGGGCTGGCCGGTGTGGACCTGGGTCAGCATGCTCGCCTCGATCCCGGTGCTGCTGCTCACCCTGCGCTACGAGAACCGGCTGGCCACGCGCGGCGGCGAACCCGTCCTCGACACCGGCATGGTGCGCGAACGCGGGTTCAGCCTCGGACTGGTGATCGCGGGCGGGTACCTGACCTTCTTCGCCGGATTCATGCTGTGCCTGACGCTCATGCTGCAGAACGGGCTCGGGCTCTCACCGCTCACCGCCGGGCTCGCCTTCGCGCCGCTGGGACTGTGCTTCGCGGGCAGCTCGTTCTTCCTCGCGCCGCGGGTCGCCGCCCGGATCGGCAATCGGGTCATGGTGGTGGGGACGCTCACCAGCCTCGCCGGGCTGGCGCTGACCCTGGCCGTGCTGGCCATCATGGGCCAGCACGTGACCGTGCTCGCGCTCATCCCCGGCATGATGATCGTCGGTACCGGCAATGGGCTGACCATTCCGTCGGTGGTCGGGGCCGTGCTGTCGTCGGGGATTCCGGCGCGGCAGGCCGGGATGGCGGCCGGCGTGCTGACCACCTCGCAGCAGTTCGGAAACGCCATCGGCGCAACGGTTCTCGGGGTGATCTTCTTCAGCGCCCTGGGCGCGCACCACGGGACCGGCGGCTACGTGACCGCCATGGAGATGGCCGCGCTCGGCGGGGCCGCGGTGCTGGCCGTCGTGCTCACCGCCGCACTCGCCCTGCCGAAGGCCGCCACCGCACAGTGAGAACTCCCGCTTGTCGTACGGGCTTCCGGACAAATCAGCCGGAAGCCCGTACGTTCCTGAGTGTGGACATCGATCTCGACACACTGAGCGGTCTGCTCCCGACGGGCATGGTGGTGACCGATCCGGACGTGCTGACCGGATATCGGCAGGATCGGGCGCTGGATCCGGAGGCCGGGACCGCGCTCGCGCTGGTGCGGCCGCTGACAACCGAGCAGGTCGCGGCCACCGTGCGGTGGGCGGCCGAGCATCGGGTGCCGATCGTGCCGCGCGGGGCCGGGACCGGACTGTCCGGCGGGGCCACCGCGCAGCCCGGGGCGCTGGTGCTGAGCACCGAGAAGATGCGGGAGATCAGCGTCGACACCGTGACGCGGACCGCGGTGGTGCAGCCGGGACTGCTGAACGCCGAGGTCAAGCGGGCCGTGGCCGAACACGGGCTGTGGTATCCGCCGGACCCGTCCTCCTTCGAGATCTGCTCCATCGGCGGGAACGCGGCCACCAATGCCGGCGGATTGTGCTGCGTGAAGTACGGCGTCACAACCGATTACGTGCTCGGCATGGAGGTCGTACTGGCCGACGGGACCACGGTGCGGCTGGGCGGGCCGCGGCTCAAGGACTCGGCGGGACTCTCGCTGACCAAACTGTTCGTGGGCAGCGAGGGGACGCTGGGGATCATCACCGAGCTGACCCTGCGGCTGCTGCCCGCGCAGCCCCCGCAGTCCACCGTGGTCGCCACCTTCCCCACGCTCACCGCGGCGACCGACGCGATCCTGGCCATCACCGGCCAATTGCGCCCCTCCATGCTGGAATTCATGGATTCGGTGGCCATCAATGCCGTCGAGGACGAGCTCCGCATGGGACTCGACCGGAACGCGGCGGGGCTGCTGGTGGCGCGGTCCGACGCCCCGGGCGAACACGCCGGGCACGAGGCGGACATCATGCTGGCCGCCTGCGAAAAGGCCGGGGCCACCGAGGCTTTCCGCACCGACGATCCGGAGGAGGGCGAAGCCTTCTGCGCGGCACGGCGATTCGCCATCCCGGCCGTGGAACGCAAAGGGCCGCTGCTGCTCGAGGACGTGGGGGTGCCGCTGCCCCGGCTCGGCGACCTGGTCACCGGCATCGCCGAGATCGCCGCGCACCGGCGGGTGCTCATCTCCGTCATCGCGCACGCGGGCGACGGCAACACCCATCCCCTGATCGTCCACGACCCCGCCGACCCGGAGGAGTCCGAGCGCGCGCACCTCGCGTTCGGCGAGATCATGAACCTGGCCATCGGCCTGGGCGGCACCATCACCGGCGAGCACGGCGTGGGCCGGCTCAAGAAGGCCTGGTTACCGGACCAGCTCGGCCCCGATGTGATGGCGCTCACTCGCCGGATCAAGGACGCGCTGGATCCGCACGGGATACTCAATCCGGGCGCGGTCCTCTGACCGTCCCGCCGGAACAATCCGCATCGCAAGGGAGTTCACACCGGTCATGAGTACGAAGCTGGAACACAACGCCGACGCGACCCGCTACGAGATCTACCTGGACGGCACTCTCGCGGGCTACGCCGACTACGCGGAGCGGGTGAATGGCGACACCAGGGTCCGCGACATCCAGCACACCCTCACCTTTCCCGAGTTCCGGGGCCGCGGCGTGGCCGCGCAGGTGGTGGAGTTCGCGCTGAACGACGCGCGCACGGACGGCTTCTCGATCATTCCCACCTGCTGGTACGTCGAGAAGTACATCGGGGAGCACCCCGAATACGCCGACCTGGTGGCCTAATTCGCGCGGTGGTGCCGACGCTGCCAGACCCGGAAATGCCGGTCGGCGCTGCCCACCATCGCCTCCCCCACCTTCGCGTCGTCGAACCCCGGTAGTGACTGCAGCTTGGCCAGGAACGCGGTGTCGGCGGCCGAGTAGGGCACCACACACCCCTTACCGGTCGCCCCGATCAACACGAAGAACACGTCCCCCGCGAACGGGCCGTCGGCCGCCGTAATGATCCGTACCTCTGCCAGTTCCGTCCACGCGACCTCTTCCACCCGTCCGTCGGCCAGTGTGCGCCGGACGAAGGTGTCGTTGATTTCGACTCCGGCCATGGCTCCATAGTGCCCCCGGCATCCCCACCCGAACAGTCCTCAAACCCGCGCTTTACCCGAGGAAGCCGCGAAGAGAGGTTCCGGCGAACCCTCCTGCCGCACATGGGCGGCGAGCCGATTGCCAGAGCAATCCTTCAGCTACTGAACAGATTTCGCCGCGTCGGCGGCCCGCGCGTCACGTGGCGGGCGGCGGGCTCCTGGAACCTGTTCGTCACCGAGGCCCATGTCGCGGCCACCGCCGAGGGCCCGCCGGCGGTCAGCTCCAACTCCGTCCCGCTGATCGGCGGCCTGCTCAGCGGCCTGTCCGCGCAGTAGTTCGCAGACGTCCGGCCCGGCACTCCCTCATCCGGGCCGAACGCAACGGAGGCGGCCCCGAGCCCAGCTCGGAGCCGCCTCCCGCGTGTCCGCCAGATCGAACAGCGATCAGCGCAGGATCTGACGCGACATGACGACGCGCTGGATCTGGTTGGTGCCCTCGTAGATCTGGGTGATCTTGGCGTCGCGCATCATGCGCTCCACCGGGAAGTCGGTGGTGTAGCCGGCGCCGCCGAAGAGCTGGACGGCGTTGGTGGTGACCTCCATGGCCACATCCGAGGCGAAGCACTTGGCGGCCGCGGAGATGAAGCCGAGGTTCTTCTCGCCACGCTCGGCGCGGGCGGCCGAGGTGTAGACCATGAGGCGGGCGGCCTCGATCTTCATGGCCATGTCGGCCAGCATGAACTGGGTGTTCTGGAAGTCGGCGATGGCCTTGCCGAACTGCTTGCGGTCCTTGGTGTAGGCGATCGCGGCGTCCAGGGCGCCCTGCGCGATGCCGACGGCCTGCGCGCCGATGGTCGGACGGGTGTGGTCCAGGGTCTGCAGGGCGGTCTTGAAACCGGTGCCGGGCTCGCCGACGATGCGGTCGCCGGGGACCTTGCAGTTCTCGAAGTACAGCTCGGCGGTCGGGGAACCCTTGATGCCCAGCTTGTGCTCCAGCGGGCCGACCACGAAGCCCTCGTCGTCCTTGTGGACCATGAACGAGGAGATGCCGTTGGCGCCCTTGTCGGCGTCGGTGACGGCCATGACGGTGTACCAGTCGGACCGGCCGCCGTTGGTGATCCAGCACTTGGAGCCGTTGATGATCCAGCCGTCGCCGTCGGCCTTGGCGCGGGTGCGCATGGAGGCGGCGTCGGAGCCGGCCTCACGCTCGGACAAGGCGTAGGAGGCCATCTTGCCCGCGACGATGTCGGACAGCACCTTGTGCTTGAGCTCCTCGGAGCCGTTCAGGATCAGGCCCATGGTGCCCAGCTTGTTGACGGCCGGGATGAGCGAGGAGGAACCGCAGACGCGGGCGACCTCTTCGATCACGATGCAGGTGGCGACCGAGTCCGCGCCCTGGCCGCCGTAGGCCTCCGGCACGTGCACGGCGTTGAAGCCGGCCGCGTTGAGGGCGGTCAGCGCCTCCTCGGGGAAGCGGGCGTTGCCGTCCACGTCCTTCGCGTAGGGGGCGATCTCCTTCTCGGACAGGCCGCGGATGGCCTCGCGCAGCTCGTGGTGGAAGTCCTCGAGCTGGAACAAGTTGAAATCGGGGTTGCCCGCCATGGGGTTCTTCTCCTGGTCTTCGGGGGATCGCCGCTGGTTGCCCAGCATCGCCAACTTGTGCGGCACTCAGTGCCAGTCGAAGTCGAGTATACGCCGCGAAATCGCAATTACGTGCGGGTACCTGCGTACTAATCCGTGGCACGCAGTGTCATTTGCGCCACTGTGGGCAGCTCACAGCGTATCGAGGCGACGGGCCAGCAGGTCCGCGACCTGCCGTGGCGAGAGATCGCGGGGAAACACCGCCACCACCATCTCGTCCGAGGCCGGCGCGGGCTCGCGTCCGCCGCGCGGAATCGCCGCCAGCGCCGCCCGCAGATCCGCCGGGCTCGCCGCCGACTCTCCCCGGACCATCCGCCGCAGCAGATAGTTGTGGGTTGCCGTCACCGCGGCCGTGAACTGCACCAGCTCCAGATCCGCGGTCCCCTGCAAGCGCCCGCGCAGATAGTCGGTGAACAACCGCTCGTATCGGAAGACCGTCACGATCTCCCGCTCCCGCAGTGTCGGCACCTGCCGCACCACCCGGTAGCGCCGGGCCGCGATCTCCCGCCACTGCGTGAACCGCTCGAACACCTCGACCACGGCCTCGCACACGGCATCCCACGGATCCCCCTGCGCCGCCTCCAACGGTGTGCTCTCCAAGAAGGCCCGCGCCTGCGCCAGCTGCGACTCGTGATCGGCGAAGACCACGTCCTCCTTGGACCGGAACTGCCGGAAGAAGGTCCGCCGGGAAATCCCCGCCGCTTCCGCGATCTCGTCGACCGTCGTTGCCTCGTAACCCTTTTCGGCGAACAGCCGTAGCGCCTGATCCACCACGGTGAGACGGCGCTGGGTCGAATCCGCGTCGGCGCGCGGCCGTGCGGGCTGGTCGGTAGGCATCCGCCAACGGTAGCGACCCGGGCGGGCCGTTCCGCACGCCACGGTCGACGGCGCGCGGAACGGTGAGGTCAGCTCGAGAGAAAGCTGACGTGTCAGCCCAGCAGTTTGGTGCGCAGCGCCTCGTCCTTCTCGAGGACCATTTGTTCCAGGCCGGCCTGGAAACGTTCCATGCGGGAACGCAATTCGGGGTCGGCGGTGGCGAGGATGCGGACCGCGAGCAGGCCGGCATTGCGGGCGCCGCCGATGGAGACGGTGGCGACCGGGACGCCGGCGGGCATCTGGACGATCGACAGCAGGGAGTCCATGCCGTCCAGGTACTTCAGCGGCACCGGCACGCCGATGACCGGGAGCGGGGTGGCGGAGGCGACCATGCCGGGCAGGTGGGCCGCGCCGCCCGCGCCCGCGATGATCACCTTGACGCCGCGGTCGGCGGCGTTCTTGGCGTAGTCGAGCATGCGCTGCGGAGTGCGGTGCGCGGAGACCACGCCGACCTCGAAGCGAATGCCGAACTCGGCCAGGGCTTCCGCGGCCGCCTCCATGGTGGGCCAGTCGGAGTCCGACCCCATGATGAGGCCAACCTGTGCGGTGTCAGTCATGGTGCGGATCCCATCCATCGGTCCAGATCGCGTGCGACATCCAGTGCGCCGCCCGCTCGGCTTTCTCCCGGGTCTCGGCCACGTCGTCGCCGAGGATATTGATGTGGCCGATCTTGCGGTCGGGGCGTTCGCCCTTGCCGTAGAGGTGCACCTTGGCCTCGGGGATGCGGGCCGAAAGATGGTGCAGCCGTTCGTCCATGGACATCTCGGGGGCTTGCGGCGCGCCCAGGATATTGGCCATGACGGTGACCGGGGCCAGCGGCCTGGTGCTGCCCAGCGGGTAGTCCAGGACCGCGCGCAGGTGCTGCTCGAACTGGCCGGTGCAGGCGCCGTCCATGCCCCAGTGGCCGGAGTTGTGCGGGCGCATGGCCAGCTCGTTGACCAGCAGCTCGCCGGCGTGGGTCTCGAACAGCTCCACGGCCATGGCGCCGGTCACGCCGAGCTCGGAGGCCAGGCGCAGGGCGAGCGCCTCGGCCTCGGTGGCCCTGGCCTCGTTCAGGTCCTGCGCGGGCGCGATGACCACCGCGCACTGGCCGTTGCGCTGCACGGTCTCCACCACCGGCCAGGCGGCGGCCTGCCCGAACGGGGAGCGCGCCACCATGGCCGACAACTCCCGCTTCAGGTCCACCTTGGCCTCGGCCATCAGCGAGACCCCGTGGGCCAGCTGGTCTTCGATGATCGGGGCGGCCTCGGCGGCATCGGCGGGCATCCACACGCCGCGGCCGTCGTAGCCGCCGCGCACCGCCTTGAGCACGAACGGCCAGCCGTGCTCGTCGGCGAAGGTCACCGCGTCGGCGACCGAGGTCACCTCGGTGTAGGCCGGGATCGGCACGCCCAGCTCGGCCAGCTTGCGCCGCATCCGGAGCTTGTCCTGGGCGTAGATCAGCGCCTGCGGCGGCGGCTGCACGTTCACACCCTCGGCGATGAGCGCCTCCAGGTGCGCGGTCGGCACGTGCTCGTGGTCGAAGGTCAGCGCGTACGAGCCGACGGCGGCCTTGCGCAGCGCGGCCAGATCGTCGTGGCTGCCGAGGACCACGTCCGGCGTCACCTGGGCGGCCGGGTCGTCGGGGCGCTCGGCGAGCACGCGCAGCCGCTGGCCCAGCGCGATGGCCGCCTGATGGGTCATGCGCGCGAGCTGGCCACCGCCGATCATGGTGACGGTGGGCATCGCGGAGGAATCGAAGGAACGGGCGCTCACGCTGCACCATGTTGTCATGACACCCACCCGCTACCGACTCGCGGGTCGCATGACAGGTATCTGCCCCGATTTGTACCGGCCGGACAGCGTGTGGACCAGAGACGTAGACTCGCTGGGTGTCATTTGTCGACAAAGTGGTCAACCGCCTGCCCACCCCCCTGCGGGCCCTCGCGGACCGCCATTACGAACTACTCAAGTTCGCGATAGTCGGTGCGACCACGTTCGTCATCGACCTGGGCATTTTCTACGTCCTCAAATGGACGATCATGGACACCAAGCCGACCGTGGCCCGCATCATGTCGGGCACCATCGCGGTCATCGTGTCCTACATCCTCAACCGGGAATGGACCTTCGACAAGCGCGGTGGGCGCGAGAAGCACCACGAAGCGCTGCTGTTCTTCCTGGTCAGCGGAATCGGCGTCGGACTCGCCGCGCTGCCGCTGTGGGTGTCGAGCTACGTGTTCGACCTCCGGCAGCCCAATGTGAGTTTCACCGTCGAGAACATCGCCGACTTCTTCAGCGCCTTCATCATCGGCAACCTGCTGCAAATGGCATTCCGATTCTGGGCCATGAAGCGGTGGGTGTTCCCCGACGAAATGCAGGAACTGCAAACCGAATTCGAGGACCTCGTCAACGAGGCCGAAGAACTCGTCACCGAGAACGAGGAGCAGCTGGGTCACAGCTGAGGGTGACGGTCAGGCGGACGCCGCCCGCCGGACTTTCCCCGATGGTCGCGGTACCGCCGTGCAAGCGGGATTGCTGCGCGACCAGGGCCAGACCCAGACCGCTGCCCGGCGTCGTGCTCGCCCGGTAGAACCGTTCGAAGACGCGCTCCCGATCCGGTGCCGGGATGCCGCGACCGTCGTCGTCGACGGTGAGGACGACGTGATCGTCGTCGCGCCGCGTCGCGATCTCGATGCGCCGCGCCCCGCCGTGCCGGACGGCATTGGTCACCGCATTGTCGATGATCGAACGCAGCCCCGCGGCCAGCCCGCGCAGCACGATGGGCTCCACCGCCTCGGTGTCGATGAGCACGCCGGGATTCGCGCGCCGGGCGTCATCCACCACCTGATCGATGAGCTGTCCGAGCTCCAGATCCTCCCGATCGGATTCGGTGGCCAGATCGCCCACCGCCAGCCGTTCCAGGGCCTGCAGGGTGGCCTCGACCGAACTCTGCGCACCCAGGATCTCGTCGAGAATCTCCGCGCGCTCGGCATCCGACAGCGGCATGGACCGCAGCACCTGCAGGTCGGTGCGCATGGCCGTCAGGGGCGTGCGCAGCTCGTGCGCGGCGGTGGCGGCGAAATCGCGTGCCGTGACCAGTGCTTCGCCGGTGTGCCGGCGCTCGGTTGCGATGCGCCCCAGCATGGTGTTCATGGCCTCGGCCAATTCCGTCGTCTCGCTGGCCACCGGATGACGCGGGGTCTGCAGGGCCAGCCCCTCGCCCAGCCCGGCCGTCGCCGCGGTCAGCCGCCGCAGCGGGACCACCGCCCGATGCGCGAAATACCAGCCCAGCACCGCCGCCAGCAGCACCGCGGCCAGTCCGATGAGCACGATCCGGATCCGCTGCTGCGCAGCCGAATCCGAGGCCACGCCGGTCGGCACGGTCACCGCCACCGGATGGCCGTCGAGCGCCACCGTGCGCGAGTATTCCGGCTCCGGACTGCCCGGCTCGCCGCGCACGATGAGCACCCCGGGTTTCGTGACGGCGGGCAGGCCCGGCTCGGGAGCAGCCGTGCTGCCGGGCACGGGGAGACTCGACAGCACGGGTTCCGGCAGCGACCGGCCGGGTTGCAGCTGGGCGGGGGCGAGCGCGATCGCGCTGACCACCCGGCCGACCTGATTCGCCGCGTCGTTCGGAGCGAACGCGAACAACACCACCGACATGGCGGCGACCACCACCGCGGCCGTCGCGGCGCTCGCCAGCGCGACCCGGGCGCGCAGCGACACCGGCCGTCGCGGCAGCCTGGTCACGGCTCGGTCCGCAGGACGAAGCCGACGCCGCGGACGGTGTGGACGAGCCGCGGGGATCCGGCGGCCTCGATCTTGCGGCGGAGGTAGGAGACGAACACATCGACCACCTTGGTCTGGGTTTCGAAGTCGTAGCCCCAGACCCGGTCGAGGAGCTGGGCGCGGGAGAAGACCTGCCCCGGCGCCGCGGCCAGCGCGGCGAGCAGATCGAATTCGCGTTTGGTGAGGTCGAGGGGCGTGCCGTCGACCCATGCACGCCGCGCGCCGGGTGCGATGGTCAGCGAGCCCACGGTGATGTGATCGTCGGTGACGTGGGCCGGGGCGGGGGCGCGGCGCAGCATGGCGCGCAGCCGGGCCACCAGTTCGCCCAGGTCGAAGGGCTTGGTGAGGTAGTCGTCGGCCCCGGCCTCCAGGGCGTCGATACGATCGGTGACCTCGGTGCGGGCGCTGAGCACGCAGATCGGGATGTCGTTGCCCAGTGAGCGCAGTGCCGTGACGACCTGCACGCCATCCAGATTCGGCATATTCAGGTCGAGCAGCATGGCCTGCGGGGCATACGCGGCGATCTGGCGGAGCGCGGCGGCCCCGTCCGCCGCGGTTTCGACGTCGAAACCCGACATCCGGAGCCCCCGCGCCACCGAGGACAGCACCCTGACATCGTCGTCCACAATCAGAATCCGGGGACCCGTCACAAGACCAGACGATACTGACGCGAGCTGAGAGCGGAGCCTCAGCGACCCGGGTTCACCACGATGGTCTGCGACGGTTTGCCGGGCAGGACCGCCACGCCCGGATCGCCCGGCTGCACGGTCACCACGCCGGGCGCCGGCAGGCCCGGCCGCACCGGGAGGGCCGGCACGGCGTCCGGGACCGGCGGCACACCCGGCTCGGCCTGGCGCACAGTCACATTGCCGTCGCGATCCTTGATGATCAGCACGCCCGGACCGGTGGGGGCGGCCGGGGGGACGGGCTCGCTACTGCCCGTATCCGCCAGTCCCGCAATCGAATCCGGCGTCGCGGCCTGCGCCAGCGCGGGCAGTGCCAGCGCCCCGAGGGCGGCGGTCCCGAGGACCGCGGCGGTCACGGTGCGGCGGACGGTGAAGATCGGCATGGCGTCTCCTGTTCTCTCGCCGGCGATCGGGCGCCGGCTCCGGTTGACGAATCCGAAGGTAGGAAGCGGATTCTCAGGACCGGCTAGCGAACGGTTAGAGAACGGATAGAAGATCAGCGCGGCTCGGTGCCGACCGCGATCGGCCGTGACGCCACCCCCGAGGAGCCGAGGAACACGGCGAACAGGGCGGGGCGGCGACGCTGGAGTTCCAGTCGCCCGCCGTCGGCTTCGATCAGCGCGCGGGCCAGGGCCAGACCGACCCCGGTGGAGCCCGCCGCCGAGAAGCCGCGGTCGAAGATGTGCGGCGCCAGCTCATCTCGCACGCCGTCGCCCTCGTCGGCGACCTCGACGACCACCAGCGGCTCGCGATCGTCCATGCGGCCCGTCACCGTGCGCACCGACACCGTGCAGGTGCCGCCGCCGTGCATGAGGGCATTGTCGACCAGCACCGCGAGCGCCTCGCGCAGGCGTGAACCCGTCACGGGCGCTTTGAGAGTCGGGTCGCCGAGCAGCACCAGCTTGCGCCCGGCCTCGGCGAAGGGATGCCGCCATTCCGCGACGACACTGCGCAATTCGGCCACGACCGGCAGCGGATCGCGTTCGGCCGCGCCCTCGTCGCGGGAGGCGCGCACCAGCTCGTCGATGGCGTCGGTGAGCCGATCCACCTGTGCCATGGCCTCTTCCGCCTCGTGCACCACCGCCGGGTCGGCGTGCGCGGACAGCTCGTCCAGGCGCAGGCGCACGGCGGTGAGCCGGCTGCGCAGCTGATGCGAGACATCGGCGACCAGGGCGTGCTCGCGCTGCAGCCGGCCCGCGATTTCCACTGTGGCCGAATCCAGGACGTCGGATACCCGGTCCAGTTCGGTGATGCCGTGGCGGCGCGGATCGGCGCGGAAGTCGCCCATGGCCAGCCGCGCCGCGCGGGCCGCTACGTCCCGCAGCGGGTCGGCCACCCGGCGCGCGGTCACCACCGCCACCGCGATGCCCGCGCCCAGCGAGATGAGCACCAGGCCCAGCACCGCGCCGAGCGCCTGCCGTTGCATGGAATGCATTGGGGCCGAGGGCACTTCCAGCCGCAGCGAGCCGTCGGTGCCCATCGACCAGGACTCCGAGAGCGGATCGCGCACCGTGTCCGCGCCGATGTCGACCTTCTTGTTGGGCTCGGTCGGCGTCGGATAGATGATGGTCAGCTTGCCGTTGGCCGGAATCAGCAGCCGCACCGCCTTGGTGTCCAGCTCGCCGTACACCACGCCGTCGCGCTCCTGGCGCGTCACCTCCTCGGAGATGCCGTCGAGCCGGTTGCGCAGTTCATTGCGGTTGATGTCCTCGACCCACTTCCAGGCCGTGAACGCCAGCGGCACACCGAGAACCAGAGTGGTGAGGGTCAAGGCGGCCACCATGGACAGCAGAATCCTGCGTCTCATCGTCGAGATGCCTCGCTTCGCCGGGTTTTCGGGGTTCGGACGCGCGCGGAACAGCACAACAAAAGGATTTCGAACTGAGCGGCTAGTCGGTATTGAACCGGAAGCCTACGCCGCGGACGGTCACGATACGCCGCTCGGCCACCGGCCCCTCGTCGCCGATCTTGCGGCGCAGCCACGACATGTGCATGTCCAGGGTCTTGGAGCCGCGCAGATCGGCGTCACCCCATACCTCGCGCAGGATCATCTCGCGCGAGACCACCTGCCCGGCCCGGTCGATGAGCACCTTCAGCAGCTCGTACTCCTTGTTCGCCAGGTTCACCTCGATGCCGTTCACCAGCACCCGGCGCGCGGCCGGCTCCAGCCGGATGCCGCCCACCTCCACCGCCTCGTCCCCGATTCCGCTGCGGCGCAACAACGCCCGCACCCGGGCCAGCAGCTCCGCCAGCCGGAAAGGCTTGCCCACATAGTCGTCCGCGCCGGCGTCCAGGCCGACCACGAAGTCCACCTCGTCGGTACGCGCGGTGAGCATGAGCACGGCCAGCTCGGCGCCGCGCGCCCGCACCTGGCGGCACACCTCGAGCCCGTCCATACCGGGCAGGCCGAGGTCCAGGATCAGCAGGTCGTGACCACCCTCGAGGGCCCGTTCGAGCACGGCGGGACCGTAGCTCTCCACGGTCACCGAATAGCCCTCACGGCCCAGCGCCCGCGACAGCGGGGCGGCGATGGCCTCGTCGTCTTCGGCCAGCAGTACTGCGGTCACGGCACCAGACTACGGGTACGCCCCGGCGGATCCGTAGAAGCCGCCACCGTTCGGATTGTTCTGCACCACATCGAAGACCTGGTGATAGAGCATCGCGTGCACCTGCTGCACATGCGGAATGTCGTCGTACTCCAGCGGATCCTCCGACGACGAACCGATGATCAGCGTGCCGGTACCCAGCATGCGATCGAACAACCCATGGCGGAACTGCACATTCGAGATCCGGTTCATCGGAATGTCGATGCCGGTGTGGGTGAGCACGCCCTGCCGGATCAGCACCCGCCGATCGGTCACGATGAAATGCGTCGACTTCCACCGGATCAGCGGAGCGAGGCTGCGCCACACCACGATCCCCAGCCACAACGCCAGAATGCCGAGCAGCAAACCGGTCTGGAGGGTGCCGCCGGTATTGCGCGCCGTCACCCCCGCGGCGAATCCGGCCAACGCGGTGACAAGGATGAAAGTCACAGCCGGCCAGAACAACATCTTCCAGTGCGGATGGCGGTGCAGCAGCAGCACCTCTTCGGGCGCCAATGCCTCCTCCGGATAACCCATGCCGAAACCCTATCGCGGCCGGATGCCGGAAGGCCGCACGACGATCTGCGGGCTGGGGCACAATCGTGCGGTTGCCGGTACCATCGGCAGGCACGAGTTGCCTTTCTTCCTAGTTGTACCGCGCAAGACCGTCAGGGTTTTCCCGAGCAGGACCATCCGGCTTCGCCGGTGATCGTCGACAGCAGGCTCTACCCGGTTGTGCCAGACACAGGAGGCGTGTGTGACCCGAGAGTTGACGCAGTTCCAGATACTTCGCGAGCTCGAACCGGTCGCCGAGGCGAATCTGAATCGGCATCTGTCGATGGCCAAGGAATGGCACCCGCACGATTACGTGCCGTGGGAGCAGGGCCGCAATTTCGCGGCCATGGGCGGCGAGGACTGGGATCCCGCGCAGTCGCGGCTGACCGAGGTCGCCAAGATCGCGATGATCACCAACCTGCTCACCGAGGACAATCTGCCCTCGTACCACCGCGAGATCGCCGAGAACTTCTCCCAGGACGGCGCCTGGGGCACCTGGGTGGGCCGCTGGACCGCCGAGGAGAACCGGCACGGCATCGTCATGCGGGACTATCTGGTGGTCACCCGTGGCGTGGATCCGGTGGCGCTGGAACAGGCGCGCATGATCCACATGACCAATGGCGTGCGGTCGCCCGCTGATTGGGGCGGCTTCCTGGAGAATGTCGCGTACGTGACCTTCCAGGAGCTGGCCACCCGGGTGAGTCACCGCAATACCGGCCGGGTCTGCAAGGACCCCGTCGCGGACCGCATGCTGCAGCGCATCGCCGCCGACGAGAACCTGCACATGATCTTCTACCGCACCCTGTGCGCGGCCGGCCTGGACCTGGCGCCCGACCAGGCGGTGGCGGCCATCACCAAGGTGCTCACCCACTTCGTGATGCCCGGCGCCGGCATGCCGAACTTCCGCCGCAACGGGGTCATGATGGCCAAGCACGGCATCTACGACCTGCGCCAGCACCTGGAGGAAGTGGTCGGTCCGGTGCTGAAGAATTGGAATATCTTCGAGCGCAACGACTTCGGGCCGCGCGGCGAGAAAGCGCGCGAGGAGCTGGCCGCCTATCTGGACAAACTGGGCCAGGACGTCGTCAAGTTCGAGGAACAGCGCGACCGCATGCTCGCCCGGGAAGCCGCCCGCGGCGAACTGCAAACGGTCTGACACCAGGGGGACGTTGTGTGCGATTGAAATAAATTCGGTTCGCTAAGGTGTCCCCCAGTGTGACGAGAGGAAATCCGTTGGGGGATGGCTACCTGGGCCGATACCGCCTCGACGAACTGCTCGGCAGCGGTGGGTCGGCGGAAGTGTGGCGTGCGCACGACACCGTGGCGGATCGCACCGTCGCGCTCAAAATGCTGGCACCGGTCCTGACCTCCGATCCCGAATACCGGCGGCGCTTCGAGCGGGAGGCCCGGGCCGCCGCACTGCTACACGGACCGCACGTGGTGCCCGTGCACAGCTACGGCGAGCTCGAGGGCCGGCTGTACATCGATTCGGAATTCGTGGACGGCCTCGATATCGAGGCCCTGCTCGAATGGGAGGGCCCGATGGCCGCGGACGCGGCCGTGGACCTCATCTCCCAGGTCGCCTCCGCGCTCGACGACGCCCACGCCGCCGGGCTGATCCACCGGGACGTCAAGCCGCAGAACATCATCGTCGCCCCCGACGACGTCGCCTACCTCATCGACTTCGGCACCGCCCTGCAGGACGGCCAGAGCGCCATCACCCAGACCGGCATGCTGGTCGGCACCCCCGCCTACATGGCGCCGGAACGCTTCGAGGGCGCCGCCTCACCGAGCTCCGACATCTACTCCCTGGGCTGCGTCCTCTACGAATGCCTCACCGGGCAGCGGCCCTTCCGGGTGCGTAATCCGGCGCAGCTCATGCGCGCTCACCTCGACCTCGCGCCCAAGCCGCCGTCCACCCTCGACGAGACCGTTCCGGCCGCCCTCGACGCCGTCGTCCTGCGCGCCCTGGCCAAGAAACCCGGCGAACGGTATTCCACCGCAGGCGAATTCGCCGCCGCCGCCAAGGCCGCCCTCGCCGCGCCCGCCGTACCGGCCGAGCCGGCTCCCGAGGCGCAGGTGACCGTGACCATCCCGAACCCGGCCGCCACCGACGCGCGCACCACCGCCCTCCCGCGCCCGGCGCCCGCCGCGGGAATCCCGGCCCGAATGGATATGCATACCGTCGCGCTGTCCAAGGAAGCCGATCTGGATCTGCCCGCCCGCCGCTGGACCCGGCAGCGACTGCTCGCCGCCGCGAGCTTCGCGGCCGCCGCCACCGCCATCGCGATCGGCGCCGCGTTGTTCACGAGCCGGGCCGCGGAACCGCAGCCCGAGCAGCGCGCCCGGACCTCGGCCGTACCGACCCCGAAAGTTCCTGTCCAGGCGGCGCTTCCACCGACCAACGAGCCGACGACCGAACCTCCCGAGGACCCCGCCGCCGCATCCGTCACACCGACGACGGACGACACACTGGCCCCCGCCGAACCGCCGGCCATCGACGCCCCGGCCGGCCCGCGGCTACCCGGACTCGAGATCCCCGGTCCCGGTCTGCCCGGTCCCGGCTTCACCCTTCCGGGCTTCCCCGGGCCCGCCGGCGGCAACCGCCACGGCGGTCGCCCGCACGGACAGAACAGCCAATAGTCCGCGCGCCGAACCTGTTCGGGAACCGGCGCGAATCAGGTTGCGGGAAAAGCGTTTCCGTCAGTACTCGGCGCGCAGATGGGTGACGTCGCCCGCCGAGACGGCGCGGTCACCGACCAGCAGCCTGCCGTATTCGTCTATGCCCGTGGCAATTCCGGTGAGAACCTCCCCACCGGGCAGCTCCGCGCGTACCTGCGCGCCGAGGGTGGCACACCGTTCGCGATAGGCCGCGGACAGCTCGGCGATATCCCAGCCGGACGCCTCCCAGGCGGTGAAGCGGCGGGCGAACTCGCGCAGCATCGCCTGCACCAGCACCGTGCGATCGATCTCGGGAGCCCCGGCCAGCAGCAGGGACGTGGCGTGCGGGACAGGCAGATCGGCCTCGGTGAGGGAGACGTTCAACCCGACCCCGACCACCACCGCCGGGTCCGCACCCGCTGCGGCGATCTCGGCCAGGATCCCGGCCAGCTTGCGGCCGTCCACCAGCACGTCATTGGGCCACTTGAGCACCGCCTTCACCCCGGCCACCGCGCGCACCGCGTCCACCACGGCCACGCCGGTGAGCAGCGGCAGCCAGCCCAGCACGGCGGGATCGATCCCGCGCACCCGCACCAGCAGCGACATGGCGATCTGCGCCCGCGCGGGGCTCACCCACCGCCGGTCGTGGCGGCCGCGGCCGTGTTCCTGCGACTCGGCGATCAGCACCAGCCGATCGGCACTCGAATCCGCGGCCCGCGCAACCAGATCCGCATTGGTCGACCCGGTCGACTCGACCACCTCGACGACCGAGAAGAAACCCAGCTCGGGCACCTCGGCAACACTCCGGCCCAGCACGTCAACATCCAGCGGCGACCTCTCCATGCACCGCACGCTACTCCCCCGCTCGCATCCACACGGCAACGACAAGGGGCGGGTCCGGATCGGACCGCCCCTGCTCGCCCGGCGCGCTACCGCGGCGCGGACACCGCCTGCAACATGCCCGCGAGGGCCTCGAACAGGCCGGCGAGCACCTGCTCGGAAATGTCCTCGCGCGCAGGCTCGGCCGCGTCGGACTCGGCGTCGGCGGACACGAGTACCGGGTTACCCACCCCTGCCACCGGGGTGCCCGGGACCGGCACCCGACCCGCACACGGCATCTCCGCGTACACAGCGGCGGCGTCCCCCGTCGATTCGCCGCCATCCCCGGTACGGCCGTCGCCCGTGAGCGGGGCTGTGCGCCCGCCGCCGCTCGCGCCGTCGTCGTCCGAGGTTTCACTGAATTCCGGATCGGTCATTGTCGGCTCCGGATCACGGGTCCGCCACGCGGTGAACGATGCCGCCGCTGCCCGATCTGCTTGGTGTTCACTCCAGCTCCACATAACCGCCTCCCCGGGTCGTCGGTTTCGGATGCGACTCCAGAGTGACCCACGACCGGGGCCGAGCACGACCGATTTTTCGGGTGCGGACGCCATCAAGGCTGGTAGATACGGACTTTCACGACGAAGATCGGTGTCCGGACCGGACAGCGGGACGCATCCGGCGGCTCGGATTCAGGCGTCGACCGGTTCCAGGCCGAGGGCGCCCGCGGTGAATCGGCGCACGGTCACCAGGCCGTCCGCCAGTGCGGCGTCGTATCCCGCACGGGCCCAGCCGGTCACGGTCGCGGTGCCGTCGGCATTGGGCCGCACACCGATCTCGGCGACCATCTCCGCGGTGGTGGGGATGCACACCGCCCACGAGAAGTGGGTCTCCTCAGCCCATTCGGCGCTGCGCCGGGCCACATAGCCGGGCTCGGTGATGCCGGAGTCGGCCAGGGCGGGCCGGTCGTCGATGCGCTCGTCCGCACGCAGCGCACGCAGATACCAACTGCCCGCATTGATCTCGATGGGCTCCATCAGTCCTCCGATCCCCGATCCAGTCGCCGCTGCCGCCGGCGCTCCCGGTGCTCCCGCCGCTGCCCCGGATTGCCGCCGCCGTACAGCACCGCGCCCGCCAGCGGGATCAACAGGAACATCCACCACTGGTGGGTCACGAAGAAAAGGATCAGCGCGATGATCGGAACGACCGGCATCACCCGATCGCGCCAGTGCGCACCGAACCGCGACTCCCGTTGCGCCGGAACGCTCTTCTCCGCCACCGGCTCCGGCAGATCGGTGAACACCCGCTCGAGGTCACCGCGCGTCAGGGCGGCGGCCACGACCCCACTGCGCTCGTCGAACTCCGCGACGCTGAGCCGGCCCGCCGCGAAATGATCGGACAGCCGCTTCATCGCGTCCTCACGCTCGGCGGTGCCAATACGGATCTCGGGTGGTTCAGCCATGCCATGACATTAGCGCGAGTGGCCGCCCACCTGCAGGTGAGCGGCCACTCGGTGACTTGCGTTGCGCTACTTGACGCGAATGGTGTTGCGCTACTTGATCTCGGCCAGGACGGTGCCCTGGGTGATGGCGGCGCCCGCCTCCACCGAGAGACCCGTGATGACACCGGCCTTGTGGGCGGTGACCGGGTTCTCCATCTTCATGGCCTCGAGCACGACCACCAGGTCGCCCGCCTCGACGGACTGTCCCTCTTCGACCGCGACCTTGACGACGGTGCCCTGCATCGGGGCGGTCACGGCATCACCGGAGGCGGCACCGGCGCCCGCGCCACCGCGCTTGCGCGGCTTCGGCTTCTTGCGCACCGCACCACCCACGCCATTGCCGGAAGCGGCCGT
>NZ_JBHZAL010000027.1:0-108790 GCF_042754245.1 Nocardia sp. NPDC059228 | reverse complement strand
CTGCGTGAGGAGGGTCGCGCTCAGCAGGACAAGGCTCGAGCCCAGCGCGACGCCGCCGAGCGGGAGGCCCAGGCCGAGAAGGACCGTGCCGTGGCTCAGGCTCAGGAAGCGCGTCAGCGGGCACAGCAGAATCGGTGACGGGTCGTGGCCGATACGAACGTCGAGCAGTTGCGGGCGTCCCATGATGAGCGAGTCCAGCTCGCGAGCGTGGTGCGCTCTCCGGGGTGACAGCGACCTCCGCCGATCTGATCCTCCTCAGGAAGGCAGGTTGACGGGGTGCCGGTGGCAGCCCTCCAGGGTGGCATTCGCCAACTCGGTGACGACATCGCCGACATCTCCACGCATCCGGAAGGCCCCGAGTTGGCGACGCGCGCCATTGCCGCGGGCGAGAACGGTCCGCAGGGTGCTGGTGACGAAGTCGCGGTCCCCCAACTCCTCGAGTGCCGGCCCGACGTGATCGACGAGTTCGGCCAGTAGCGCGCGAACCGGCATGACACTGCCGTTCATCGGGTAGACACCGTTGCCGTCGATGCCCGTACGAGCAGCCTTCCAGTACGCCGCGCGCAGCAATTCATGCTGGACCGGGGGCGCGATGATCCCTTGCTCCAATGAATTTCGCGCGGTCATTACCGTGGCTCGCACCAGGGTGGCGAGCAGCGCGGTCTCCTCGACCGTGGCGGGGATGTCACTGACCCGGATCTCGACGGTCGGATAGTTCAAGGACGGACGGACATCCCAATACACCATTGTCTCGTCGAGAATGCTGCCGCTCGAAATCATCATGGCGACCAGGGCGTCGTAATCCTCCGTCGACGTGAAATAGGGTGGAGGTCCGGCGCTGGGCCAGCGTTGCCACAGAATGTTTCGCCAGCTGGCGAACCCGCTGTCGACGCTGCGGTAGACCGCGGAATTCGCGGTCAGTGCCAGGAACAGCGGCAACCAGGGGCGCAGGAAATTGCTGACCTGGAGGGCTGTTTCTCGATCCGGAACCGCGACGTGGACATGGCAGCCGCAGAGCCCCTGCTCGTGGGCGAGCAGGCCGAAATGTTGCTCGATGCGCCGGTAGCGGGGTGTGTCGGTGAACGGGAACTGGTGCGGGACGGTCGGCGGAATGGCCACCGCGAGCAGGCGAGCGCCGTTCTGCTCCGCGCAGGATGTCACACCGAGACGTAGCGCGCGCAATTCCTGAATCAACCCGGCAGTGGTGGAGTGCACGCGGGTATTGGTCTCCACCTGGCATCGGGTGAGCTCCAGCTTCAGGTCGATCCCGCTCTCGGCGGCGGTGCGTGCCACTTCTGCGTTGTTCGCGGCGGGCGCACCCGTCACAGGGTCCGCAAGCAGGAATTCTTCCTCAACGCCGACGGTCGACAGTGCCGCGTCCATTGCCATGAGGTTACTCGCGGGTCCCGCGTTGCTCGTCCGGAACACCATGGAACGGCCTTGTTAGGCCTGTACTCGACGGGGTATCCGGTCGTCGAGAGAGGAAATATCGCGACTGCCCGCATCTGGAACCTGCGTCAGCAGTGGGGTGGTCGAACAAGGAGATGCGAAGTGAGAACATACGCAAACGACCGCTGGCTGGGACGACGCACGAGTGCGGGCAGCCTCATCGTGGTGCTGGTGCTTGCGTGGCTGGTCATCGGTGCCGTGGCCGCGGGTCAACGGCACTATTACGACAGCGCGCCGTCCAACTGCGCAAGCGCCGGAACAATCGCGGTGACCATCATCGCGGGCCCGCTGAACTACCTCGGCGTGAACCCGAAAATCGCCAATTGCCATGTCAATGTGCCGCAGCCCAGTCAATGAGCACTCCCATCAGGCCGGCGTGGCGGTGAATTGACGCTCGTGCTGACCGGATCCGCGGGGAATCGAGGAGATAGCCGATGACTACCGCGCGCGAAATAATGACGCCGGACTGCCGCTGTGCCCGGTCGACCGACACGGTGGTCGATGCCGCACGCATGATGGCGGAACTGCGCGTCGGTGCCCTGCCGATCGTCGGCGAGGACTCCCGGTTGCACGGCATCCTGACCGATCGGGATATCACTGTGAACGTGGTGGCGCAGCGCGAGAATCCGCTCGAGGTGAAGGTGGGGGAGTTGGTCGATGGCCCGCTGGTGGTGGCCGAGGCCGACGACGACGTGTCCACCGTCATGCAGCTGATGGCTCAGCACCAGGTGCGGCGGCTTCCGGTGGTCGAAAATGACCACCTGGTCGGCATCATTGCCCAGGCCGATATCGCACGAACACTCAGCCACCGGGATTCCGGTGAAGTTGTGGAAGCGATTTCCCAAGAATGACCGGGCGGGCGGATAATCGCGGTGTGGCAGAGGGTGGCGGTATCTCACCCGAGGGCACCCGGGCGTTCCAATCGGTGATGGGTGTGGAAGGCCCGTGTCTCGTCGGTGGCTTCCGCTTCTGGTTCGATGATCAGCGGTGGGAGTGGTCCGCCGAGGTGGCGAAGATGCACGGCTATCCACCTGGAAGCGTGCAGCCGACCACGGAACTGCTTCTCGCACACAAGCATTCGGAGGATCGGGAAAAGGTCGCCGGCACCATTGCCCGTTCGGTCGAGAACGCGGAGCCGTTCTGCAGTCGCCACCGCATCATCGACACCGCCGGGGAAGTGCACGACGTCCTGGTTGTCGGTGATCAAATGCTCGACGGAGCAGGCCAGGTGGTCGGAACCGCCGGGTACTACATGGACATGACCGAGACGCTCGCCGAGCACAGCCAGGAGACTCTCGACCACCGGCTGCCGGAGTTGTACGCCGCGCGCGCGGTGGTCGAGCAGGCCAAGGGCGCGCTCATGCTCGTCTACGGCATCAGCGCGGACCAGGCGTTTCGCATTCTGATCTGGCGGTCTCAGGAAACCAACATCAAATTGCGTGTGCTCGCGACCCAGCTGGTTGCGGATTTGCCTTCGGTCGCCGATTCGAGTGCCCGGCTCCGGACGAGGTTCGACCATCTGCTGCTGACTGTCCACGAACGTATTCGATCCACGCCATTCGTCGAAGGCTATTGATTCCACGGTGTTTTCCGCCTCGCAGAACGGGTACGCGAGTAATGAACAGCCGTGATCGGAAGCGGCACCAGTGAATGGTGGACGCACATGTACTCACCTCGGAACAAGGGTGGAAACGGCGGTCGGGTGCCGGACGCCGTGGCCGCCAGGATGATCGCGGACCCTGATGCCGAACGATTCGTACCGTACTTCGAGGCGGCGCGGCAATCCGCTCCGGGAACGGTCGAATTGCACGTTCCCGCCGAGGTGTCATACCTGTGGCTGCTGCGCACGGTGACCGAAAACATCATGTTGACGGCGGATTTCACCCTCGATGTGATGACCGATGTCGGCGTCGCCCTCGACGAAGTCGCGAGCGAGCTGATGGTCTCCGCTGTGCACGGTGCGGTGATCGAGTGCGAATTCCGCTATGACGCCCGGAGAATCCGAATTCGGGTGACCACTGTGTGCGAGACCGACAGCCCACTGGAGGAGGATGGATTCGCCCGGAAGGCACTCGGCATACTGACCGATTCGATACAGACTACGACATTGGCATTCAATGTGGGGCTCGCCGGATACCCCGTAGTCGTGCGATTCAGTCGATCACGGAATGAAACCGATGGATGGTGACAGCCAGTTCGGCGAGTAGCAGTGCAGTGCGGGGTGGTCGGGTGCCGTGAACTTTGGGCGGACGCGAATAATGCCGGGGCTGAAGCAGTTCCGGGAATACCGGCGGGAGTGGTTTCGGCTGGACGTGCTGGCGGGAATCACCGTTGCCGCGTATCTGGTGCCTCAGGTCATGGCATATGGCACGGTCGCGGGACTGCCGGCTGTTGTCGGGTTGTGGGCGTCGATCGGACCTTTGATGTTGTATGCGCTGTTCGGGACGTCCCGGCAGCTCTCGGTGGGGCCGGAGTCGGCGACTGCGCTGATGACCGCTGCCACTCTCGCGCCGATAGTGGCGGGCGATGCGCGGCGGTACGCCGCGCTCGCCGCGATGCTGGCGCTGGAGGTAGGCGTGATCTGCCTGGTCGGCGCGTTCGCGCGGCTGGGTCTGCTGGCTGACCTGCTGTCGAAGCCGGTACTGGTCGGATTCCTGGCGGGCACGGCCGGGATCATGATCGCAGGGCAACTCGGCCGGGTGACGAGGGTGGCCGTAGCGGGAGAGACGGTACCTGATCAAGTGGTCTCATTCCTCCGGCACATGAATGAAATCAACTGGCCGACAGCCATTCTCGCAACAACCACACTGGTCGCTCTGCTGGTGCTCACGCAGTTTCTCCCCCGGGTACCGTGGCCATTGCTGGTGATCCTCGCCGGGACGCTCGCGGTAGGGGTGTTCTCGTTGCGGGATCACGGCATCGCGGTCGTCGGCGAGGTGCCGGCGGGACTTCCGGCGCCTGGTCTGACGGATTTCTCGGTGCACGAGTTCATGCGGCTGCTGCTCCCCGCCGCAGGTATCGCCCTGGTCGGATTCTCCGATACGGTGCTCACCGGTCGTGCTTTCGCCGCACGGCACGGCCGCGAGATCGACGCCAATCGGGAACTGGTAGCCCTGGGCACGACCAATCTGGCCGCGGGCGTCTCGCATGGTTTCCCCGTGAGCTGCAGCGGCAGTCGGACCACCATTGCCGACGCTGCCGGCGCGCGGACCCAGCTGTACTCGGTAGTCACGCTCGCGGCAGGGCTGGCCGTGTTGTTCGGCGCCCGAGGCATTCTCGCGAACTTCCCCGCCGCGGCGCTGGGTGCCCTGGTGATCTACGCGGCGCTGCGACTGATCGACGTGGCGGAATTTCGCCGCCTCGGACGTTTTCGCCGCAGCGAGCTGATACTTGCGCTGGCCACCGCCGTCGCCGTGCTGGCGGCCGGAGTCCTGTACGGAGTCCTGATCGCCGTCGCGTTGTCGATACTGGACCTGCTGCGTCGCGTCGCTCGCGCGCATGACGCCGTTCAGGGTTTCGTCCCGGGACTGGCCGGAATGCACGACGTCGACGACTATGCCGAGGCCGAAACCGTTCCGGGATTGGTGATCTACCGTTACGACGCGCCCCTGTGCTTCGCCAATGCCGAGGACTTCCGGCGCCGCGCACTGGCCGCAGCCGATGGCTCCGGTGGTTCGGCAGCCGTTCGCTGGTTCGTCCTCAACGCGGAGGCGAATGTCGAAGTAGATCTCACCGCGCTGGATGCGCTCGTACAACTACAAGAGGAACTGTGCTCTCGTGGAATCGTTTTCGCGATTGCCCGGGTGAAGCAGGACCTGCGCGACGCGCTGGCTGCCGCCGGGTTGATCGACCGGATCGGACCGAACCGCCTCTACCCGACGCTGCCGACGGCGGTGGACGCCTATCGCCGCGAGAAACCGGGACCGTCGTCGGGGTGAACCGAGTGGCGAGATCGTTTGGGAGCGGTATCCCCCTGACCTGCAATCGAATCGGTCAGGGGGTCGCCCGTTGCGTCACCAGTAGTGGGAGCGTCCGCCGATCGGGCGGCCGGCCATGCCGAGCAGCCAGGCCGCTGCGCCGACGAGCATCAGGATGACGCCGATGGTCGTCAGGATCGAGAGGCCGAAAACAATTCCCACGATCAGCAGAATGAGGCCCAGGATGATCATGATTATTCCTTTGTGGGGCGATTGATACATCCATGCTGTTCCCGGCGCACGGGCGCTCAAACTCGGGTTACCGAAATTTGCTGAGCGGCGATATATCTGCTGCCACAGCGCTTGATCCCGGTGGTCGCGGGTAATCGGGTCCAATGAGAGGCGGCCGGAATGAAACCGCTACCGAGCAGCTGGATCGGAACTGGAACAGTCTGATGCAGGAGTTGCGCGTGGTGCAGACGGGCGTGCAGTTGCTGACCGGATTCCTGCTGACGATCCCGTTCCAGAATCGGTTCGGAACGCTGTCCGAGCCGCTGCGTGTGCTGTATCTGGTGATCGTCGCCGCGTCGATCGGTGCCACCATCTGCCTGGTCGCGCCGGTCGCCGCGCATCGGATGCTGTTCCGGCGGCATCGGATCGAGAATGTCGTGAATGCCGCTCACCGTTACGCCATCGTGGGTCTGGGACTGTTCGGTATCGCACTCACCGGGGTGGCCGTGCTCATTTTCCACACCGTCGGCGGGACCTGGGCGGGAATCGTGGCAGGAATTGTTTTCGGCTCGCTGTTCACGGCGATATGGGTGATCCATCCCTGGCATCAGCACCGTGGCAAAAGCGTCTGACCTGGTAATTTGCGGTCAATTGCGAAGAAGGCGTTCAATGGTGCGTGGACTGGGTACCCCTTCTTCATGCAGTTCAGCCGAATACGGGGTGATTCCGATGACGGGTGACAGCTACGACGATATCGAGCCGCTGCTCAAACAACTGGCTGTCGCCGTCGAAACCGATGCTCCCGAGCGAAGTGCCTTGCGAGAGGAAGCGATAGATCGCTGCCTACCGCTGGCCGATCACATCGCACGCAAGTTTTCCGGTCGCGGCGAGGCGTTCGAAGACCTGCTCCAGGTCGCACGGCTCGGGCTGATCCAATCCATCGATCGTTTCGATGTGTATCGCGGCTCCCGCTTCCTGTCCTTCGCGGTCCCGACCATCATGGGTGAAGTCCGCCGCTACTTCCGGGACAGCACCTGGGCCGTGCGGGTGCCGCGGCGAATCAAGGAGACCCAGGTCCGGCTGGGCACCGCCATCGAGACCTTGGCGCAGCGCCTGGGCCGGATGCCGAAGGCCAGCGAATTGGCCGCCGAGCTGGACGTCGATCCGGAAGAGCTGACACAGGCGATGCTGGCGTCCAACGCCTACCAGAGCGCCTCATTGGAAGCGGCCTGCCCCGATGACGGGGAGAACACTCCGCTGGCGATGCTGGACGCGCTGGGGGCCGAAGAGACCGGCTACGAACACGTGGACCAGCTGCTCGCGGTTCGCCCGCTCATCGCCGAGCTGCCGGATCGGGAGCGCCGGGTCCTGGTGATGCGATTCTTCGAGTCGCTGACCCAGAATCAGATAGCCGCACGTCTCGGCGTCTCGCAGATGCAGGTATCGCGCATTCTGGCCAAGACCCTCGGGCAGCTCCGCGCCGAATCCCTCGCGAATTGAGCTCGTGACCGATCTCGCCGGGGCGGCTCGCGTCGCCCCGGCGGATGTCAGAAGCCCACCAATCCCGAAGCCAGGTCCGGGAATTGGATCGCCTGCACGGCCGCGTCGTGGACGTCCGGGCAGGTGGCGGTGGTGGTCTGGTCGATGACGGAGCGATTGCGCATCACCGCGAAATTCACGCCGTTGTTGCGCAACGCCCAATCCTGAACGGTGGCATTGAATTTCAGCCGTGCCTCGGTGGGGCCGTCGGCACGCCACTTGTCGACCTCGGGCCGGATCATGTCGCAGAGCTGCTTCGCGGCATCCGCGGTGATGGTGGGACCGCCGGACGACTGCCCGGAGGGCTGCGGCGCACCGGTTCCCGGAACGCCCGGTGCCGTGCTGTTCGCGCAGCCGGCGGCGACGGCGACCGCCGTCGCCGCCGCGCACAGCCACAAACCCGGTCGGGCCGTTCGGGATACGACGTGCTGAGACGTCATGGTGCCGGCTCCCGTCATCGTGTCCGGCCGGCGGCGTCGCGAGCCGCGTCCGCCGCCCGCTCGCCGCGTTCCCGGGCGGCCCGGGCGAGCCGCCTGCCGCGCTTGCGCGCTGTGGTGGCCAGCTGTGTGCCCTGCTCCCGCGCTGTTCCGGCGAGCTGTGCCCCGTGCTCCCGGACGGTGTCCGACAGCGGCCCGCCGTGTTCCCGTGCGCTCTCGGCGAGGTGGCCGCCGTGCTCGCGGGCCGCATCGAGGAGCTGGCCGCCGCGATCGGAGGCGGTCCTGCCCCACTGGGCGCCGACGTCACGGGTGGTCTCCGCGAGCTGTTCGCCGCGGTGCTGTGCGGCCTCGGCGAGGCGTTCGCCGCGATCACGCACTGCCGCAACGAGTTCGGGACCATGCTCGCGGGCGGACTCGGCGAGGCGTTCGCCCCGATCACGCACTGCCGCAACGAGTTCGGGACCATGCTCACGGGCGGACTCGGCGAGGCGTTCGCCCTGCTCCCGTAGCGTCGCGGCCAGTTCCGGTCCGTGTTCCTTCGCGGCATCGGCGAGCTGGGCGACGCGATCATGGGCCGGGCCGGTTTCCGAGTGGAGTTTGTCGAGAGCGCGACGGCCGCGCCAGCCGAGCGAGGGCTTGCCCTGCCGATCGGTGGAGGCGATGAGCAGGCCGCCCAGCAGGCTCACATCCTTCAGCAGCGCAGTGCGTTTCGCCGCGCGCCGCTCCGGGTCCTCCTCGGTCCAATATCCCGGTTCGGACAGCGCCGCGGGGATCACGGTCGCGGCGAGCACCGCGGTCGACAGCCGCGGCAGCTTCCCGAGCGCCAGCAGCACGCCGCCGCCGATGCGGACCGCCGCATTGATCCGGACCACGCGCCCCGGATCGTCGGGCAGGTACTTCGCCAGCTGTGGCGGGAGCTTCTGCTCGCCCTTCTGCACCGCGGCGGTCGCGGTCTTGACCCGGGGATCCGGATTGGCGAGAGTGTCGATTCCGTCGACGACGAAAACGGTCGCGAGCATGGGGTGGGCAATTCGCCGCAGCATGGTGGACTCCTTTCCGGAAGGGTTGCCTTACGTGGGCTTGACGTTCCTTACGTGGGCCTGACGTTGTCGCTGTTCCCGGCATGCCCGCCGTCAAACGCGCCGATCGCGGTCGCGATGCCGGCCGCGCCGCCGGCGATCGCCCAGCCCACCGGGCCGAGCGGTCGGCAGCCGAAGTAGGTGCAGATACCCGGCGTCATGACGACGGTGACCAGGACGGCGCCGCTGGCGGCGGTGGTGAACCACACCAGCGGGCTGTGCCGGGCGGCCAGCAGGGTCTGGCCCAGCTGCGTGCCGATCAGGGCGACGAGCCCGATGGTGCTCGCCCGGCGGGCGGTCCCGGTGTATCGGCCGACCAGCCAGGCCCCGGTGGCGCCCGCGGTCGTGGTGGCGCCCCGGGACAGGATGGCGTGCAGTAGTTCGGCGCCCAGATCGGCGGGCGGCCGGGCGGCCAGGCGCGCGCCCAGTTCCTCGGCGCGGCTGGAGCTTTCGGCGTTCTCCTCGGCCGCCGGGTCGGGCGACACCGCGACGGCCATGGCCGGGAACATGTCGGTGAGCAGGTTGACGAGCAGGAACTGCCGGGTCCCCAGCGGCGCGCGCCCGGCCACCGCGGTCCCCAGCACGGTGAACGCGACCTCGCCGGCGTTGCCGCCGACCAGCACACCCACCGCGTCGCTGACCCGCCGCCACATGCTGCGCCCCTCGGTCAGCGCCTCGAGCAGCACCAGCGGGTCCGGATCGGTGAGCACCAGATCGGCGGCGTTCCGGGCGGCCGTGGAACCCCGTGCGGCCAAACCGATTCCGATATCGGCGGTGCGGATGGCGGCGGCATCGTTGCCGCCGTCGCCGGCCATCGCCACCACGTGACCGCTCTGCTGCAGCGCGGAGACGATACGGACCTTGTGCCGCGGGCTCACCCGGGCGAACACCGTGCTGTGTTCGATGAGGTCGGCTTGACCCGATTCATCGAGCTCGTCGAGTTCCGCGCCGGTGGTCACGGTGGTGGCCTCGATACCCAGTTCGCGGGCCACCGCGGCCGCGGTGACCGGATGGTCACCGGTGATGATGCGGGCGCCGATCCGGTTGTGCCGCAGGGCGGTGATCAATGGCTGCGCCTGCGGGCGCGGCGTGTCGGCCAGGCCCAGGAAGCCGATCAGGGTGAGTTTCTCGACCGCGCTCTCGATATCGTCCGGCGCCGACTGCAGCTCGCGGCGTGCCACGACCAGCACGCGCAGACCCCGGTCCGCGAGGTCGTGCACCAGGTGGTCGGCCCGTTCGCGGTCGGAGTCGGAAAATGGGGTGGTGGAGGGCTTTTCGGAGTTCTGCCGCACCCGGGCGCAGCGGTCGAGCACCACTTCGGGCGCACCTTTCACGACCAGGCGCAGCCGCTTCGGGTTGTGGCCGAGAGTGGCGGCGAAGCCCCGATTCGACTCGAAAGGCAATTCCTCCACCGTTTCCCAGCCCTCGCCGGCGGGCAGGTCGGCGGCCGCGTCCAGGACGGCGCGGTCGGTGGAGTGCACGATCGGGCCGTCGGGATCCGGGCAGGCGTGGGCGGCGTCGCGCAGCAGCTGCCGGGCGGCGGGATCGGCATCTCCGGGCTCCCATTCTCGATCGAGTGAGGCGAGGGTGGTGAGCCGCAGCCTGCCCTCGGTCAGGGTGCCGGTCTTGTCGAAGCACATGGTGTCGACCCGGCCCAGCGCCTCGACGGTCCGGCTGGCGCGCACCAGAATTCCGCTGCGCGACAGCCGCCGGGCGGCCGCCGACTGCGCCACCGTCGCGACCAGCGGGAGACCCTCCGGGACGGCGGCGGTCGCGACCGCCACGCCCTCGGCCAGAGCGGCACGCAGCGGCCGGCCGCGCAGCCAGCCCAGGATGGTGACCGCCGACCCGCCGGCCAAGGTGGTGGGCAAGGCCTGATCGGTGAGGCGGCGCAGCTGCGCCTGGACGCCGCTCCGGCGCGGTGGAATCGCCGCCGCGGCAGCACGTTCGGACTCGGTGTCGGCGCCGACGGCCACCACGATCGCCGCCGCGATGCCGTTGACGACGGTGCTGCCCTGGAACAGCATGCAGTATCGGTCGCTCAGGGCGGCTCCGGGCGTCGCGGCCACTCGTTTCTCCACGGTGACCGATTCGCCGGTCAGTGCGGACTCGTCGATCTCGAGGTCGTCGCAGCACAGCAGCCGGGCGTCCGCGGGCACCACATCGCCGGTGCGCACCAGCACGATATCGCCGACGTGCAGGTTCTCGGCCGGGATACGCTGTCCGGCAAGGCCTTCCAGATCGTCCGGGCTCCGCTCCAGCGCGTCCCGCCGTTCGATTCGGCAGGCGTGCAGCTCCTCGCCGTGCAGGAGATCGCGCAATGCGGCTTCGGCGCGCAGGCGCTGCACCGTCGACACCACGGCATTGACGGTCATCACCGAGGACACCAGCAGTGCGTCGGCCGGCGCACCGAGGATTGCGGAAGCCGCGGCGCCGACGCCCAGGATCGGCGTCAGCGGGTCGGCCACCTCCGCGCGCAGCTGCCCGGCGAACCGGCCGAACGGTGCGACGGCCGCGGTCGCTCGGTCGAGGATCGGTGTGAGCGGATGCGGCCGGGAGGTTTCGGTGGCCGGCTCCGGTTCGGGCAGCCGGGTCAGCACCTCGTGCGCTTCGAGTGCGTGCCAGGGCAGCAGGGGTGCGTCGGCGGCGTCGAGGTCGGAATCGGTTGCCTGCCAACCGCTCACGCCGCCGGTGAGCAGGCCGGTGGCCTGAGCGGCCGTGACCGGGAACTGCTCGTTGTGGCGCTGCGGCGCGGCCGCGACCAGCAGGGCGCCCAGCGAGGCCGCGGAGAGGGCCAGGGCGCGGCCCCGGGCACTCGCGTTGCGTGCGGGTGCGATCGACGCCAGGACACCCACTACCTGCGCCAGGTCGGTGCACAGGGCGTCGGCCGCCCACGGGGACTGCCTCCCGCCCGCCGGGTCGTAACGCACCACGCCGATCGCCGCGTCGGCCGCCGCGAGCGCGCGATCCGCTGACGCGGAGACCACCGCGACGCCATGGCCGTGCTCCTGCAATCGGCGCACCAGGTCGTGCAGGGATTGTGTGTGGGGAACGAATTCGTCTGTGGAGGAGCGCAATTCGGCGGTGTCCGGTGTCCCGGCGAGAATCACTCGCAACCCGGCGTCACGAGCTGCCAGCAGGATAGCCTGGGCATGCGGATGCAGTTCATGTCCGACGAGGACGCGCCCGATCTGCCGGGAACCATCGTGGACGTCGAACCGGGTGAGTCCATCCGATCCCGGCTGTTCCTTCTCGACGAGGCGTAGCGGTCCATCGGCGTCCGAATCATCGCTTGCGGCCGGGGAATCCGCGTCGTCGGCGATCCAGAGTCGCTCCTGCGCGCCGCTCCAGATCCGCCGCAGCTCACGCTCGTCCGCCGCCTCGGCGTCGAGCACCAGGCGATGGGAGCCGAGCAGCACCTCACCGTCGATGACAATGGCACTGAGCCGGTCCAACCGCCGCCACACTCCGGGATCGACGGTCACCACCCCGGCGAGCGAAAGGCGGATGGCGACGGCCGCCGCGAACGATTCCCGGCTGGTGCGTGCGGCTTTCGGCGCGGCGAGACCCAGCGTGGGTGCGATGTCGGCGGCGCCGCGGCCGAACAGGGCGGTGGCGGTGGCGAGCGCCGATCCGGTGGCGACCTCGTCCGCGCACTGCTCGACCGGTCCCGGCGGTAGCTCGACGGGGCGGGGTCCGAGTCGCAGCGGCTCCCTGGGCCCGGTGAGCCGCTGGGAGTGATCCCCGTCCAGCTCCCACTGCCGCCACCGAGCGTGCCGAGCTCCCGCCTCGGCCAGGACCAGCGCTCGCTGCCCGGCGTCCACGAGCAGGCTGCCCACACCCTCACCGGCCGCCTGCCCGAGAGCATTGGCGGTCGTCACCAGCAGGTCGGTGCGCGCGAGTCCGATGCGCTGTTCCAGCACGGCCCGCAGCCGCGGCTGCGTATCGAACATGGCGGCGGCGGCCTGGAAGAACTGAACGGGTGCTCGCCGGGGAGCCAGCGCGCCGGCGACCGCGAGACCGAGGGCCAGGGTGTCGCCGGCCAGCGAAATGGCCGCGGACAGTGCGGGTTCCAGGTCTCCGGGATGCGGGGTGGTGGGATCCCAGGGACGGTCGGCGACCCCGAAGTCACTCTCGATCCCGGCCACAGCCGCCACCAGGTCGGCGATGTCGGCATCGGTGGTGATGATGACCTGCCCGGTGATCGCATTGGTCCGTACGTGCTGGACGCCGGGGACCGCGCGCAAGGTGTCGCGCAGTTCCGCGGCCAGTTTCGGGCCGCGCTCGGAACCGAGGCCGTGCACTTCCACGAACACCCGATCACCCACACGTGCCACCCGGCGGTCGCGGTGCAGGCTGGGATCGAGCAGCGTTCCGAGATCGTGGCGCACTTGTGCGCCGACCTCGGCCGCGGTTCCCAGGCCACGGGCGAGCCCCCGGGCCGTACCGGTGGTAAGGCCGATCAGGCGGGACAGCACGAACGCCTCCCTTCCGCGTCGGTCATGCGCGTTGCGCCAGGCGGGGTATCAGGCCGCCGGCCAGGATGTCCTGTACCTGTCGTGGCGAAAGACGATGCCGGACGGTGAAAGTCGTTTCCTTGCTCATGTTGAGCACCTGCAATGTCGTCCTGTGCGCGATCTCGCCCGGATCGTCGATGCGCAGGAAGTCGTCACGGTCGATGCCGTCGTAGTCGGCGGGATCGGCGAATTCGAGTGCCAGGACACCGAAGTTTGCCAGGTTCTGCCAGTGGATGCGGGCGAAGGATTTTGCGATGACCGCTCGCAGCCCGAGGTAGCGAGGGGTGATCGCGGCGTGCTCGCGGGAGGAGCCCTGACCGTAGTTCTCGCCGCCGACGATCAGATGGCCGGATTCGGAGACCCGTTGTGCCCGTTCCGGATAGGTCTCGTCGATCTGGGTGAAGGTGAACATCGCCAGCTTGGGGATGTTGGATCGGAAGGGCAGTGCCCGTGCTCCGGCGGGAGAGATCTCGTCCGTGGAGATATTGTCGCCGACCTTCAGCAGCACCGGCGCCTCGATCCGTTCGGGCAGCGGGGCCAGGGGCGGCAGGCTGGAGATATTGGGCCCTTTCACCGGCCGCACCTGCCGGGCCTGTTCCGGATCCAGTGGGGCGACCAGCATCATGGTGTTGATCGCGGCGCGTGCGGGCAGGTCGAGCTTCGGATAGTCCATGCGCACGGTGCGCGCCCACTCCCGTGGATCGGTGATCACGCCGGTGAGCGCCGACGCCGCGGCGGTTTCCGGCGAGCACAGCCAGACCGAGTCCTCCTTGGTGCCCGAGCGGCCGGGGAAGTTGCGCGGCATGGTGCGCAGTGAGTTGCGACCCACGGCCGGCGCCTGGCCCATGCCGATGCAACCCAGGCATCCGGCCTGATGGATGCGGGCCCCGGCGGCCACCAGGTCGGTGACGGCACCCATCGCGGTCAGATCGGTGAGGATCTCCCGCGAGGTGGGGTTCACGTCGAAACTGACCTGTGGCACGGTCTGCCGCCCGGCCACCATCGCCGCCACGATCGCGAAATCGCGCAGGCCGGGATTGGCGCTGGAGCCGATCACCGCTTGCGCGATATCGGTGCCCGCGACCTCGCGCACCGGCACCACGTTGCCGGGCGAGGACGGCTTCGCGATGAGTGGCTCGAGGGTGGACAGGTCGATCGAGTCCTCGAGGTCGTAACCGGCGTCGGCATCGGCGGCCAGCTCGACCCACTCGTTCTCGCGTCCCTCCTCGCGGAGGAAGGCCTGCACGGCCGCGTCGCTCGGGAATACCGTTGTGGTGGCCCCGAGTTCGGCGCCCATGTTCGCGATCACATGGCGATCCATCGCCGACAGACTCGACAGGCCCGGGCCGTGGTACTCGATGATGCGGTTGATCCCGCCGCTCACGCCGTGGCGGCGCAGCATCTCGAGAATGACATCCTTGGCCGAACACCACTGCGGCAGTTCGCCTTCCAGCCGGACACCCCACACCTCGGGCATCCTCAGGTGCAGCGGCCGACCCGAAATCGCGAGCGCCACTTCCAATCCGCCCACTCCGATGGCCAGCATGCCCAGCGCGCCGGCCGCCGGAGTGTGCGAATCCGAGCCCGCGAGAGTCTTGCCCGGTATACCGAACCGCTGCATGTGCGTCGGGTGCGATACACCGTTGCCCGCCTTGGAGAACCACAGGCCGAAGTGCTGGGCGGCCGTGCGGAGATACTCGTGGTCCTCGGCGTTCTTCTCATCGGTCTGCAGCAGATTGTGGTCGACGTACTGAACGCTGACCTCGGTGCGCGCCCGCTCGAGGTTCAAGGCCTCGAGTTCCTGCATCACCAAGGTGCCGGTGGCGTCCTGGGTCAGCGTCTGGTCGATCCTGATCGCGATCTCCGCACCCGGCTTCATCGCACCGGACACCAGGTGCGACTCGATCAGTTTCCGAGCCAGATTCGCCGACATCGTCGCGGACGAGTCTAGGAGGTGGCGGCCTGCGGTCCGACCACGAAGGTGGCATTGCCCTTCGCGTCGAGGCCGGCGTCGAGAATCTTGTCGTCGAAGAATTCGGCGGCCTTGCGGTCCATGAAGACGCGGGCTCCCTCGGCAGTCAGCACCTCGTCGTCCTGCGACGGCTCGGCGGCGACGGCCAGGTGGAAGCTCTGGGCGTCATCGGGGGTGGAGATCCGCAGTCCGGCGTCCTGCGGCGCGCCGTCTCCGGAGGTGATATCGCGGACTGCCTCGACGGCAGTGGGGGTGAGCATCAGCATGGTTTTTGCCTTTCCGCTGTCGTGAGCGCCGGCCGGACTGCCGGCAGTCGGTCGAGTAACCGGAAGAATCACCGCGAAACATCTCGCGCCGGGGGAATCGTGTTTGTCCGGGGTTGCCGCGGGTAAGGCACCGGTATGGACCACGACGACCGGGACACCAGGACCCGCCGCCTGGGACTGCCGCGTGCGATCAGCGCGGTGTTGTTCGACATGGACGGCGTGCTGACCGATTCCGCCGGGGTGCACGAGCAGGCGTGGAAGAGCGCTTTCGACGGCTTTCTGCGCCAGCGCTGCGGCGCTGGATTCCAGCCCTTCTCGGAGCGGGACTACGAACTGTACGTGGATGGGAGACCTCGGTTGGACGGGGTGCGCGAATTCCTGAAGTCGCGAGATATCGAGCTGCCCGAGGGTTCTGACGAAGACGGTCCCGATGCGCAGACCGTGCATGGTATCGGTGGGAAGAAGAACGAACTCGTGCACACGTTGATCGAACGAGAAGGCGTGCACGCCTACCCCGGGTCGGTGGACTATCTTACCGCTGTGCAGCAGTCCGGGCTGCGAATCGGCGTCGTATCCTCGTCGGCGAACGCCGCGGCGGTGCTGGCCGCCACCGGTCTGGACCGCTATGCCGAGATCCGCATCGACGGGAACACCTTCGCGGAGCGTGACCTGCCCGGCAAGCCCGCACCCGATGGGTTCCTGGCGGGCGCGGACGCCCTGGGCGTCGATCCCCGGGCCACGGCGGTGTTCGAGGACGCGGTCGCCGGGGTGGAGGCCGGCCGCGCGGGCGCGTTCGGATTCGTCGTCGGCGTCGACCGCACCGGCGACCCGGACCATACCGATCAGCTGTACCGGGCCGGAGCCGACGTCGTCGTCCGCGACCTGGCCGACTTGCGGGAATCCTCATGAGCGATGCGAGATTCGAGGTAGCGCCCTGGGAATTGCGTTGGTGCGGGCTCGATCTCGATGCGCTGCAACGCACCGAATCGATCTTCGCGCTGTCCAACGGGCACATCGGCCTGCGCGGCACCCTCGACGAGGGCGAACCGGTCGGCAAACCGGGCACCTACCTCAACGGCTTCTACGAATCCCGGAAGATGCCGTACGCCGAAGCCGGATACGGCTATCCGGCGGAGGGCCAGACCGTCGTCAACGTGACCGACGGCAAGATCATCCGATTGCTCGTCGAGGACGAGCCGATGGATCTGCGCTATGGCACTACGGTCGAGCACGACCGCGTCCTGGATTTCCGGTCCGGCACCCTGCGCCGCTCCACCGTGTGGACCTCGCCGACCGGCCGCCGCGTGCGGATTCGTTCGGAACGCCTGGTGTCGTTCACCGAGCGGGCACTGGCGGCGATCCGCTACGAGGTCGAGCCGCTCGATGGTGATCTCGAAGTGGTCGTGCAGTCGGATCTGCTCGCCAATGAACCGGATCCGGCGAAACCGGACGATCCCCGCCTGGCTGCTGCGCTCGATCACCCGCTCGTGGGGGAGTGCGCCGTGGCGCGCGACCTCTCCGCGGTGCTGGTCCATCACACCCGGCGGTCGCAGCTGCGCATGGCGGCCGCGATGGACCACGAGTTCGATGTCGCGGTGGCCACCCGCTGCGATGTGCACGCCGAGAACGACCTCGCCCGGATGACGATCGCCGCGGGCGTGCCCGCGGGGGATCGCCTGTGCCTCACCAAGTTTCTGGCTTACGGGTGGTCGGCGCGGCGCTCGGCGTCCGCGCTGCGGGCCCAGGTGGAGGCCGCGCTCGCGGCCGGGCTGGAGATCGGCTGGCAGCAGCTGCTCGACCGTCAGCGCGCCTATCTCGACGACTTCTGGGCGCAGGCCGACATCGAACTGGACGGCAGCCCCGAACTGCAGCAGGCGGTGCGATTCGCGCTGTTCCATGTGCTGCAGGCGGGCGCGCGCGGTGAGGCGCGGGCGATTCCCGCGAAGGGCCTCACCGGTCCCGGATACGACGGCCACGCATTCTGGGACACCGAAACCTATGTGCTGCCGGTGCTCACGTACACCATGCCGATGGCGGCGGGTGACGCGCTCCGCTGGCGGCACTCGACCCTCGGGCAGGCGCGGCAGCGGGCCCGGGAGTTGGGGCAGGCCGGGGCGATGTTCCCGTGGCGGTCGATCAACGGTGAGGAGGCGTCCGGGTACTGGCCGACCGCCACCGCGGCCGTCCACGTGAATGCCGATATCGCCGACGCGACCGCCCGCTACCTGGCCGCGACCGGCGACGAGCAGTTCGAGACCGAGTGCGGTGTCGAGCTGCTGGTCGAGACGGCGCGGTTGTGGGTGAGCCTGGGTCACGAGGACTCGGCCGGGGACTTCCGCATCGACGGCGTGACCGGCCCCGACGAGTACTCCGCCCTGGCCGACAACAACATCTACACCAATCTGATGGCGGCCCGGAACCTGCGCGAGGCCGCCGAATCCTGTACGCGGCGGCCCGATCTGGCCGAACGACTCGGTGTGGAGCCCGCGGAGCTCACCCGCTGGCGTCACTGTGCCGACTCCATGTATCTGCCCTACAACGACGAACTGGGGGTACACGAGCAGTCCGAAGGGTTCACCCGGTACGCCCCATGGGATTTCGCCGCCACCCCGCCGGAGAACTATCCACTGCTGCTGCACTATCCGTATTTCGATCTGTATCGCCAGCAGGTGGTCAAACAGGCCGACCTCGTATTGGCAATGTACCTGTGCCCCAACGCCTTCAGTCGCGATCAGAAGATCCGCAACTTCGAGTACTACGACCCGCTGACCGTCCGCGATTCCTCACTGTCGGCGTGCACCCAAGCCGTCCTCGCCGCCGAGATCGGTCACCTCGCGCTCGCCTACGACTATTTCCGTGAGGCCGCGTTCACCGATCTGCACGACCTGCACCACGACGTCGCCGCAGGCGTCCACATCGCCTCGGTCGCAGGTACCTGGATCAGCTGCGTCGGCGGCTTCGGCGGCATGCGCGACCACGACGGCGACCTCGGCTTCGCCCCGCGCCTCCCGGAGCAGCTGAATCGGCTGTGCTTCCGAATCCTGTGGCACGGCAGCCGGATATCCGTCCATATCACCGCCGAGTCGACCACCTACCGACTCGAATCCGGCGACAGCGTCACCCTGACCCACCACGGCCGGCGCATCACCCTGACAGACAGCCCGGTGGACCTGCCCAACCCGACGGCAACCGCGGGCGCAGCTGCGGAATAGGTTCCGATGGCCCGGGCTCCGGAAGCGGATCCGGCGGCGCCGGAATCGGTGGCCCGGGTGCGGGGAAGGGCACGGGCGGCGCGGGTTCCGGAATGGGCTGCCCCGGCTCCACCGGCGGGATCGGTTCCGACGGCCGTATCGGTGGCACCGGAACAGCGTACGGTCCGGCACGGAGATCGAGATGTACAAGTTCCATACCGCCCGCTTACCCGGCGCGGGCGAGGGTAAGCGGCAAGCGGGGAGATGAAACGAACACTCGGCGGAAGGGAACCAACGCCATGGGCAAGACAAGCGAAACCGGCATCATCACCGGTACCCGCGACAAGGACTACAACCTGATCTGGTTCGTCGAGGCGTCGCTGGACAACGCGCTCCGGCTGGACACCTTCATCGCCGACGCCGAACGTGACGCCGATACCGAACTGGCCGACTTCTTCCGCCGCGCCCAGACCGAGAGCCGCACGGGCGGCGAGCTGGGCAAGCAGCTACTGGCCACCCGTTTACAGGGCTCGGACATCCCGATCGCACCGGAGCACCGGGCGCCGCGCTGAACCGCCGGTTCACTCCGGCCGCGCGATCGCCTCGCAAACCTTCGACGCCGACGCGTAGCGCGTAGGCGGAGGACCTCGCAATGATCAGGAGGTGATTACCGTGATGTGGACACAGATAATGGACATGCTCCGACAGATGTGGAACATGATGTTCCCGAACATGGCCATGTGACCGGTCTCAGGGCTGGTTGCCGGGGATGAGGCCGGCCACCGCGGCGTAGCGGAGCGGGGGAGTGTCCGGCGTGGGTGGTCGAGCCGCGGTGGGGGCGAGAAGGAAGCCGACGTGGTCGCCGAAATCGGCATGGTCGAGGATCTCGCCGACGAACCAGCCGGCCGTGGCCGTCAGGATCGGCAGCGCGTGCGGACCCTCCTGCCAGTCGCAGTGTTCGAACTTGTCGAGCTCGAGTCCGGTCTCGGAGCCGAAGAGGTGCGCCAGTGCGAGGGACTCGTGTGACAGTAGGTGGACCGCCAGGTGGTCTGCCCGGGCCGCGACACGATAGGTGTGGTTCCGTTTCGACAGGCAGACGAGGAATCGCCGCGGCTCGATGCTGACCTGTGTGGAGAACCCCACGAGGCAGCCGGCGCGCTGGCCGTCGGCGAGGGTGGTGACGATCCACACCGGTGCGTCGGCGGCCGCGACGGTGAGATCGAATGCGCCGCTGGAATCGACCTCGCGTGACACGCCGCACCTCCCCGTTTCGGGCCGGTCGGGACAGTGGTCCAGGAGCGGGCTTCAGCCTACACAGACCATTTGGTTTGTATGCCGCGTGAGTGGAAACGACGCCGATTCAGGTGAGTTGCGACGGCAATCCGGCGTCGTACACGGCGAGTATGTCGGTCGCCTGCCGCAGAGCATCGACGACGACGTCTGCCGGTGTGCGGTGCAGGTGCGGGTAGTCGATCTCGCCCAACTGCGGGTCGACCGGGAAGGCGAGTCGTTCTGTGCCGAGCGAGAATTCGGCGGCGATGTCCGCCCGGTTCCCGCGCGGGTCCTGGCGATGCCAGGCACCGTCGAGATGAACCGCCACGAGGCCGTGCAGGACGTGCCCGTCGCCGTGGGTGAGCCGCTGATAGCACAGCGCGGTGGGGATGCCCTGCCCGCGCAGGATCGCGGCGAGCAGGTGGGACTTCGCGTAGCAGAGGCCGACACGCTGCTCGAGCACGTCCGAGGCGCGTAGTGTCACACGGGAGTCCTGCGCGTCGTAGGAGTGCGCGACCTCATCCCGTACCCACTCGAATGCCCTTCGGGCGCAGTCGATATCGCTGTCGGACTGCGATCGGATCTCGCGGGCGAGCGCCCGGACCGCCGGGTGATCGACCTCGACGATCGGATCGCCGGAGAGATAGGCCGAGGGGCTGAGCATCGACACGGGCGCGAAGGACACCGGTCCACCCTAGTGCGGCGTCGGCTGGCCGCTCACCGCCGAGTTGTCGCTAACCGACACCACGGATTCGACGAACGGGAAGGACGCGACGTGCTCGGCGGCCTCCACCGCGATACCGATCACGAGCGGGCCGGGATAGGTGCCGTAGACCACCATTCCACCCAGGGCTCTGAGGAGATCGTGGAATTTCGTGGCCTCCTCGGTGGTCGCGGTGCACGACTCGCAGAACCGCACTCGATAGACACCTTCGTCGACCATGGCAGCCTCCTGAACGATGGTGGATTGACCGGCGCTAGCGGTTTGCCCATTTTTCGCCTGCTTACGCGGTCCGCATGCGGGACCACGGCGGCAGTTGCGGTCCGTACGAGGCCCACCGCCCATGGCGACGGTACCTCAACGACGGGGTGGACGACCGCACCGCGACCGAGACCGACTCGAACGGGTCGTCCTGACCGGCTCACCGGCTATCGGGCGGGTCGGCCGCACCGGAAGCCCGGGGACGGTCCAGCCTGGGGTAGAGCAACTCCCGGACCAGCAGGAGCAGGCTCGCGGCGGTGGGGATGGCGAGCAGTGCGCCCAGGACGCCGAGCATCGAGCCGCCGACCAGGACGGCGACGACCGTGAGCACAGCGGGGACCTGTACCGTGCGCCCGATGATGCGGGGGACGAGCAGGTAGTCCTCGAGCCAGCGCAGGGCGATGAAGAAGACGACGGTCGCCAGGCAGACCGGCAGCGAAACCGTCAGCGCGACAAGCGCTATGGCGATACCGGCCAGTGTGGAGCCGATCAGGGGGATGAGGTCGAGCACCGCGACCAGCACGGCCAGCACCAGAGGGAACGGGACTCCGAAGGCGGCCAGCCAGATGAAGGTGAGGATTCCGGTGATCAGCGAGATCAGCAGATTGCCCAGCACGTAACCGCCGACCTTGGCGAAGATCGCGTCCCCGATGAGGATGGCGCGGGGCCGGCGTTCCCGCGGAAACAGCCGATAGAGGTTCGCGCGCAAGGCCGGGAAGTTCGCCGAGAAATACGCGGTGAGCACCGCGACCAGGATCGTGGCGGTGACCCAGCTGAAGACCACCCTGCCCGCTCCGACCAGTCCCTGTGACACCTTGCCGAAGTCGGCGCCGGTTGCGTGCTGCAGCCACTCGTCGAGGTGGAAGCGGTCGGTTGCCTCCCGGACCAGCGGGTAGCGGTCCTCGAGATGGTGCAGGGCGTCGGGCGCATGGTGGATCAGGCCTTGACCCTGGCCGATCAACGGTGTGATCGCGGCCCAGAGAAATCCGGCCAGGCCGCCGAGCACGATCAGGAACACCAGCGTGACAGCGAAACCGCGGCGGACATGGTGGCGCACCAGCCACGAGATCGCCGGCTCCATGCCGATGGCGAGGAACAGCGCCGCGGCGACGAGCAGCAGCGCCTGATGGGCTGTGAGCACGACACGCACGGTCCCCACAGTGACCAGCACACCCGCGGAGGCCATCAGTCCCACCATGAACGGCGAGTGCCGGTCGAACCTGCGTCCGGGCCTGCCCAGCGGATGCTGATCGCTGGACAGCTCGGCAGCACGCTCCTCGGCTTCCGAAATCGGCGCCGGTTCACTGTCGGAATGCGGCTGCGCTACCCATTGATTGTGCGCTTTTTCGTCGTTCATCGATTCTCTATCCGGTCGGGAAGGCGGGCGCTGGCCGTCGTCCGTCAGCGATGCCCCGATATGAGTCCCGTTTCCGCTCAGTGGCCGCCGGGATCGCCCAGCTTTCGACCTTCGCCGTGCTTGACCCGCACATGCTCGCTGATCACCAGCGATACGCCCGCGGCCAGCCACACGACGCAGACCACCCCGGCCAGTACCGCCCGCCCCGTAAACCCGTAACCGGCCGCGGCCAACGCGGCCACGAGCGCGATGATTCCGAACGCGAACAGGATGAGACCGGGCCAGTTTCGCGCGTCCACCACGGACTCGCCCGCGTGTGATCGGGTGGTCCTGGCGTGGTCCGGGAACTGCTCGGTGCGGTCGCCGTGCTGCCCGGCGCTGTCGGGTTGTGCTGCATCTTGTTGTCGATCGGGCATGATGCCTCCTCTTCGGTGCAGGTGCCGATGTTCGGCGGGTACCCGGACATCGGGTCGGCAATCTCCACGCACCGCTCGAGCCGATAGGGTTGCCGAGTGGATGAAGCGATCCGGGGACTGCGGGCGGTGCGACATTTCCGGGCGGATCCCGTATCGCTCCCGGTGATCGAGCGCATCGTCGACACGGCCCGCTGGACCGGCTCCGCGCGCAATCGGCAGCCCTGGCGCTTCGTCGCCGTCACCGATTCGGCGGTGCGGGGTGAGCTGTCCCGGCTCGGCGGCTATGCCGTTCATCTCGCCGCCGCGCCCCTGGCGCTGGTCCTGGCCTCGCAGGACAACGGCTTCGCCGATACCGAGTTCGACATGGGCCGGCTGACCCAGTCGCTGTGTCTGGCCGCGGCCGAACAGGGGCTCGGCAGTTGCCCGACCACGCTGTATCCCGCCGAGAATGTTTCTCGCGCAGCCGAATTGCTCGAGCTCGCACCGGGATGGCTGCCGCGGCATGTCATCGCCCTCGGGTACCCGGATCCGCAGCCGGCCGGTGCGCCGAATGCGATTCCGAGCGGCAGGCTCTCGGTCGGTGAGCTGCTGACCTGGAAGTAGCGGTCGATAGATGTATGCCGCCGCGCCGCCCGGACGCTGGGCGGCGCGGCGATCGGGATGGTCAGGCCGCGGCGGCGAGTTCGGGTCGTTGGTCCGCAGTGGCCTGAGGGTGAGGCTCGATGTGCAGTCGAATCACCTGCTCCGGGTCGTGGCGAGGCCACATCCGGCGGGCGACCGTGATTCCCATGGTGGCGAACACCGCCAGCGTCACCCAGGTGGTGGTGAATCCGGTTGTGGTGGTGAGCCATCCGGTGACCGGGTAGGTGAGCAGCCAGGCCAGGTGCGAGAGCGAGAACTGGGCGGCGAAGACGGCGGGGCGGTCGGCGGGTTGCGAGGAGCTGCGCAGCACCTGGCCGGTCGGGGTCAGGATCGCGGCGGTACCTACGCCGACGGTCGCCCACACCGCGATGGCCGCGCCCCACCGCCAGCCACCCGAGCCGGCGAGCGACAGGGCGATGGCCGCGCCGAGACCGGCCAGCAGGATGGCCGCGCCCGTGAGCATGACCGGGCGAGCGCCGATGCGGTCGAGCACCCGGGGGAGTGACAGGGCCACGAGCATGGTGCCGAATCCATTGGCCGCCAGCAGCATTGCCACTCCGGTCTGAGTGCCGCCGAGGGTGTCGCGGACGTAGTTGACCGTGTTGACCATGATGATCGAACCCGCTGCGGCCACCACCAGGTTCAGGCCGAGCAGCCCGCGCAGGCGCGGCGTCGCGGCGAAGATCCGCAGGCCCACCGTGATCCGCTCCCGGAACGAGTCTCCGCTGGTGGCGGTCGCGTCCGGGATCCTGGTCGCGATGACCAGTGCGGCCGAGACGGCGAATCCGATGGCGGTACCGACGAACAGCCAGTGGAAGCTCATGATCGTCAGTGCGGCGGCGGCGAGCATCGGGCTGAGCAGGGTCTCCATGGTGGCGGCCAGTTGCGCGGCCGAGAGCGCCCGGGTGTATTCCCGCTCATCGGGCAGGATGTCGGGGATGACCGCCTGATAGGTGGGTGTGTATGCGGCGGAAGCGGTTTGGAGGACCGCGATGAGCACGTAGATCTGCCAGATCTGGTCGATGAACGGCAGTGCCAGGACGACGGCGGCGCGCGTGAGGTGCAGGGCCGTCAGGAAGGCCCGGCGGGGAAAGCGATCGGCATACGCGGCCACGATCGGCGCGACCGTGACGTAGACGAGCATCTTGATGGTGAGCGCGGTGCCGAGGACACCGGCGGCAGCACCGCCGGCGAGGTCGTAGGCGAGCAATCCCAGTGCGACGGTGGTCAATCCGGTACCGAAGAGCCCGGAGACCTGGGCGGTGAACAGCCGCAGGTAGTCGCGGTTGCGGAGGAGCGAGGTGAGCATGGGCGCGGAACGCATCGGAATCACTTCCTGGAGACGGGCTGGGGCGGGTCGCGGGGGCGGGGACAGTCGCATTCGCACATCTCGTGGCTCCTCGGTGAGTGGGTGGTTCGACACGGGAGAATTTAATACCCCTAGGGGGTATATACAAGGTTGTGTGCTGTGATGCGGGCCACCGCGCATCAGGTTCGCGGCGGATACCCCCGGGGGGTGGCAGGCCGCGTCGGGCTATGCTGGCTGACGTGGCTGATCAGCACATTGCGCCGCGAGTGACCGGATACGTCCGGTCGCCCGCGGCGCCACTGAACCGGCGGGGATTCCTAGCGCTCGGAGCGGGTGCCGCGGCGGCCGCGACCTTGGCCGCGTGCGCGAAGAACACGGCAGCGGCGCCCAGCCTCGTGCAGCCCGATTCCGAGGCGGTCCGGGCCGCGGAGGCCGCGCGTCGCACGGCCCGCGCCACCGTCCGCGACGTCACGCTGCGCGCCGAGCCGACCACCCTCGACCTCGGTGGCGTACAGGTGCCGACCTGGGCCTTCGGGGGCACGGTGCCAGGCCCGGAAATCCGCATCGCCAAAGGCGAGGTGGTGCGCGCCAACCTCATCAACGCGCTTCCGGCGCCGACCACGGTGCACTGGCACGGTATCGCCCTGCGCAACGATATGGACGGCGTCCCCGACGTCACCCAGGCGCCGATCGCGGCCGGCGGCCGCTTCGGTTACGAGTTCACCGCGCCGGACTCCGGCACCTACTTCTTCCACCCGCACGTCGGGGTGCAGCTCGACCGCGGCCTGTACGCGCCGCTCATCGTCGAGGATCCGGCCGACGGCCGCGACTACGACACCGAAGCCGTTGTGGTGCTCGACGATTGGCTCGACGGCGTGAACGGGCGTGACCCGGACAAGGAGTTGCAGGCCCTGCGGGACAAGGGCATGGCGGGCATGGCCATGGGCGGGATGCCTGGCATGAACCACGACGGCACGACCATGGTCTCGGGCGGAATGTCCACGCCCGCCGACCCGAACGCGCCGCTCGGCTCCGACGCCGGCGACGTCACCTACCCGTACTTCCTGATCAACGGCCGCCTGGGCAGTGATCCCACCGTCGTCACCGCGCGACCGGGGCAGCGCATCCGGCTGCGGATCATCAATGCCGCCGCGGACACGGCGTTCCGGGTCGCCGTCGGCGGACACCAGCTGCGGGTCACCCACACCGACGGTTTCCCGGTGCAGCCGATCATGACCTCCAGCCTGCTCATCAGCATGGGCGAACGCTACGACGCCATCGTCGAATTGGCGGACGGCGTCTTCCCGCTGGTCGCCGCGGCCGAAGGCAAGACCGGCCGCGGCTTCGCGCTGATCCGCACCGGCGGCGGCACCCCACCCCCGGCCGACGTGCAGCCGGCCGAACTCGCGGTGGCGCCGCTGACGGCGGATCGCCTCACCGCCGCGGAACCGGTTCGCCTGCAGGCGAAGCAGCCCGATCAGACCCTCGACGTCACCCTCGGCTCCGACATGAAGAAATACGTCTGGACCATCAATGGCAAGGCCTATCCCGACCACGCCGCCCTGAATGTCTCCCAGGGTCAACGGATCCGCCTGCGCTTCCGTAACCAGTCCATGATGTACCACCCCATGCACCTGCACGGCCACACCTTCCAGCTCGTCAACCGGGCCGGATCGGGGCCGCGCAAGGACACCTCCATCGTGCTGCCCATGCAGACGGTCGAAGTCGACCTCGACGCCGACAACCCCGGCCAGTGGATGCTGCACTGCCACAACGCCTACCACGGAGAAGCGGGCATGATGAGCATCCTGTCCTACGTGCGCTGAGCCCGCCGCCCTGCCGCGGGTAGGTTCATCCGCATGGCCCCTACGACACCGTCCCAGCGCGAGGAAGCGGACACCGAGCCCGGCGCTCCGGGGCCCGCGGGTTACCGGCGATCCAGGGGTTCGGCCCGCGGCACGGCCCGGCGCGACGACCTGCTCGACCGCGTCACCGACGATCTCGCGGCCAACGGCCTGGTGGATTTCTCGCTGCGGCGGGCGGCGCGGGCGGCCGGTACCACCCACAAGGTGCTGCTCTACCATTTCGACGGCGTCGACGACCTGCTCGCGCAGGCGATCGTGCGATTGCGGGACAGGCGGATCGGCGCCGCCTTCGCGATCCTCGACCGGCAGCAACCGACGCTGTCGGCGCGGGTGCGGGCGCTGTGGCCGGTGCTCGTCGACGCGGAAACCGGGCTGCGAGTTCTCGATCAGGCCATCGGACTGGCGCTGTACGACCCGCAGCGGCATGCCGCACTGGGCCGAGAGGCTTCGAAACAGTATCTGCCGCTGTTGCTTTCGCTGTGCCCGGTGGCCTGGCCGGAGGGCCGGAAGCGGGAGGTGGCCGAGCTGATCCTCGCGGCCCTGCGTGGCTTCCTGATCGACTGGCTGACCAGCGGGGATACCGCCGGTGCCGAGGCCGGGCTCGAGGCGCTCTCCCGTGTCCTGGACCGGGAAGAGGCCGCCGTCGAATAGCTCTGTCCCGCACGGTATTACAGCGGGGTCCCTGCCGTTGACATGAAGTGAACCAGGTGGTTCACTTCATGGTGTCAAGGACCCACCGAAAGGCCGGTGTGCGATCGTTCGCGTACCCGGCGGTCACTACGCAACCTATCTGGAAGCCCACGAAGAGACCGTCGAAGCAGAACTGTCCTTCCTGCACCGACATCTCCTCACCCTCCACCCGACCAGCGACGTCACGGCCGGCCGGCCCGAAGCCGGTACCCGCCCTTGACCCGTATCGAATTTCACTGTCACCGAACCGATTTCACACAACAACCCGCTCCGGACGCTCCTCCCACCGAGCATGACCATCGCGCCGCGGCCCGAGCGGGCTCACATCAGCGGTCTACTGTGCACTCGGGAGGGATTGCGGCAGGCCGAATATGGGGAGGACTGTGTTTTCGAAGCGGGTCATGGCGCCGATCCGGTCGCCCGCGAGAGTGAGGACGAAGAGGCCGGATCCGTGGATGCCGATGGAGGGGTATCGGTAGACCCCGAAGGCCGGCTGACCGTTGGCTCGCGTCGGCACCAGTTCGAATCTCTGTGCCGAGCCGAAAATGAGGGCGAAGAAGCGGGCCACGATGTCCCGGCCCTGGTATTCCAGCGGCATCGGTGGCATCGACATGAAGACGTCGTCGGTCAACAGGGCCACCAACGCGTCGATGTCGGCAGATTCGTAGGCGCTGACGAACTTCGCCACGATCGCATCCTCTGCAGGTGAGTTGCCAGCGGGCGGCTGCTCGCGGGCAGTAGTCACCGGCAGTCGGCGCTGCATTCCCGCACGCGCGCGTTTGAGGGCGCTCTTGACCGATTCGACGGTCGTGTCCAGCATGTCGGCTACTTCGTTCGCGTGGAATCCGAGGACGTCGCGCAGGATGAGGACGGCGAGCTGGCGAGGCGGCAAGATCTGCAGGGCGGTCACGAAGGCCAGGGAAATGGATTCGGTTTGCTCGTAGCGCGCCTCCGGACCGAGCGGCACACTGATCGCTCCGTCCAGAAGGGCGTCGGGATAGGGCTCGAGCCAGTGGATTTCGCCGAGCCCAGTGGGTTCCGGTAGTTCGATTCCCGGGATGTCCCACTGCTTCGCAGGACGTCGGCGAGCAGAGCGCAGCGCGTCGAGGCACCGGTTGGTGGCGATGCGGTAGAGCCAGGTGCGAAGTGAGGCGCGTCCGTCGAATCGTTCGAGACCTCGCCAAGCGGCGAGCATCGTGTCCTGGAGAGCGTCCTCGGCGTCCTGAAACGATCCGAGCATCCGATAGCAGTGCACCTGTAGCTCGCGACGGTGTGGCTCGGTCAGCGCTCGGAATGCCTCGCCATCGCCGCCCTGTGCCCTCGACATCAGGTCCGTTCTCGCCAACTCCACTCCCGTCACCTCATTCCTTGTGTGCAGTTCCACACCGTATGGACGCCGGCCGAGGCACGAACGGGGCGGTCGCGGAGCGCCTCCTTTTCCGATGCTGCGGCGTCTGGACCAGTGATAGCCGACAACACTGTCAAAGGAGCACGGAAATGGGAAAGATCGTCATCAGCACCAACGCCACACTCGATGGAGTGGTCCAAGACCCGGACGGCCAGGAAGGCTTCGAACTGGGCGGCTGGTTCCACCAGTTCGTAGGGGGCAAGGACCTCGAAGACTGGGCCGCCAACGAGACGGAGGAACTGCTGGGTGCCCAGGCGCTACTGCTGGGCAGGCGGAGCGGTGAGTGGTTCGAGTCCCGCATGCGCGATGGCGCGGAGGTCCGCGTAAGCCGCGAGTGGGCGGACAGAATGAACAGCATCCCCAAGTACGTCGTGTCGTCGACTCTCGAACATTCTCAGTGGTGCAACACCACGGTCCTCAACAGCGCTGCGGTAAAGGAGATTTCGGAGCTGAGGCGGACAGTGGACGGGGAAATCCTGGTCTACGGCAGCTATCAGCTCGTGCGCACACTGATTGCGCAGAACCTGGCCGATGAACTGCGGCTGGTAGTTTTCCCGGTCGTGCTGGGAACCGGCCTGCGTCTCTTCGACGAGACCAGCGACAAGAAGCCGCTGCACCTGGTCGACACACGAAAGATCGGTGACGGCCTGATGCTCAACACCTACGAATTCGTGCAAGGCTAACGGCTGAATTCGGGGAGAAGCTTGATGGCGGGTGGGTCGATGGGATCGTGGTTGCCCTCGTAGGTCAGAAACGAGACCCACTCGCGCCGGCGACGCGGACGCTCCGGGAGCTGCTCACTCGGGATGCCCGTACAACTTCCGGCCGCCGCTGTACCGGCTCGTCGACTAGCGAAGGTGCCTCGGCCGCCGATGTGTGTGACGTGGGATTTGGCTGGTCCGTAGAGGAGTCGCGACGCGCTGACCTTGACGTTCGGCCGGTTGGTGGCGTATCGAATGGGGTAGAGCTACCTATGTAAACGGTACGACGGCGCGTGGAGAGAGGCGGTCCAGGTGTCGATGCGTCCTTCGTTGCCGACTCGGCTCTGGCGGGTGCGGCCGTGGAACCGGAATCCGCTGCTGCGCGTCTCGGATCGGGCCGAGGTGGTGCTGCGGGCGGTGGCCGTGGTGGTCGTGGCCGCGGCGGTGCCGGTGGCGGGGGCGGTGGGGAGCGTGAGCTATACCGGCGCGCAGGATCGGATCGCGGCGCAGGATGCGGGGAAGGTCAGGGTGACGGCCACCGAGACCGCGGATGCCGTGCGGCTGCCGGATTCGGATCATTACGCGGGTAATCAGGCGCGGTATCAGGCGCCCGTGCAGTGGAACAGCGACGGCAAGATCGAGACCGCCACCGTGGACGTGCCCGGTCCGCAGGTCGCGGGCGCCACGGTGACGGTGTGGATCAAGAACGGGCAGCCGACGCAGGCGCCCGCACGGCCGGGAGCCGCGGCCGCGGAGGGGATCGGGACCGGGCTCGCGGTGCTGGTCGAGACGTGGTGTGCGGCCGCCGCGACCGTGTGGTTCACGGGCACGGTGTTCGATGCCAGACGCTATGCGCGCTGGGAGCGTGAGTGGCGTGGCATCAATCGGCCGATCGGGAAGGACACCCTGTAACGGGGTGGGATCGGCTGCGCCGGTTCAGTATTCGCCGTTGATCAGGTTCTGTGGCGGCTCGCCCGCCAGGTAGCGTGCGATCTCCGCGGTGGCGATGGCCCAGCCGCGCTGCAGGTTTCCGCTGCTGCTGCCACCGACGTGCGGGGTCAGCAGCAGGCCCGGTGCGTCCCACAGTGGGTGGCCGGCGGGCAGTGGTTCCGGATCGGTGACGTCGAGGATGGCGCGCAGCCGGCCGGATTGCAGTTCGGCCAGCAGGTCGTCGGTGCGCACCACCGGACCGCGGGCGGCATTGACGAGAATCGCGCGGTCGGGCATGCGGGCCAGGAACGCCGCGTCGACCATGCCGATGGTGGCCGTGGTGACCGGAACCATGAGCACGACCGCATCGAAATGCGGGAGCAGGTCCGGGATTTCGCCGACGCCGTGCACGCCCTCCCGAGCCTGCGTACCGACCAGTTCGACTGTGGTGTCGAACGGCAGCAGCATGCGCCGCAATTCCGTCGCCAGATCACCCGCACCGATGATCAGGATTCGCTTGCCGTGCAAGGTGTCCGTGCGGTGCTGGATCCAGCGGTGCTCGCGCTGCGCCACGGCGAATTCGATGAATTCCCGGTAGACCGTGAGCAATCCGGTGATCGTCCACTCTGCGGTGCTCGCCCCGTGCGCACCCCGGGCCGTCGAGATCATCACCTGATCCGGCAGCTCGCCCACCCAGGCCTCGGCGCCCGCGGTCAGCAGCTGCACCAGCCGCAGCTTCGGCAGCGACCGCGCCAGCGCCATGCTCTCGGGCCGGCCGGCCAGGAACGCGGGCACCAGCACCTCCGCCGCATCCGCCCCGGCGGGCAACGGCTCGCCGAGGGTGTAGCGCACCGGCCGCGCCCCCTCGAGCCGGGAGATCGTCGCGAAACCATGGTCGTCGGGAACCAGCACCGTCACCGTCATGTCAGCGACGCTAGCCGACCGGGCGAATCCTGGTCGGCGCGGTCGGTTCCGATCAGTATCGGGGATGGGCGAGGTAGCGGGCGGGTGCGCCCAGCAGCCAGCGGATCAGGGCCACGGTCAGCACGATGATGCCGAGGGCGGTGAGGGCCGGGGTGGCGATGAGCCAGCCCGCGTCGAGCAATGCGAGGCCGAGCACGGCGAGCATTCGATTGTCCTCTGCGGACCGGAGTCCTATTTGGCGGCGGATTCGGTTTTCGCGGGTGTCCCCGGACGGCTGAGGAAGCGGTTGACCGACCAATTCGGCTTCGCGAATACACGTTTCGGCGTCGTCTTGGCCATGGGAACCGCCGGCTTTCGAGGCTGCTCCACGTTACGCGCCGCCGTGCCCGCCGGCGCCGGTTTCGCGAGTTCCTTTCGCGCCGCGGCCATCTCGCGCCGCGACTGGCGCAGCTCGCGCCGCGCGACCGTGCCGCGTCGTGATGTGGTCCAGATTCCGGCCAGCGTGAGGATGAATCCTGCCGTGCCGATCGCGCCGATCAGGATTCCGTAGGCGAACAGCAGCCCGGCGGATCCGTGATAGGTGTGGTCGAAAACGGTGAAGCCATTGGGAAGCGCATGTGCGCCACCGCTGTTGGCCTGGATCCCGGCCACGCCCACGGTCACAGCACCCAGCAGAGCGATGAGCCCGATGATTGTGAACATACTGGGGCAATGCCCGTTCATCCGCTGGTCAAACCCTGGACCGGTGGATTGTCCGGCGAGCCCCGCCGGGGGGAGTCTGCGGCGCCGGTCGGTTCCGTTGCGGCAATTGCGGTGTGGGTTGAGAGCGCCCTTGTCGGATCGTGGTCAGTTGGCGTGCCGGTGCTGGAATCTCATGTCGGCCCACGGCCATCCGGTGTCGCGTCCGTGGACTGTTCGCGCTCAGTGATGCGCTGCTGGTAGGTCCGTAGGACTGTCAGCTGGGCCGATTCGGCGGCATGATCGGCGTGGCGGATGGCCGCGACTTGGTCGGGTGGGTCGGCGAGGAAGAAGCTGCCGCTTCCGGGTTTGCCGGCGATCCCGAGCCGGTTCATCTTCTTCGGCACCGTTGCGCCCTGGTAGTCCAGCGGGATGGGATGGCCGTGGTCGTCGACGGGGCCGAGTGATTGGTGCAGCTCGATGTATTCGCCGTGGGGGAGGCGGCGGATGACGCCGGTTTCGATGCCGTGCTCGAGTACGGTCCGGTCGGCTCGCTGCAATCCGACGCAGAGCCGGTAGGCGATGAAGTAGGCCAGCGGCGGCAGGACCAGGATGCCGATGCGTCCCGCCCAAGTGGTCGCGTTGAGGGAGATGTGGAACTTGTAGGCGATGATGTCGTTGGCGCCCATCAGGGTCAGGATCACATAGGTGGTGATGGACATGGCGCCGATGCCGGTGCGCACCGGCACGTCCCGGGGACGTTGCAGCAGGTTGTGACGGGCGGTGTCGCCGGTGAGGCGCTTCTCGATCCACGGATAGACGATCAGCACCGCGAAGATCAGGCCCATGATCAGGGCGACCCAGAATGCCGCCGGGATGGTGTACCGGCCCAGATACAGTTCCCACGGTGGCATGGTGCGGGCCAGTCCCTCGGTCCACATCATGTAGAAGTCCGGTTGCGATCCCGCCGACACCTGGGAGGGGTTGTAGGGGCCGAGGTTCCAGATCGGATTGATCTGCAGCAGGCCGCCCATGAGCGCCAGCGCGGCCAGCGTGAACGCGAAGAACGCACCCTGGTCCAGGGAGAAGACCGGCACGATCCGAGTGCCGATCACGTTGCGTTCGGTTCGCGCCGGACCGGGGTACTGCGTGTGCTTCTGGTACCAGACCAGGGCGATATGGGCGGCGATCAGGGCGAGCATGATGCCGGGGATCAGCAGCACGTGGGTGATGAACATCCGGGGCACGATGATGTTGCCGGGGAAATCGCCGCCGAAGAGCAGCCAGTGCAGCCAGGTGCCGACGATGGGCAGGCCCATCGTGATGCCGCCGAAGGCCAGCCGCAGCCCGGTGCCCGAGAGCAGATCGTCGGGCAGTGAATAGCCGAAGAAGCCCTCGAACATGGCCAGGATCAACAGGATGGCGCCGATGACCCAGTTGGCCTCGCGTGGTTTGCGGAACCCGCCGGTGAAGAAGACGCGGAACAGGTGCACGATCATCGAGGCGACGAACAGCAGTGCGGCCCAGTGGTGGACCTGACGGATGAACAGGCCGCCACGGACTTCGAAGGAGATGTTCAGGGTGGATTCGTAGGCCCGGGACATCGTCACTCCGCGCAGCGGCTGATACGGCCCGTTGTAGACCACGTCGGTCATCGACGGATCGAAGTACAGCGTCAGATAGACGCCGGTCAGCACCAGGATGATGAAGCTGTACAGGGCGATCTCACCGAGCAGGAACGACCAGTGCGTGGGAAAGACCTTGTTGATCGACCGTTTGATGAACGCCGCGAGACGATAGCGCTCGTCGGCCGCGTTGGCCTGGACGGCGAGAGCTGATGTGTGGCGTCGGATCCGTGCCATGACCGGTCTCCTTGGGCGTGCCGGGTCGCGTCGCCCGGCAGAGCGTGACATAACGCCTTGTCGATCTTGGTCTACGCCGCGAAGATGAAGCATTCATGAAGATCAACTCGCTGCGTTCCGGAGGCGGGGTGTAGGCGTGGTCATGAAGGGGATGGACTTTCGCGTCGGGGTTGCCCGGCGTTGCCGATGCCGAGAGTGTGGGCGGGAGGTTGATCCATATGCGGGTACTGGTGGTCGAGGACGAGCCGAAGATGGCGCGGCTGCTGAGGCATGGGCTGACCGAGGAGGGGTACGCCGTCGACGTCGCGGCGGACGGACCCGATGGCTACGGTGCGGCGGCCAGCCGCGCGTACGACGCGGTCGTACTGGATGTGATGCTGCCCGGATTCTCCGGGTTCGAGGTGTGCCGGCGATTGCGGAACGAGGGCGTCTGGGTGCCGGTGCTGATGCTGACCGCGCGCGGCGCGGTGCGCGACCGGGTCACGGGCCTCGATGACGGTGCCGACGACTTCCTCATCAAGCCGTTTCATCTCGACGAGCTGTTCGCCCGGTTGCGGGCTCTGATCCGCCGCGGCCCGGTCCCACGGCCGACCGTGCTGCGGGTCGGCGATCTTCGCATCGATACCGCGGCACGGCGATGCTGGCGCGGTGATGATGAAATCGTGCTCACCGCAAAGGAATACGCACTGCTGGAGATGTTCGCGCGGCAGCCCGGCGCGGTGCTGACCCGGGAACTGCTCATCGAGCACTGCTGGGATTTCGCATACGAATCGCGTTCCAATGTCGTGGACGTCCACATCCGCGGACTACGGGAAAAGATCGACCGTCCGTTCGGCGTGATATCGCTGGAGACCGTGCGCGGCGCGGGATATCGGCTGCGTAGCGACGGTGGCCGGATAGAAAGTTCCCCAGCATGATTCGCCGCCGGCCGATCCGCATCAAGCTCACCGTCGCTTTCACCCGGACATGGCGGCGGTGCTCGCGACGGTGGGGTACGCCCGCAGACCAATCCCGCGCAGGATCGGCTCGGCATCCCGCGGGCGGTCAGTCGAGAATGTCGAGTGCGGTGAGGATGTCGGTGGTTTCGGTGCGCAGATTTCTCCATCGAGGGGATTTCCTGAACAACCTGGCCTAATGAACGGTCTCGACAAGGCATACCGGTCGGTATTATTCGAGCAGCTGTCAAGACACACCGTTCGAGTTCGCGAGAGGACCGGCGATGGCAGTGAGACGGAAGTGACCGGGCTGCCGCGCTACGCGCCGATGCTGGCCACGGCCGGCGTGGTTCCCCGCGATGACGCGAAATGGAACTATGAAGTCAAGTTCGACGGCATCCGCGCCATCTGTTATGTCAGCGATGATCTGCGGCTGATGTCCCGCAACGACAGGAACATCACCGCGGCCTGGCCGGAACTCGCCGCGCTCGGACCCTCGAGTCCCGCCTTCGTCGTGGACGGCGAAATCGTTGCGCTCGGTGAGGATGGACGATCCTCGTTCGAAGCTCTTCAGCCGCGGATGCATCAGCGCAACCCTGCCATGATTCGTTCCCTGGCCACTGCGATCCCGGCCACCTACATGATCTTCGACCTGCTCCACGTCGGTGATCGCTCGCTGATCGACCTGCCCTACCGGCAGCGGCGGGAATTAATCGAACAACTCGACCTACGCGGACCGCACTGGCAGACGCCACCCCGCCTGAAGGGTCCCGGGGAGGCGGTGCTCGACGAATCGCGACAGCTACGGCTGGAAGGCATCGTCTGCAAACGCCTCGACAGCCCCTATCTGCCGGGGCGGCGCAGCCCGCTCTGGATCAAGGTCAAGAACGTTCGTGATCAGGAAGTCGTCATCGTCGGCTGGCGCCCGGGCGCCGGGCGGCGAGCCGGTCACATCGGCTCACTACTGATGGCAGTTCACGACGACACGGGCGAACTCACCTACATCGGTAACGTCGGCACGGGCTTCACCCAGGCGACGCTCGACGACCTGAGTGCGAAACTCCAACCGCTGCAACGCAACACGCCCTCGGTCGCGGCTTCCGTGCCCGACGCGGTTTGGGTCGAACCCGAACTCGTCGGCGAGGTGACCTTCACCGGCTGGACCAGCGACGCCCGACTCAGGCACCCATCGTGGCGTGGATTGCGGTTCGACAAGAACCCACGCGAAGTCCGCCGAGAGCCGTAACGCCGCGCGGGAGGTCAGCGGGTTGCGCCCGGGCGCAGCATTCCCAGCAAGGCGGCGAACCCGAGTGCGGACCTGGGTTCATAGGCGGCGCGCCACAATCCGCCGTGCAGGGCCTGGTCGCTGAACAGCGCTTCCGGGTGCGGCCGCGGCGTCGGCGGCCGGTGCAGATCGTGGATCAGCAGGGCGGCCATCAGCACGCGGCAGGTGTCGGGTTCGAATACCTCGACCCGGAAGTGGTGCGCACCCCCATAGGCGGCAGCCAGTGCGCGATTCTTGGTGACCGAACGGGTCCACGACGCCGGCGCGACGTTGAACGAGACGAGCTGACCGTCCCGCGATGATCCCGCGCCAGCGCTGGAGCCGTTTGGCCAGCGCATAGCTGGGTCCCTGCTGGGGTACGAGAACATCGGCGAGGCCGGACCCGTCCGCGTGCGTCGTGGTGTACGGCGGCCGGAAGAGCCTGCCTCGCGATACCGAGCGGGCCACGCTGTCCAGGTATTTCGCCACCCGCGTCCACGCCATGCGCTCACCCCGGCGTCTACGACCTCGCGGGGTACGACGAAGGCGTCGGTGGGGGTGCCGCGCAGCGGCGGCTGTGGACCGTCTCCGAACAGCTGACCGGAGTCGCCTTCGAGGTCTGACCGGCTTCGTCGCAGGTGGCTGATTCTCGCGCCGTGCTTCCAGCCGCCGGGTGTAGCGGCGCCATGCGCGAACCTGCGGACCCTGATCGGCGACCACGGCCAACATGGACCACCGTGTGTGCAGGCGCTGACGTCAGGATGAGATGTAAGCGCTGTCAACACTTGTTAAATTGGTTCCATGGCAACGTCGAACGCGCCGTATCACCACGGCGATCTGCCCAGCGCGCTGGTGCGCGCGGCTGTGGAACTCCTCGAGGAGAGCGGTGCGGGTGAGCTTTCGCTCCGCGCCGCCGCGCGGCGGGCGGGCGTGTCGACCGCCGCGCCGTACCGTCACTTCGCCGATCGCGATGCCCTGCTGTCCGCCGTCGCCGCCGTGGGTTACCGCGAGCTGACTGCGCAACTGGTCGCCGCGGCCGCCGCGCCGGCCAATGCCGCGGACCTCGCCGAGATCGCGGTCGCCTACGTGCGGTTCGCCCTGACGCGGCCCGGGCTCTTCCGGGTGATGTTCTCCGAGCCGTGCGATCCCAGCAGCCCGGAACGGGTGGCGGCGACCACCGCGATCCACGAGTACGTGAAATCGATTGTGCGGCAGATCTTTCCCACTGCCAGCGAGGAAGACCTGGCGACGGCGCTGTGGGCGTTGGTCCACGGCCTGGCCTTCTTGTACCTGCACGGCAAGTTCGAGGCCGATTCCGTCGAAAGCCGCGTCCGGAGCGCCGTTTTCGCGGCGCTCGACGCGACGGTCACATCCAGCGAGCCCTCGGGCGCCTGATCCGGGCCGCGGGCGACTGGGCTCGCCGGTGAGGGAGGGGCGCATCAGGGCTCGCGTACCTGCAACAACACCTTGCCTACGGTATCGGCGGAATCCAGCAGCGGGTGCGCTTCGGAGACATCGTGGATGGGCACCACGGCGGACACGACCGGCGCGACGGTGCCTGCGGAAATCAGCGGCCACAGCCGCCGGCGCAGGTCGGACATGATCTCGGCCTTGGATCCGAGGCCATATTCGGGACGGCGACGCAGGTTCGTCACGTGGACCGAGGCCCGTTTGCCCAGCATCACACCGAGATTCAGCTCGGCGACCGCCCCATCCTGGAGGCCGCGGGACGCGATCGCGATATCGGTGACCTCGAGGAAGGCATCGCGACGGGTCTTGCCGTTCTCGGCCTGCATCAGGTCCAGGACCTCGTGCTGTCGCTCGAGCAGCAGGTCGTGGAAGCGCAGCAGGATCGCTTTCCGCTCGTGCACCGGTGTGGCGGCCCAGGCCGGCTGGACGCCGCGAGCGCGGGCGAACGCCGTCTCGACGTCCGCGGGCGTCGAGACCGGCAGGGTGGCGAGCGGGTCACCGGTGTAGGGGGCCGTGGTGGTGACGTACGTGGCGTCCGGTCCGGCCTCGACGCGTGCGGCGAGCCGCGCGAGCAGGGCCGGGGTCAGCGAAGCGGGCAGGCCCGAGGTACGGGCCGGGGTGGATCTGGTGGCGTGGTCGATGGTCATAGCGGCTCCGGATTCAGTGCAATGCCGCGCGCAGGGTGTCCTGCGCCAGCTTGATCGCGGCCTTCGCCGCCTGGGTCGAGCGCAGCGCGTTCAGCATCACGAAGTCGTGGATGATGCCGCCGAACCGCACCTGGGTGACCGGCACACCGGCCTCGCGGAGTTTGGCCGCGTAGGCCTCACCCTCGTCGCGCAGCACATCGGCTTCGCCGGTGATCACCAACGCCGGCGGGAGGCCGCGCAGCTGCTCGATCGATGCGCGCAGCGGGGACGCGTGGATCTCCTCACGCTGGGCGTCGTTCTCGGTGTACTGGTCCCAGAACCACTTCATGCCCTCGCGGGCGAGGAAGTAGTGCTCGGCGAACTGGTGATAGGACGCGGTGTCGAAGTTCGCGTCGGTGACCGGATAGAACAGCACCTGTTGCTGGATCCGCACATCGCCGCGCTCCTTGGCCATCAGTGTGAGAACGGCGGTCATATTGCCGCCCACCGAATCTCCGGCGGCCGCGAATCGTGAAGCGTCGAGCCCTTTTTCGGCGCCGTGGGCGAACACCCACTGCGCGGCGGCGTAGTTCTGCTCGATCGCGGTCGGATACTTGGCTTCCGGCGACAGGTCGTACTCGGGAAACACCACGGCGGCGTCGGCGCCGACCGCGAGTTCGCGGACCAGCCGATCGTGGGTGTGCGCGTTGCCGAAAACCCAACCGGCGCCGTGGATGTAGAAGACGACCGGCAGCGTGCCGGTGGCGCCCGCGGGTTTGACGATGCGGACCTGCACCGACCCGGTCGGTCCGCCTTCGACCGTGATCCATTCCTCGTCGATCGCCGGCTTGTCGATCTCCCCGGACTGAACCTCGTCCACCGCCTTGCGGCCTTCGGCCGGCGGTAGCTGGAACAGAAACGGCGGAGTGTCGGTGGCCTTCGCGAACTCGACCGCCTCGTTTTCGAGCACCGGCTTGATTTCCGTCATCGCCTTCTCCTTCTGGTCTGGTGTTCTCGGGTTCCGGATGTACCGCGTTCCGGGACGGTCAGCGCCGGGCCGGGACCGAGGTCGGGACCGGCATGTGCAGGGCGAGTTGCCCTTCGGTGATCACATCGAGTCGAACGGTCCTGATCGGTGCGAGCGATCGCAGGTCTTCGGACAGGCGGCCGCGGCCCAAGGTCAGATCGACATTGCGGGGCAGGCTCACGCTGCCGGCCGACAGCACATTGGTCTGGCTCAGCGTCGAATGCCACGCACCGGCGATCGATGTGTACGAGGTGAGTGTCGAAACACGCTCGCCGCTGCGGTATTCGGCCTGGGCGGGCGTGGCGACCGAGAGCGACAAGTCGGTGTTGCCACTGTCGTCGGCGACGCGTGCCGTGGTGCGGGTGGCGTCGATGTCGACGTCGATGTCGGTGACCCACTTGGGAAATCCGTAGCCGTCGTGCCCGCGGACCTGGGCGATATGGGTGTTCACCGGCAGCGACAGCACATAGGAATCGAGGCGATCGTTGTCGAGTCCGGCGAGGAGGTCGACGAATCCGAGCCGGCCGTGCCGGGCCGGCCGGACGGCGACCCCGACGGCGGCTTCGGTGTAGAAGTCGATGTCGCACACGTCGTATCGGAAGAACATGACCGAGATCAGGCCGATCCCGGGCGCGATCTCCAGCGGCGCCAGCTCCTCCGGCAGGCGGGAACGGCTCGCGCGCGACGGAGCCAGCATGGTCAGCCGCGCACTCGACATGCGGTAGTAGAAGTTCGGGGTGAAGGTCTCACCGATCCGCGAGTCGACCTTGACCTTGGGTAGCTGCCGGAAGAAGTCCACACTGCTCACCCGGGGATCCCCCGCCACTTCGTCCAGGTCGGTGTCCATCCGGAACCGGTCGTAGAGACCGCCTCCGGGCACGGTGACCCGGTGGCCACCCAGATCGACCTCGACGGTGCTGACTCGAGTCGGTGACATCGGTGTACTTCTCTCGCTCGCTGGTATGTGGGCGGACCGACGTTAACCGCGAATGTTAGCAGTGTCAACACTGGGATATGGGAATTCCGGCCGATTTCGGCGCGGCCGATCGTCGCCCCATGTTCCATGACCGGGCGACTCTCGGACGCGCCACGCCTCAACGGCCTGCCCCGGCCGAAATAACCTCGGGGGCAATGGGTATCGGCCCGTCATGAGCTCATCTCGAGGACTGCGTCGCACCGATGTCGGCGACGAGTCGCTGTGCCAGATCGGCCGAAGACTGCGGGTTCTGGCCTGTATACAGATTTCCATCGACCACGACATACGGCCGCAGCGGCAGCCTCGCCTTGGAGTAGTCGACGCCCAGCTCCTTCAGTTTGTCTTCGAGCAGCCACGGGGCCTTCCGGGCGAACCGGTTGAGCAACTCCTCCCGGTTGGACAAGCCGGTCATCCGGCGGCCGGCGAAGGGCGATGTTCCGTCCGGCGCGGTCGCGGCCAGAATGGCCGCGGGGGCATGGCACAGCAGCGCGAGCGGGCGACCGGATGTCAGCCGATGGCTCAGCAGCGCACCCGAGATCTTGTCGTAGGCGAGATCCTCCATCGGGCCGTGCCCGCCCGGATAGAACACCAGATCGAAGTCGTCCGCATCGACGGCATCGAGGGGTTCCGGCGTGGCCAGGACATCCGCGATGCTGTCGAGGTAGCGCTCCACTTCGCGGCGCTTCCATGGCATCCCACCGGCGATTCCGATGCTGAGCCGATCGAGCGTCGGAGCCTTGCCGCCCGGCGTCGCGACGGTGATGTCCCATCCGGCCTCGCTGAAGGTCCGGTGCGGAACTGCCACCTCCTCCGCCCAGTAGCCCGACGGATGCGGCGTTCCGTCGTTCAATGTCCACCGGTCAGCGGCCGTGATAACGAACAGAACCTTCGTCACGCTCGTTCCTCCTGATGCGTTGTTCTGCAGACGGATAGGGCGCCGGCGGCCGGGTTGGGACGAGATCGGGAAAGCGTCGATCAACTCGACGCGCACCGCCGAAGCGACGAATGCCGCCACCTAATGTATTCACCGCTAACATTAGCGGCAGCGTTGCCGCCCGTCAACGGTGTTGACAGCGCTTACATGGCAGTTCCGCGTCATGTTGACACTGAATGCATTGACCCGACTCGATGACCGGACGCATCGTACTGCCAGGCGCGGCTACACGGGCGGGCTCGTTCTCGGCGCGCTACTGAGCAGGCGACTGAAACCCATTGTGGCCGAACATGATCGCGATGCGGAGGCATCGGCCGGTGGGCGAACGTACCCCCTCCGCGATCCGTGTCTTCACCGTGCGCGGTGGCCGCAAGTACGCGACCGTCGTCTCATGCACCGCTCGACGGGAGACCTGATGGCTTGGGCCGCAGAGCAACTCGCCACCCCGGCCTGCCGCCTCATCAGGAATTGGGTATGAGGTATTCGCCGCTGAGATGGGTCGGGCGAGCGCTGGTCCCGCATCGGTGATCGCCCGTGCGACGGGTGCGCATGTCACTTCCCGAACTCGGAGAATTCGCATCAGAGATGCGGCGAATGCGAGTTGTGTCAATTCCGTGAACCAGGGGATGGATCGATATCTGATCGATCGTATGCGCTGACGTGATGCCGGGGTGATCGATACCATCGCGGGAGGGCAAGAGATCGCCGATGCCATCGAGTGCGGGATCGACCAGCGCAGGACCGAGGCGGAAATTCTCATGGAGGCCGCTGAATCCGATCGCCCACTGGGCGAGAGCGAGCGCGAGGAGCTCACGCGGTTGCGGGAACTCGCGGCGCATCGCGATGCGCCCGGCACCGGCGACCCGGCCGGTGGGCGGGCGGGGCGCGAACACCGCGGCGCACTGCGCTGGGCGGCCACGGTCGTGCTGCTGGCCCTCGTCGCCGTCCTGGCAGTCGGCTCGGTACTCGCGCGATTCGCCCACGGCGAAGTGCTCGACACCGACCGCTACATCCGGATCGTCACGCCGCTGGGGGCCGATCCGGCGCTGCAGAGCGAGCTGGCCGACCGGATCACCGACGCGATCATGGACCATGTCGACGTCGAGGCCATCACGGCCCAGGCGCTGGCGGCGATCACCGAGAACAACCCCCGGGTGCCCGCCGCGTTGGTCGGGGTCGCCCCGCTGGTCGGCAAGCAGGCACGAGACTTCGTGCGGGACACGGTGACGTCCGTCCTCGCGTCGAATGAGTTCGAAGCCCTGTGGATTCAGGCGAACCGGCAGGCGCACACGGGCATTGCCGCCGTTCTCACCGGCCACGCCGATGCGGCAGTCGGTATGAGCGAGGACGGCACCGTGAGCGTGTCGCTCGGGCCGATCATCGACAGGGTGCGGACCGTGCTGACCGAAGAAGGCTTCACCTTCGTCGAGCAGGTGCCGGCCATCGATCGGTCCTTGGTGCTGTTCCGTTCGCCGGAACTGGTCGAGGCGCGGTGGTGGGTGTCGTTCCTGGACCGGGTCGACCGGGTGGCGCCGTGGCTCACCGTGCTCGTGGCGGCCTGCGCCGTCCGGGTCGCGCCGAAAGGCGCACGCCGGCAAGCGTTTTCCTGGGTGGGGGTGGCGCTGGCGCTGGCCATGGCGACACTGGCGGTAGCCATCGGCATCGCACGATCGGCGTACCTGCACGCGGTGCCCGCCGAGGTGATGACTCCGCAAGCGGCCGCGACGGTGATCGATGCCTTTCTCGTGCCATTGCGGACCACCGTGCGCGCGGTGTTCGCGGCCGCCGTGGTGATCGCGCTCGCCGGGTTCCTCAGCGGGCCCTCGAGATCCGCGGTCGCGGTGCGGGAAGGCTACAACCGGGCCCTCGCCGCGATGCGATCACGGCGAGACGGCCGAGATCAACAGGCGATCGAATCCGCCGTCGGCCGGTTTCGCGGCCCGCTCCTGGGCGGCATCATCGCCGTCGCGGTGATCGTCCTCGTCTTCTGGCGATATCCGACGGGGCTGGTCGTCGTCGGGACAGTGCTCGTCACCGTCGCCGCTCTGCTCGCCGTGGAACTGGTGGCCGGACCGCGGCCCGTTCGACGCGACCGAGCTCACCGCTGATCTCACGCGCCGGTCGCCGGGGCCCGGTGCCGCAGATAATGCCCGACAGCCGTGTCGTCCGATGCGACGGCCTTGACGATCGCTGCCGCACCCACGATCACCACCGACATCACGAAAAGCCAACTGACAGAGGTGAAAGCGAGCCCCCACGGCCCGAAGTGCCGCTGGGCTTGCGCCGTGATGCGTGGCAGCACGAGACGAGCGACCACGTGCACCGCGGTCAGCCCGACCGCGGTCAGGACGCCGGTCGTCCAGAGCACCCGCCTGGTCAGCGCGCCCTTGGTGAGCAGGAACGGCGCGAACGCCCACACCAGGGTCCACACCGCGATCTCACCGAGCAGCGCGAGCGGCTGCCCCGCGACCCGAATCCGGGTCAGATCGCGGGTCTGCTCGACGAGTGCGGTCGACAACGCCACCGCGAGCAGGGCGGTCAACCACCGCCAGGCATCCCGCGGCCCCATCGACGGCACCCGCCACACCGCCCCGTAGACCCGGCCGAGCGCCCGAGCGAACGAGGTGCCGCTGAGGATGATCATCAGCAGCCCGACCACACCGAACGCGGCCAGTGACCGATCCGATGACGTGGCCGCGTCCCCGGCGTGCAAGACGGCGGGGTCGAAGCCGAACTGATCGCGAATGGTGTCGGTGGTCGGTTGCCAGCCGCTGAACGCCGACGCGGCGATGATCACCGGAAGCACCGAGGTGAAGATCTGCGCTGCCAACGCCAGTGCTCGATCGACGAGCTCGATCTCGACGAGTGTTTCGCCCACGCGCCATGCTGTCCGGCCGGCAGGTGTGGCGCGTAACCAGCGGATAGCGGCTCGGGCGCGCGCCGCGGATGCTCGCCGAGCCGCCGATGGTCGGGATTTCACGGAACGAGCGATGGGTCGATGGGCGACTGCCGCACGGGCGAGGTCACGAATACCTCCCTCAGCTCGACTTTCGACCGGTGATCCGAGACTCCGATCCATCAAACCAAGAACTGGTGTCCGTGCTGCCGCTCTGCGAGCAGCGAGTCCGCGTGACACGTGCGCCGGCGAGGGCGATGCCGCCGCCACGGTGCCGCCGGTTCGCTGGCGCGGTGCCGGGTCAGCGGCGATGCTGCGAGTGAACTATGAGATGCGGCAAGGCAATTGGCGTAATCGCAAGCGATCGACCACAATTGAAGGAATGGGTGGCGTTGGGGCACGAAAGCTACGCGAGCTCTCGGCTGCCGAGTCACTGAAACGGCTGGCCGGCGCGCAATTCGGGCGAATTGTGTACTCGCGCCGTGGACTTCCGATCATCCGGCCGGTCAATCACATCGTCGAAGAGGATGTGGTGGTGGTGCGGGCACAGCTGGGCGCCAGCCTGCTGCGGGGTGACGGCCAGGTGGTGGCGTACGAGGCCGACTCGTTCGACGAGCACACCCGGCAGGGCTGGAGCGTGATCGTCACCGGGGTCGCGCGGGTGGTGATGGATCCCGAGCAGGTGCAGCGCTACGAGACGCTGCTCGACCCCTGGATCAACCTGCCGATGGACCACGTCATCCGTATCGAGGCCGAGGTCGTCACCGGCCTCGAGCTGATCGACGAGGGCAGCTGACCGCACGCCACGTGCGGCGGTGACTGTGACGCCGGATACCACTCCGGTAGCGTGGCACGCCGTTGGACCGAGCCCGGCAAACCGCCGGCAGGCTCGGCGCGGCCGGTGGCTCCCGATCACGAACGGCGGGTTCCGGCCGCACGCACGCGAGAGGAACCGCATTTGACAGCCTCGGAAAGGCAGCTACCGGACATCGGTACCGCACGCACGGACGACGAGGGGTATTCCCGCGGCCTGTCGCCGCGCACCATTCAGATGATCGCCATCGGCGGCGCGATCGGCACCGGCCTGTTCTACGGCGCGGGCGGCGCGATCCAGAAGGCCGGCCCGGCGCTCATCCTCTGCTATCTGGCCGCCGGCCTGGCCATCTTCGTGATCATGCGGGCCCTGGGCGAACTGCTCACCTACCGGCCCGTCACCGGCAGCTTCGCCGAATACGCCAATGAGTTCCTGGGCCGCTTCGCGGGTTTCGCCACCGGCTGGACCTACTGGGCGGTCTGGGTGGCCACCTGCATGGCCGAGATCACCGTGGCCGGCAAGTACGTGCAGTACTGGTTCGACATCCCGCAGTGGGTGACCGCGCTGGTGGTGCTGGGCATCATGTTCATCGCCAACCTGGTGTCGGTGCGGCTGTTCGGCGAGGGCGAATTCTGGTTCTCCGCCATCAAGGTGACCGCCATCGTGGCCATGATCGTGATCGGCGTCGGCGTGCTGATCTTCCACTTCGGCCACGCCACGAACCCGACCGTCACCAACCTGTGGAACGACGGCGGCGTGTTCCCCAACGGCTTCGGGCAGGCGCTGCTGGCCCTGCAGATCGTGGTATTCGCCTACGTCGGTGTCGAACTGGTGGGCGTCACCGCGGGTGAGGCGCGTGACCCCAAGCGCACGCTGCGCAAGGCGATCAACAGCCTGCCGCTGCGCATCGGCCTGTTCTATGTCGGCGCGCTCGTGGTCATCATGTCGGTGTCGAGCTGGCGCACCTTCCACGCGGGCCGCAGCCCGTTCGTGGAGATCTTCGAGCAGATCGGTATCCCGGGCGCGGCCGGGATCATCAATTTCGTGCTGCTGACCGCGGCGCTGTCGTCCTGCAACTCCGGCATCTACTCCACCGGCCGCATGCTGCGCAGCCTGTCGCAGCGCGCGGAGGCCCCGGCCGCCCTGGGCTCACTGAGCGGCCGATCGGTGCCCGCGGCCGGTATCGCGGTCTCGGCGGCGGTCATGGTGATCGGCGTGGCGGTGAACTACTTCTCGCCCGACAAGGCCTTCGGCTACATCACGTCGGTGTCCACCATGGGCATCATCTTCGTGTGGGGCGTGATCCTGGTCTGCCACCTGCTCTACCGCCGCCGCGTCAAGCAGGGTGTGCTGCCGGGCAGCGACTACCGCCTGCCGGGCGCACCCGTCACCACCGTGCTCGCCCTGGCCTTCCTGGCACTGGTCGTCGTCCTGCTGTTCTTCACCGAGGACGGCCGCAGCGCCCTGGTGGTCGGCCTGGTCTGGGGCGTCCTGGTCTGCGCCGGCTACCCCCTGCTTTCCCGCAAGCGTTCGGCGAGCGCTGTTTAACAGCTAGTCTCGATGGGCATGACGCATGCTCGAGATCGTCGGGGGAGGCAATCGGCGGCGTACGACCCCGCCACGGTGCCGCTACGCCCGACGAGACCCAGCAGGTCGACAAGACCCGGCCAATCCAGACCCCGCCCGCCCACCGCCCACCGCCCTCGTGAACGCCCCGAGCGAACACGCCGGGCGCTGGCGGCCGGGCGGGTGGCAATGGCCCTGCTGGCGGTCGCGGTGCTGACCGCCACCGGCGCGGCCTGGCGTAGATACCATCAGGAATTGAGCGGGCTGACCATCTCCGGTGTCACTCCGGACGGCCCCAAATCCAGCGGCAAGACCCAGAACATCCTGGTCATGGGCCTGGACAGCCGCCTCGACGAGCACGGCAATCCACTGCCCCAGGACATGTACGACGCGCTGCACGCGGGGGACGACAGCGAGGGCGGCTTCAATGCGAATGTGCTGATCCTGGTCCACATTCCGGGCGACGGCTCCAAATCCACCGCCATCTCCATTCCCCGCGACGACTACGTCACCCTCGATCCCGCGTCCTGCGCCACCTCCCCGTGTAAGGGAAAGATCAAGCAGGCGTACGGATTCGCCTACGCGCGGGCCAAGGACAAGCTCGCGGCCGCCGGGGTCAAGGATCCACTGGAACTCGATCAGAAGTCCCGCGACGCGGGCCGCCTCGCCGAGAGCAATACGGTCGGCAAGTTCCTCGGCAATGTGCCCGTCGACCATTTCGTCGAGATCACCCTGGCCGCCTTCTTCCAGATCGCCGAGGCCGAACAGCCGATCACCGTGTGCCTCAACGAGGACACCTCCGACGGCTACTCGGGCGCCAACTTCAAGAAGGGCAAGCAGCAGATCGACGCGGCGCAGGCCATGGCCTTCGTGCGCCAGCGGCGCGACCCGGATCAGCCGCTGTTCACCGACCTGGACCGCACCCGCCGCCAGCAGGCCTTCATCGTGTCCCTGGCCCGGCAGTTGCAGGACGGCGGCACCCTCAGCAGTCCCGGCAAGCTGCGCGCGCTGCTGGATATCGCCAAGCAGAACACCGCCATCGACAGCGGCCTGGACCCACTGTCGTTCGCGCAGCGCGCCTCCGCGCTGCTCGACGACGGGCTGTCGCTGTACACGCTGCCGGTCAAGGACTTCGGCACCGACGACGCGGGGGAGTCGATCAATATCGTGGATTCGGACGAGATCAAGGGGATCGTGCGAAACCTGCTGTCCCCGGGCGCTTCCGGCACCACCACGACCACTACGCCCGCGCCCGCCACCACCGGCATCCCGGATGCCACCGGCATCGTGCTGAACGTCGTCAACAGCTCCGGTGAGAACGGCCTGGCCGCCAAGGTCGAACAGGCCCTGGCCACACGGGGTTTCACGCAGGGCGCCGCGACCACCGGCGCGGCCCGCGACACCACCACGCTCACCTACGGCGCGGGCGCCGAATCCGCCGCCACCGCCCTCGCGGCCCAACTCGGACTCACCGCCACCGGTTCGGCGGCCGTGGAAGCCCAGGCCGTCCAGCTCACCCTGGGCAGCGACGCCCGCAGCGGACCCCTCGCGAATGTGCCGGTCGACCAGGCCGATCCGCCCACCTCGGCCACCCGCACCAGGACCCCGGCCACCTCCACCACCCCGCCCGTCCCGGTCTCGGCCACCGCCCCAGGCGCCAACGCGCCCGAGGCCACCGACCTGTCGCAGATGGATACCGGCGGCATTCCCTGTGTGAGGTAACCGAATTCGCGCATGTCCCGGGCACGGCGGGCGTAGCTTTCTTGGTGCAGGCTATGGTTCGAGGGGCGAACATGAACGATCCGCGGCGCTATGTGGTCATCGGCGGGGGACTGGCGGGATTGGCGTCCGCGGTCTGGCTGGCCGAGGCCGGGAAACAGGTCACGCTCCTGGAACGGCGCGGACGCCTCGGCGGCCGCACCCACGCGCTGGAGGTCGCACCGCTGCGCGACATCCCCGACAACGGCCAGCACGTGATCGCCAGCGGCTACGAGCATCTGTTCCGATACCTGACCAGCGTAGGCACCCGCCAGTACGTGACCTTCCCGCAGCAGGGCGTCCTGCGCTGGCCGGGCGGACGCACCGCGATCATGGGCACCACCGGTTTTCCCGCGCTGCGGGCCCTGTTCGGCGCGCATCCCGACGCGAGCACCGGCGACCGGCTGCGCGCGGCCACGGCCACCCTCCGGATGGGGTGGCAGTGCCTGCGTCAGCCCGGTGATCTGGCCGACCTCACCACCGACCAGTGGTTCCGGCGGCTCGGCATGCCCGCCACCGCGCGGGAGGCGCTGTGGGATTGGCTGGCGCTGGGCATCGCCGCCGAACCGGTGCGGCAGGAGTCTGCCAAGGTGTTCGCCGACGTGCTGGCCACCGGAATCCGGCTGGGCGTCAGGCATTTGCGGCCCGTCAGCATCGGCTATCCCACCACCGACCTCGACACCCTGCTCGTCTCCGGCGCGCAGCGGGTGTTCGACCGGTACGGGGTACAGGTGCGACACCGGGCGGTGGCCAGGCGCATTCGCATCGAGGACGGCGCGGTGACCGGTGTGGTGCTGGCCGGCGGCGAGGTGCAGCCCGCCGACGCGGTGGTGTGCGCGGTGCCCAACTCCTACCTCGGCGGCCTGCTCGACGAGCTACCCGAGCACGACCGGATCTATTCTGCCGCCGACAAACTCGGCTACACCCCGATCGTCAGCACGAACCTGTACCTCGATCGCCCACTCGGCACCGAGGCCGCCATGGAGGCGCTCATCGGCGGGGCGGGCGTCGTCGACGAGGTGTTCGACCGGCAGCGCATGCACGGGCGCGGCACCCTCGACGGCTGGCTGTACTGCCTGACCACCAGCGGCGCCTACGAGCAGATCCACCAGCCGCACCACGCGGTGGTGGACGAGCAGATGGCGCTGCTGCGGCGCTACTACCCCGACGCCGCGGACGCGAAAGTGGTGCACGCACAGGTGGTTCCGATGCCGCGGGCCACGTTCTCTCAGGTGGTCGGGACCGATGGGCTGCGGCCGGGGCAGCGCACCTCGGTGCCGACGCTGGTGCTGGCGGGGGATTGGACCCGAACCGACTGGTCGGCCACGATGGAGAGTGCCGCCCAGAGCGCCGCGAAGGCCGTGGATCTGCTGCTGGCCCTGCCCGCCGCCCGCCGCGTCGACCAAGCGGTTTGATTACTCGCGTTCTGCTCGCACCGGCGGCTCCCGGAAGAAGTTCAGGATCAGCCGCGTGATGTCGGCCAGGAACCGCTCACGGGGAATGGGCGGAGCGTCGAGCAGGTAGCGGATGGTCAGATGCTCGACCGTGCGCACCAGCATCCAGGCCACGGCATCGGCGTCCGCCTCGGCCGGAATCGGATACGGCCGCAGGGACAGCGCCACCCGGGCCAGCTCACCGATCTGCTGCTCGAAGGAACCGGCGCACCCTCGTCGACGTGATCGCCGCCCGCGTCGGCATCCGCGGCACACCCTTCGACCACCACGACACCTCCGCCGAAGCCGCCCACTGCCCGGTCCGATCGCTCAACCCTGCGTCCCGGCAATGCTCAGGTACACGACCATGATCGTGAACAGAAACCACGCCGCCCCCTGCCAGATCGGCCACGCCCGTTCCGCCCGCCATGCCCGGAACGCGATCACCAACGCCCCGATCCCCCCGAACAGCAAGACCCCACCCGGCCCCAGCCCCACCACCACCCGCGAGGTGCCATCACACAGGCTCGACCCGGCATTCAGGCACGCAGGCCGCGCCGCCGCCCAAACCAGCACGACGACCGCGACCACTGCGGTCCCGCCGAGCACGGCCAGCACATAGGTGGTCGCATGCCGCAACATCGAGGGATCATTCCACCGCTTCTCCACGTCGTTCACCATGACCACACCACCTCCGCTCAGCGCCCGATCCGCATCCGCCGGTACCACCATGGTCGTCCTGCCCGCCACCCCCTGCCATGCCGAACACCACCGCGTCGTACCCCCTGACTTCCACCGGATACCGTACTTATGCGCGCAAGCCTCATCGAATGCCGCGCACCCCACTTCCCGGCCACTCGTTTCGACACGCCCTCGAACACCGAACCGGGAGTGCAACGTTCCGTTCGGCGGGCACTCGATGACGACCCGAAACGCATCGACCAGCACGGCGGCCGGGATGCGTTCGATGCGGCGGAATTCGTATCGGTGCAGCCCGATTGATTCCACCGCCTGCTGCGTCGGGCGCTTCGTGGCGCCATGAGGTCGTGGCCGACCCGCCTGCGTCGGAAGGATGCGGAGTCCGTGTTCAGCGAGCGTCGGCGGCGAGGCCCAGGCCCAGGCCGACGAGGACGGCGGCGAGGGTGCGTTCGATGCGGCGGCGGATTCCGGTGCGGCGCAGCCAGGTTCCGGCTCGGTCGGCGGCGAGGACGACGCCGATGCACCAGGTGGTGTCGATCGCGAGCTGGATGACGGCCAGGATCAGGACCGTGGGGAGGACCGGGCCGCTCGCGGGTAGGAATTGGGGGAGGATCGTCAGGCCGAAGACCGCGGCCTTCGGATTGGCGGCAATGGAGATCAGCGATGCCCGGAAGGCGGAGGCCGGGGTGCGGCCGCCGGGCAGGGCCGAGGTCAGCGCGGCGCCGAAGGCGTCGTCGCCCCGCGATCCGCGCCAGGCCTGGATGCCGAGCCACACCAGCACGACCGCCCCGAGCAGATGGATGCCCACATTCAGCGCCCGGTTGGCCACCAGCAGTGCCGACAGCCCCGCGCCGCCCGCCAGCGTCCAGCCGAAGATGCCGATCTCATTGCCCGCCACCGCCGCCAGCCCGGCGGCCCGGCCGTCCCGCACCGACCGCTGCAGGAACAGCGCGGTCGCCGGACCCGGCAGCGCAGCCAGAATCAAACAGGCGAGCGTGAAGGCGGGAAGTACTTCGATCCAATGCGGCATCCGTCGATGCTGTCACCGCCGCCCGAGCCCGGCCAGCGGATTCCGCCGCACGAGCCGACTTCGCACCCCCAACCGGCGAGTCTTGCCACGACACGCCATCATTCGCCCAACCGGACCCCGATCCTCGCCTGCCGCCTGCCGCCTGCCATGCTCCAGCGCCCGCCACCTCGTCCCTCAGAACATTCGGCCTGACGCGCCGCTTCGGGGCATAAAGGCCTGCTGTACCGCCTCGGGCCCGGGCGGATCGCCACGCAGAGGCGCGGACGAAGAGTCAGCTTTGCGAAGTGGCCGGTGCGCTGACCGTCTCGGAGAGGTAGTCCTGTCCGCCGACATACACCGTGTGGCCGGGCGGGGTTTCGAGGGTGGTGGCGTTGGCGACGGCGGTCGCGAAGTCCTCGACGGTCGGCAGGTCGCCCTGGTCGCGCCGCGCGGTGACGGCATCGGGGTCCCGGCGTTCGAGCAGGCGCACGATGATGGTGCCGTCGATCATGTCGCCCGACACCACGGTGAAACCGATAGCGCGGCTGATGAATTCGCCGGTCATGGCCCGCAGGGCGTCCTCACCGGCGCGCTTGCTCGCGGCGATGGGCTCGTAGCCGGGCGGGACCTCGCGGGTGGGGGAGAAGTGGGCCTGGTGGCTGGTGACGAAGACGATGTGACCGCCCTCGGGTAGATGCGGCAGCGCGAGCCGGGTCAGGCGAGTCTGCGCGTCGCGGTTGAGGAGCATGGCGTAGCCGGGGGCGGCGTCGCGTTCCAATCCGCCGGAGGCGTTGAGCACCAGCACATCCAGCCGGCCGAACTCGGCGATCACCGTGTCGATGAGGGACCGCGCGCTGTCCGGGTCGGCGATATCCGCCCCCGCCACCGACGCGCTGCCGCCCGCGGCGGCGATCTCGGCGGCCAGGGTCTCCGCGCGTTTGCGCTTCTCGCGGTAGTTGATCACCACGTGGTCACCGCGGGCGGCCAGCACCCGCGCGGTTTCCGCGCCGATGCCGCGGGAGGCCCCGGTGATCAGGACGATGCGCCGCCCGGTATCCGTTGTCGCCATCTGCGACCTCCATCCAGTGAGTTGCTTCTAATACAGAAGCACTATATTGGTACTTCGAAATGAGAAGCGCAAGTCAGCCACCCCCCGCCAACAGCCGCGCCGATGCCTCCGCGACCCCGCTACTGGCCGCCATGGAGCTGCTCGGCCAGCGCTGGATGCTGCGCGTGATCTGGGAACTCGAGCCCGGCCCGCTCGGCTTCCTGGAACTGCGCCGGCGCATGGGCAACTGCTCGTCGAGCATGCTGTCGGTGCGACTGCAGCGGCTGGTGGAATCGGGTGTGGTGGACAAGAAGCCGGACAAGTCCTACGAATTGACCACTGCCGGAATGGAATTGGGCGACGCCCTGGAACGGGTTTGGCGGTGGTCGGAGCGCTGGGCAGGTAGCCTCGAGCGCGCAGGGGGCGAGGACGAGACGTAGGAACGGAATGAAACGCAGGCTGCTCATCGGCGGCGTCCTCACGCTGGTGGTGCTGGCCCTGATCTCCGTCGGGTTGTACACCCTGATGAACTCACGCACCTACCAGGTCGCCGGTCGCATCGTGCCGCGCGTCGACACCACCGACAAGATCGTCGCCCTCACCCTCGACGACGGCCCCGGCGAGCGCACCCCCGAGATCCTGAAAACCCTTGCCGACGCGGGCATTCCGGCCACCTTCTATCTCATCGGCAGCGAACTGGCCGCCCACCCCGACCAGGGCCGGGCCATCGCCGCCTCCGGCAATGAGATCGGCAATCACACCTACCACCACCAGCGCATGATCTTCGTGACCCCCGGCTTCGTCCGCGACGAAGTGGAGCGCACCGACGCCGAGATCGCGAAAACCGGCTACCGGGGGCCGATCACGTTCCGGCCGCCCAACGGCAAGAAGCTCTTCGCCCTGCCCTGGTACCTGTCCCGCCACGATCGCATCACGGTCACCTGGGACGTCGAGCCCGACTCCGGCAAGGCGCCGTCCACCGACCAGATCGTGGCGGAGACCCTGTCGAAGGTGCGCCCGGGCTCGATCATCCTGCTGCACACCATGTATGCGACCGGCGGGACCTCGCTCGCCGCCATTCCCCGCATCGCCCGGGCGCTGCAGGATCAGGGCTACCGCTTCGTCACGGTCTCCCAGCTGCTCGCGCGCTAGCGCTCAGGCCGCGTCGCCGGATCCGGTGATACCGCGCCGGATCTCACCGGGCGTGTGCTCCTCCCGCGGCATGGCCCGCGCGTGCGAGGAACGCAGCTGCCACGGCACACTGGTCACCATCACCCCCGGCTCGAACAGCAACCGTGCCTTGAGCCGCAGCGAACTCTGGTTGTGCAGCAGGTTCTCCCACCAGCGCCCGACCACGTACTCGGGGATGAACACGCTCACCACATCGCGTGGCCGCGACTTCCGCTGGCGTTTGATCTCTTCCAGCACCGGCCGGGTGATTTCGCGATACGGCGATTCGATGACCTTCAGCGGAATCCCGACCTGGTAGATCTCCCAGTCCCGGGCGAGGTGGCGGGTGTCGGCGTCGTCCACGTTCACGGTCACCGCGGTCAGGGTGTCGGGCCTGGTGGCGCGCGCGAACTGCACCGCGCGCTGGGTCGCCTTGTGCCAGCCCGACACCAGCACCAGCGCGTGCACCCGCCCCGGCAGCGTCTCCAGATCGTCCCGGTCGATCTCCAGTTCGGCCCGCACCGACGAGTAGTGCCGGTGGATCAGCCACATGATCGCCACCAGCACCGGCATGGCAATGACCACCAGGTAGGCGCCATGGGTGAATTTGGTGATCATGACGACCACCAGCACCACCCCGGTGAAGCAGGCGCCGAAGGCATTGATGAAGCGCGCCCGGTGGATTCGCAGGCGCTCGACCCGGCTGTCGGCGGTGCGCAGCTCCTTGTTCCAATGCCTGACCATGCCCGTCTGGCACAGTGTGAACGACGTGAACACGCCCATGATGTAGAGCTGGATGAGTCGGGTGGTGGACCCGTCGAAGGCGTAGATGAGCCCGCCGGCCACCACCGCCAGCAGAATGATGCCGTTGGAGAAGGCCAGCCGATCGCCGCGGGTGTGCAGCTGCCGCGGCATGTAGCGCCGCTGCGCCAGGATCGAATTCAGCAGCGGGAAGCCGTTGTAGGCGGTGTTGGCGGCGAGGATCAGGATCAGCGCCGTGGTCACCATCAGGTAGTAGAAGGCGACGCTGTGCCCGCCGAACACCGCGGCCGAGATCTGCGCGATGACGGTCTTCTGCGCGTCGGTCCGGCAGTCGCCCTCGAATCCGATGAGATCGCAGGTATTTTCGACCACCCGGGTCTTGGTGATCATGGTCAGCGCCGTGACGCCCGAGAACATGGCGATGGCGATGACGCCCATGGCGGTCATGGTGCGGGCGGCATTGAGCGCCTTGGGCTTCCGGAACGCGGGCACCCCGTTCGAGATGGCCTCGGCGCCGGTCAGCGCGGTACATCCGGAGGAGAACGCCCGCAGCAGCAGGAACGCCACGCCCGCGGTCGAGAGCCCGACCTGCTCGGCGTGAATCTGATAGTGCGCGCTCTCCGCCACCGGCGTGTGCCCGAGCAGTGTCTGGCCCAGCCCCACCACGATGAGCGCGAACACGCCGAGAACGAATCCGTAGGTGGGAATCGCGAAAGCCCGCCCGGATTCCCGCACGCCGCGCAGATTCATGGCGGTCAGGAAAACGATGAATGCGAGATTGACGGCCACCCGGTACGGATTCAGATCCGGAATGGCGGAAATGATGTTGTCCACTCCGGCGGCCACCGATACCGCGACGGTCATGACATAGTCGACCAGCAGTGCCGCCGCTACGACCAGGCCGGGCAGCGCCCCCAGGTTCTCGGCCACCACCTCGTAGGAGCCGCCGCCGGACGGATACGCCTGCACCACCTGCCGATACGACAGCGCCACCACGGCCAGCAGCACCACCACGCCCGCGGCCACCACCGGGGTGAAATGGAGGTAGGCCAGCCCGCCCAGGGTCAGAATGAGCAGGATCTCCTGTGTGGCGTAGGCGACCGACGACAGTGGGTCACTGGCGAAAATAGGCAGCGCGAGTCGTTTGGGCAGCAGGGTCTCCCCGAGCCGATCGCTGCGAAACGGGCGTCCGAGCACGAGTCGTTTGGCTACGTCGATCGGTGAAACCACGCTCGGAGCCTAGGGCGGAAAACCGCATGAATCGGAACCCCATGCCGTATGGATTTCGTAAAGATACTGAACAGTCCGGTGCTTTCTCTTGCGAGTTCCAGACTTGTGCAGTTGATCGAACAACCACCTAGACTGTCTGGGACGTAGTCGAGGATTTATGGAGAGGTGACACGATGGGAGACCGGACGGTCGTCGCCGACGTTGCCGACGAGTTGGCACGCCGTGTGGCATCCGGGGAGTACGAGCCCGGTGGTCTGATGCCGTCCGTCCGCCAGGTCGCCGACGAATTCGACCTGAATCGTGCGACGGCGCAATTGATTCTGGGCCGCCTCGAATCCTACGGATTCGTGGACGCGTACCGCGGCAAGGGGTTCGTCATCCGGGATGTGCGCGCCGAGGGCGGCGTCGATGTGTACGGCCGGCTGTTCCGGCTGTCCATGCCGGATCCGGAGATCGCCGCCGACATGTTCGGCAATATCGTCGACGAGGAACGCGGCATCGCGCTCGAGGCGCTGCTCGCGTACACCGGCGGCGAGCGCGCCCTCGATCCGGCGGTCCTCAAGGACGAGATCGACGAACTGGAAACCCTTGCGCGCGGCGCGGACCCGGATCCGCACCGCATGCTGAGCATCGAGCTCGGGCTGCTGCGCCGGCTGCTCACCACGCTCGGGCACACGGTGCAGCGCGCGGTGCTCAACTCCATCGGCGAGATGGTGCTGGAGGTGCCGGAGGCGGTGGAGGCCTACTTCGCGGTCTCGCCGGATCTGCACGTGCTGGTGTGGCGGGCGCTGGTCGCGGTGTGGGAGTCCGACAGCGGGCCGAGTCAGGCGCAGCTGGCGCTGTTCGAGGATCTGTTCGGCATGTACCACCGGAAGGTGGTGGCGCGCTTCGAGGAACTGGTCGGCGCGGCCGGGGCCGAGTCGGCCGGCGAGGTGGCCGCGACCGCCTGAAGGGCTGGACCGACCCGATCACGTCCGTTTCAAATCCGACGGGTCGGTTTCGTCTCAGACAACCCCGCTTGGCAGAAATTATTGCCCGATCACGGCGTTCATGATGGTGCCCGCGCTCGTCGCGACAATGCCGCCGATGAGCGCGCCCGCGACCTGCTTGGGCGCCTGCACCGCGCCGCCGCTCCACTTCTCCCAGGCGAAGCGGCCACCGGCGTAGGTGATGGCCAGCACCCCGGAGAGCAGCACGAACCAGGTGAAATACCGGACCAGGCGCAGCAGCTTGTCGGCCGCCGGCGGCGTCTCGGGAGTCGGATCGAAGATCTGCGCGTGCTGAAGCTGAGTCAGCAACTCGTGGGCGGCAGTTGGAAACATCTCGGCGCTCTTCCAGGTGATGGCATGTCCATCTCCGGGGTACTCGCCGGACACGGTGCCGCGCAAGGGAAGTCGCGCTTCGATCAGTCATCGGGCGTGGACACGCGAAAGCAATAGTGCGCCCGCCCGGCGCACTCAGTCCACGTCGTTGTCCGCGGACAGATAGGCGATGGCCGCCAGATACTGCCGGCACGCGAAGTGCTGATCGTGCGCGCGCAGGATGGTGCGGGCCTGACGATAGGTGAGGGTGCGTGGTTCGACCGCGCAATCACCGGGACTATCGTTGCGAGCTGCAACATCGGTGGAACGGACGAGCATCTGCGTCATGGGATGCCTCTGGCCGATTGGGGGATGATCCACTGAGTTTAGGAGCTCGGATCGTGCAGATGCAAGCACATCTGCACGCTCGAATCCGGTGTCTCCCTGGGTGCGACCCGGTTTCCCCGCGGCCGCGGCCCGGTATCTCCGCGGGTGCGAACCGATGTCGCCACGGGTCTCGAATCCGCTGTCCCCGCAGGATAATCCGCTGCCCTCGCGGAATGTCGGTGTCACGTGACTTTTCGGACGGCGAGTTCCGGAGTAATCGGACGAACGGGACCAGCTAGCCGGGATTGTCTGAAATCCTTCGCAACTTCGCTTGGCTTTTCGGTGAACCAAGATCAAACCTGTTGTGTTGCAAAGGATGTGCCGCTCCGAGGCATCGATAGCGAGCAATCAGCGTGCTATCGTCGTGCTTGCGGTTGCAACTGTAAGTACACCTGATCGAACATTTGCAAGTACTGGGACCACCGTCTGCGGGCGGTACTGGCAAGGAGTCTGAAATGACGGACATCTCGGCAACCCCGATCGATCGCTCGAACCTGTTGTGGCGCAAGAGCACGTTCAGCAATCCCAGCGGTAACTGCGTGGAGATGGCTCCCATGGCCGATGGGCAAGTGGCCGTTCGCAACTCCCGAGACCCCGAGGGCGCGCTGATCGTGTACACGCGGCCCGAGATCGACGCGTTCCTGCGCGGCGCGAAGAGTGGAGAATTCGACGACCTCGCGCGCTGAGCGGTAGCATTGGCAATCGGCGCGGTGGTTCGCGACAAGCGGTTGTGAGTCCACTGCCGGCAAACCCGAGCATCGGAGTGGACCCCATGATCGCAGAACCCGTTGCCCACGATCGGGCGGATTCCGCTGTCGCCGAACGTGGCCCGACTGCACTGCGTATCGCGGTCGGCAGCCAGCTACGGAAGCTGAGGGAACTCAGCGGTATTACGCGCGAGGCCGCGGGTGACCACATCCGCGGTTCGCACGCGAAGATCAGTCGTCTGGAACTGGGGCGGACCGGATTCAAGGAGCGCGATATCCGGGATCTGTTGGCGCTGTACGGCGTTGACGATCCCGGTGAGCGCGAGCAGTTCCTCGAACTGGTCCGCAAGGCGAATCAGCCGGGATGGTGGCATCGCTACAGCGACCTGCTGCCGCCCTGGTTCGAAACCTATCTCGGCCTCGAGCACGCGGCGAAATCCATTCGTACCTATGAGGGTCAGCTGGTCCCGGGTCTGCTGCAGACCCCGGACTACGCTCGCTCGATCGTCGCCCTCGGGCACGATGCGGATGGAGAGCGCCGCGTCTCGCTGCGCCGGCGCCGCCAGGAGCTACTCACCCGCGACGGCGCGCCGAGTTTCTGGGCCGTGCTGGACGAGGCTGTGCTGCACCGTCCCGTGGGCGGTCCCGGCGTGCTGCGCGGCCAGATCGAGCACCTCATCGAGATGTCCAAATTGCCCAATGTGACCATCCAGGTGCTGCCCTACGCGGCGGGTGGCCATGCGGCTGCGGGAAGTTCGTTCACCATGCTCCGCTTCGCCGAGACCGAACTCCCCGACATCGTCTACCTCGAGCAGTTGACCAGCGCGCTGTACCTGGATCGCCGCCAGGATCTGGAGCTCTACCGTCAGGTCATGGATCAGCTCAGCGTGCAGGCGGAGCCGCCGGAGCGCTCCCGCAAAGAGCTGGCGCGGATTGCTGCGGAGCTCGACTGAGCTCCGGGCTGGTCCCCAGCCGCGGACGGAACGTCCGTACACATGGATAAGGGGCCCCTCGCGGGGCCCCTATCAGCGTGCCGTCGACCTGACGAGTCGGCCTGCGGCACGGCCGGATTCGGATTACTGCCTGATGAAGCTGGAGGCGATGCGCCAGAACGCCTCCGGTTGCATACAGTGCAGATCCCAGTCGTTCACCATGGCGTGCGCCGTGGTGACGATCCGCTCGATGTCGAAATCATACCGAGTGGCCGCTCCAGTGGATTCGACCTGGCGGATGACGAAAGCGGTTGCCGTCTCACGTGAATAGGTTTGCTCCGGCTGACTTCTGTCGGCAAACCCGAGTCGGCTGAGGTTGATTGGCTGATTCATTCGAACGCCCCTGACGCCAGGCCGACGGCTAACCGTGGGCGAAGAATCGCCGGTGATTCACCGCTCGGCTCTCTGGTTGTCCCCTTATTGGTGCCTTGCACGATGAGTCTATGACCGTGCATTGCGCAGATGCAAGTACATCTGCAACATCGAATTCGCAGCGCCAGAGTACTTTTCGGTGTGCTATGAGTTTGCGAAACAAGGGTTGGCAAAAGGTTGCAACCGCCCCCAAACAGGGCTTTTCCAGTACTTCCGATCGAAAGTTCCGGCGAGAATGGACTGTTCCGATTTATCCAGGAATTAGCGGGAGATCAAACTCGGCCCTCCAGGTGCTCAAACTCTTCCCTGATGGGCGGAGTCTCGCCGCATCGCGGCTTTGAGCCGGCGATGTTCGATGATCATCAGGCCGATTCCGAAACGCAGACACACCGCGCCGGCGAGCCCGCACAGTGCGCTCCAGGTGAGTGCGCCGTAGCCGGCGGTCGTCAAAGTCAAAGCGATCGCGACGATTCCGGCCGCGGCCAGAATCGGTCCCGGGAGATTATGGGTGTCGTCGTAGGCGGGCGGAGTGACAGGCATCAACACTGTCCTTTCTCCCGGGGTATTGCGGAGCCGATAACAACCGGATACCCGGGCCGGTTCGGGCGAATCACACCGCTGTAGACCCGTGTTCACACCGGCCGTCGGTGATGCCCAGATCGTCCAGCAGGCCGAGGAACGCGCGCGCATAGGGCGAGGCCGCGGTTTCGGCCCGCACCCGCCCCCAATCGACCTGGGCACGCAATTCCCGCGCGATGTGCAGCAGCCGGGTGAAATCCAGCCGCTGTGGATTGGACACGGTCAGCTCGTCCACCAGGAAGTCCGCGACGGTCACCACGGGCGCGGCGATCGACCCGATGGGCAGCCGCTCCGCCCGCGCCAGCAGTTCATCGGTGACGGGACGATAGTTCGGGCGGAAGACCAGATCGACGCGAATATCGCGGTCGTACAGCGTGGTCCGCTCGGCGTCGGCGGCCGGCAGCGGCGGCCGCAGTCCCGCGGCGGCCAGCAGGCGCTGCCCGCGGGCCGCGTCCGCGGGCAGCAGCAGCACATCGACCTCGGAGTGCGGGCCGGTGACCGGCCCGCCGCGCGCATAGACCGCGCAGTCGCCGGTGAGCGCACAGGGAATGCCGTTGTCCTGCAGGACCTGCACGGTGCGCGTCAGGGTGCCGAGCAGCCGGTCGATGGTGCGGACCATAGCGATGGCGTACCCGTGGTCTCGCGGGCTAATCCGGAACCGCCGCCGGCCCGGCCCGCGGGCCCTGGATTGATACGGGTTTCACCCGTGTGTTAGGTCTGAAAAGAAGTGGATCGATCAACCTGAGTGGACGGAGCCGGTGCCGTGGTGGATGTGCCCGCGTATTTCGACGAGGTGGACGGCGGTTTCTTTCCGACGCCGTTCGCGGCCAGCCAGTGGTCCTCGGCGCAGGTGGTCGGCCCGGCCCTGACCGGCCTGCTGGCCCGCGAGCTCGAACGCGCGCACGCCACCGACGGGTTCGTGCCGGTGCGGCTGACCGTGGACCTGTTCAGCGCGGCGCGCTTCGAGCACACCACCACCCCGACCGTGCGGGTGCGCGACGGCCGCCGGATCCGGGTCGCGGACGTGAGCGTGGTGCAGGGCGGCACGGTGGCCGCGCGCGCCACCGCGGTGCTGCTGCAGCCCGCCGAGCAGCCGCCGGGGGAGCTGTGGCACCGGGAGCGGGAGCCGCAGCCGCCGTCACTGGAGATCGCGCCGCCCTCGCCGCTGCCGCAGACCCCGCTGTTCAACAGCGGGGAGGACTCGCCGGTGTGGAGCTCGATGCCCACCGAGCACGAGAACAACCTCCGGAAACGCACCTGGCAGAACCCGATCCGGGTGGTGACCGGCGAGGAGCTGACCCCGTTCGTGCGGGTCGGGGTGGTGGCCGAGGCCACCAGCATGATGACCAACTGGGGCGACAAGGGCATCGGGTTCATCAATACCGATATGACGCTGGGCCTTTCCCGCCAGCCCGAGGGCACTGAGATCGGCGTGCAGGCCGACAGCCATTTCAGCGAGCGCGGCCTGGCGGTCGGCGTCGCGACGCTGTTCGACCGGATCGGCTCCTTCGGCAGCTGCATGGTCACCTCGGTGTCCAATGCCGGTCGCCAGATCAGCAATGCGCAGCTGGACATGGTGATGCGCCGGAGGATGTGAAACACGACCCTCCGGGCACGGGCCGGTCTCGATGTGGCGTCGAACCGACAAGTCCGGAGTGCGGATCGGAGTGTCCCAGTAGGCTCGGGCGCGCGAGAGACCCGGGGCCGACTCGCACGAAGACAGTTCTGATCCGTGGGGGTGTTGTGCTGCGTCGCCTGCGAAATATCGCCGGTGCCTTGATGATCGGATGGTGCACGATCGTCGGTTACGGTGCCGCACCGGGATTCGCGCAAATACCCGACACCGGAGCACCGGCGATCCCACCCGGTCCGCCCGGAATCGCCCTGCCTTCACTGCCCGACATCCAGCACTGGATCGACAAGGTGATCCCCGCGCCGCCCCTGGCGCCGGCCCCGGCAGACTCGCCGCTGGTCGACACCGCCCAGCTGCCACCGGATTTGGCGGCGCTGCGGGCCGCGGCCATGCCCGCCGCCATCGGCGACTCCTTCGTCGACGACTGGCCCGACGGGCTCGACGACGTCGACCCGGGCGGCATCGTCGCGGTCCGCGACGTAACCGCCACGGCCGCACCCACACTGATCGTGCCCGTGCGGCAGGTACTGCAGCTGAAATACCGCACCAACGACTCTCACGACGAGCCCTCCTACGGGATCGCCAGTCTGGTACTGCCGGTGGGCGATTGGGCCGGGCCGGGGGAGCGGCCGGTGGTGGTCAACAACCTGCCCATCGACGCGCTGGGCCGCGACTGCAACCCCAGTTACACGCTCGCACACGGCTTCTCCCGGGCCTCCAACTTCACCGGGTACATCCTGCCCACCACCCAGCTGGCGCTGCTGCGCGGCTACGCGGTGCTGATCACCGACCACGAGGGCCCGCGCATGGCCTACGCCGAGCCCATCGTGGCCGGGCACGCCATCCTCGACGCCATTCGCGCGGTCCGCGATCAGCTGCCGGATGAGCTGGGCGACAGCAGGTTCGGCATGATCGGCTACTCCGGCGGGGCAATCGCCACCAATGGCGCGGTGAAGCTCATGTCCGAGTACGCGCCCGAGCTGGCCGACGTGGTGGTCGGCGCGGCCCTGGGCGGGGTGCCCGCGGACTTCAGCCTGCTGGCGCACTCCATGAACGCCAATCTGGCCTCGGGGGTGTTCCTGAGCGCGGTCTTCGGGATCGGCCGCGAGCGGCCCGAAATCCTGGCCCGCATGAACCATCTGGGGCAGTGGGCGGCGGTGTCGGCGCTCAACAGCCAGTGCAGTGAGGTCTTCGCGGTGCCGGGCGTGCTGCAGCTGCCCATCGACGTCGCGGCGAACATCCCGGACCCGCTGGACAGCGATCTGGCGCACGAGATCTACCGCATCACCCGCATGGACGGTAGGAAATCGCCTGTGCCGCTGTTCATCTTCAACGGCGAGCAGGAGTTCTGGGTACCCGCCGTGGGCGCGAAGAACCTCTACCAGGAACAGTGCGCACTCGGCGTGCCGGCGGTCTACCGCAGTGTGTTCGGCGAACATTTCATCGCCGCGGCCACCGGCTATCCGGAATCGCTGAGCTGGCTGGACCAGCGCCTGCAGGGTGTGCCCGCGCCCAACGAATGTTGACCGCGGGCAACGGTTCTCAGATCGGGAACAGGTTGTGCTTGCGCGGGTTGTGCTTGCGGACAGCGTCCTTCTCGCGCAGCAGGCGCAGCGCCTTGCGAATCTCGAGGCGGGTGGCCGACGGCTCGATGACCGCGTCGATGTAACCACGCTCGGCCGCCACCCACGGGTTGTCGATGAGCGCGTTGTAGAAGTCCACCATCTGCTGGCGCACGGTCTCGCGCTGCTCGGGCGGGGTGGCGGCGAGGGTCTTCTTACCGGTGACGGTGACCATGCCGTCCGCGCCGATCACCGCGATGCGGGCGGTCGGCCACGCCAGGTTGATGTCGACGCCGAGCTGCTTGCAGCCCATGACCGCGTACCCGCCGCCGTACGCCTTGCGGGTCACGATGGTGACGATCGGCACCGTGGCCTCGATGAGCGCGCGGAACATACGGCCGCCGCGCTTGATGACGCCGTTGCGCTCCTCCTCGAGACCCGGCAGCACACCGGGGGTGTCGACCACGTAGACGAGCGGGATGTTGAAGGCGTCGCACAGCCGGATGAAGTACGCGCCCTTGTCCGAGCAGGCCGCGTCGAGCGCACCGCCCAGCACCATCGGCTGATTGGCGATGACACCGACCGGCCGGCCGTCCACGCGGGCGAACCCGGTGATGAGGTTCTGCGCGGCGGCCTCGCCGATCTCGAGGAACCCGCCGTCGTCGAAGATGCGCAGCAGCACCTCGTGCATGTCGTAGCCCTGGCGATCCGAATCCGGGATGATCCGGTCCAGTTCGCGATCGGAGTCGGTGAGCTCGGGCTCCAGGCCGGGGTTGATGATCGGCGGCTGCTCGAGGCAGCTGCTCGGCAGGTAGCTCAGGTAGTCGCGCGCCCACTGCAGGGCGTCGGCCTCGGTCCTGGCCACGTGGTGCAGCAGTCCGTTGCGGGCCTGGACGGCCGCGCCGCCCAGCTCCTCGGCGGAGATCTCCTCGCCGGTGATGCCCTTGATGACGTCGGGCCCGGTCACGAACATGTACGAGTCGTCGGTGGCGACCAGCACGTCCATGTTCACCGGCCCGTACACCGAACCGGCCGCGCACTTGCCGAACATGACCGCGACCATCGGCACGAAGCCGGACAGGTCCTCCTGCAGCCGGCACATGGTGGCGTACCAGGCCAGCGCCGTGACGCCCTCCTGGATGCGCGCGCCGCCGGAGTCGTTGATCACGACCACCGGGCACGCGTTGTTGTACGCGAATTCCATAGCGATCCGGACGCGGCGGCCGAAGGTCTCGCCTACCGAGCCGCCCTGCACTCCGGAGTCGTGGGAGATCACCACGACCGGGCGGCCGTCGACGGTGCCGCGCCCGGTGACCACGCCGTCGCCGTAGAGGGCATTCGGCTGGCCGGGCGAGCGCATGAGCGCGCCCATCTCGACGAAGCTGCCCGGGTCCAGCAGCATCGTGACGCGTTCTCGGGCGCTGCCGACGCCTTTGGCAAGACGCTTCTGGATGCCCTTCTCGCCGGTGGGTTCTTCGGCGATCTCCAGGAGCTTGCGCAGTTCTGCCAGCTTTTCCGCTGTACCCGTCATTACCTCTGTCTTGCCTTTCCGCCAACAGTCAGAGTGGGCCCGATCGCGCCCGTGTCGAGCCGGATCGCGACTCGACCGACCACGGTACCGTGCGGTGTGGACCAGAAACTACTGAACGTGTCGGTAACCTGTGCCGCGGTGTTAGCAATGTCAGCGATACACTGCGGCGCGTGAGCTCACCTATGACTGTGCGAGCGGGGACGCCCGAGGTGATCCGGCCCGACCTCGACACCTTCGGGTTCTCGGAATGGCGGCGAACCGCCGTGGTCGGTGTGGTACTGGGCGGCTCGGTCGTGGGCAGCGTGCTGCGCGGCGGCCTGCGTCCCGCCAAGCGCAAGCGTGCCGCGGCCGAGGGCCTGGTGAACGGTTTCGAGACGCTCGGCCCGATGTTCGTGAAGCTGGGCCAGCTCATCGCGTCCTCGCCGGGCGCGTTCCCGCGCGAGCTGGCCGATGCCTGCCTGCGCTGCCTCGACGACGTGCCGCCCTTTCCGGCCGCGGACGCCCGCGCCATCATCGAGGCCGATCTGGGCAAGCCGATCTCGGAGCTGTTCCGCGAGTTCGACGACGAGCCGCTGTCGGCGGCCTCCATCGCACAGGTGCACGCGTGCGTGCTCGCCGATGGCCGGCCTGCCGTGGTGAAGGTGCAGCGGCCCGAGATCGCCCGCCGCATGATCGTGGATCTGCGCGCGGCCATGCGGCTGGCCCGGACCCTGGAGAAGCGGTCGGAGAACGCCCGCGTCGCCAATGCGCAGGCGGTGGTGCGGGATCTGTACGAGGCGACCGTCGCCGAGCTGAACTTCCTCATCGAGGCCGACAACCAGACCCGCGCCCGCGACCATCTGACGGCCTTCGGCGACAACACCAATGTGGCCGTGCCCGAGGTGTATTGGGAATACTGCGCACCCCGGGTGCTGTGCATGGAACGCATGCGCGGCATGCCCCTCGACCGTTTCGACGATATCCGCGCGTCGCACCCCGAGCCGGAGCTGCTGATCCGCCGCTTGGTGAAGGCGTGGATGGAATCGGTCGCGGTGCACGGCCTCTTCCACGGTGACGTGCACGCCGGCAACCTCTGGCTGCTCGACGACGGCCGGGTCGCCATGCTCGATTTCGGCATCGTCGGCCGGATGGGGTCCGAGTGGCGCGAGTTCGTGCGCGCTCTGTTCTACGCCAGCTCCATCGACAACGACTTCCGACCGGTCGCCCGCGCCCTGCGCGCACTGGATCTGGTCGCCGACGACAGCGGTGACGACGCCACCATCGGCCGCCAGCTCGCCGTGGCCCTGGGGCCGGTGCTCTCGGGCAGCCTCGACAAGCTCGACCTCGGCGTGGTCACGGCCCGCCTGCTGGAATTCGGCAAGCGCCGCGGCACCTCGGGCCCGCAGCAGCTGGTCATGATGGGCAAGCAGCTTGGCTACTTCGAGCGCTACGCGGTGGCCCTGGCCCCCGGTTGGAAGCTCGGCCGCGACCTGTACCTGTTCCGCAATATCTTCCCCGCGGAAGTGGCCGCCAAGGCCGCCGAGGACGGCGTCACCCTCCCCACCGACTGACAGCGGCACCCGCGGGCGTGGTCAGCGCGCTGTCGGTGGCTCGTCAGCGGCGGGCGTCATTGTTCTCCTCGTAGCCGGAAACACCTGCTCCGGCACCGGAACAAGGAGAACAACGATGTCGAACAACAACGTCCTCGCCGAGATGATCGCGGGCCGGCTGGACCAGGCCCGGACCCGGGCCGAGCAGAGTGTGCGGGCCGCGTCGGTGGCCCGGGCGCGCGCCGGGCAGCAGCCGTTCCCGCGGCCCGGCAGGGCCGAGGTGAAAGAGGTGCGCGCGGAGGCGCGGGCGCAGGCGAAGCGCATGGTCGCGGAGCTGACCGCAAAGGCGTGCGGGCCGGCCGGGACGGCGTACGGCCGCGCTGTGAAAGCCTGAGAGAAGAGCCAGGAAACGCTCAGGCTACGACCAGCATCGCCCGGCACTGTGGATGACGGAAACAGTGTCGGGCGAGCGCGTGAGGTGCGGAATGGTCGAAATCGAGGTCACCGGAACCACTGTGACGGTGCGGGTCACCGGCGCTCACCGGCTGCTCGCGCTGCGTGATCACGTGAGCTTCGACCTGTCGCAGGTCACCGCCCTCGCGCCCGCGCCGGTGGATCTGCGGCCGCCGTGGGTGCGGGCGCCGGGTACGTTCTTCCCGGGCGTGATCGCCGCCGGGATCTTCCGGGGCAAGGGCCGGAAAGAGTTCTGGGATACGCGTTTCGACGGTCAGGGCGTGCTGATCGATCTGGCGGGGTCGGAGATCACCCGCCTGGTCGTGGATGTTGCTGATCCGCAGCTCGCATTGCGGCAGCTCTCCTCGGCGATTGCGGCCTGATCGGGCGACGGCGGCCGGAGTCGATCTCGGCGGCTGCATTCCCCGGGGCCGATGCCGCTCGTGCCGAAAGCCTTTCTCGCGTGGCGGAAGCCTTTCGCGTGGCTACGGCACGAGGCGAGCCGGAGTGGACGGGTGGACGGGCGCGAGAATGTCAGGCAGTCGGGCAGAGGAATCCACCGGCGGGTGGCGGGACCGGAACGATCCTTTCCGGCGCCGGTGCCGCCGGGACATTGCCGGCGGGAACTGAGGAGTGGGGAGCCCCTGCTCCGGGGTCGGGCGTCCCGATGTCACCCGAACCCCACGCCGCGGAGGGGTTCATGGTGAAGACAGCTGCACAAACGAATGCACTGACGAGCAGGCCAATGGCTTTCTTTCGTGTCATGGAATGCGACGGTACAACCAGCTCAATGCAATTCGTGGGAGGCTACGTCGCCTCGGAATGTCGCCGACCTGCTGATCATGTGTTCAGGATTATGAATTCGGCTGCGGCACAAAAAGACTGATCGGTCGGAATAGATCGTTTTCAATCTACTGGTTTATGGGCCGTACCAGCGCACATTTCGATGACGAACTGGCGTGTCTGCGGGAGATTTGCCCGATTCTATTGTTCACTACCCGGGTTGTCCGACCGGGAGGAAGCCGAATGACCGCTGGGCCGGGTTCGAGGATTGCCATCGCGGGGGCGCTCACGCTGGCCCTTTCCGCCGCACTGACCGCCACCGCGCCCTCCGGTGTCGCCGCGGGATCGTGCGGGGCGAGCCTCGGGGACTATCGCGGTGAGTACACCGCGGCGGAGGACTCCACGAATGTGCTGAGTTTCGACGGCACGGGCGGCATCGCTTTCCGCAGTGCCAGGCTCGGCAACGGTGAGGGCATGTACACGGTCATTCCGTCCGGTGGATTCACGGCCACTCTACGTCTGACCGACAGCGGCGAGGATGTCGCGCGGCCGGGCAATCAGACGGCGATGGTGAAGAGTACGGCGTTCATCTGTCCGGGGCCCGGGACTGTGGTCGGGAATTTCAATTCGCTCGATCAGAGCGGTCGGCGATTCAACTATGTGCGGTCGATCTGAATAGTTATGTCCGCTGTGGGACATGGGTTTTCGGAGTTCGGAACGAAATGGCGTCACCGGCGGACGAATCGGAGAGTCACCAGCTGAAAAGGCCGCAGTCGCAATCGAATTCCCCGGCCCTCCGGCGTCGCGGTCGTCTCACCGGGCAGCGGTCGCTCCAGCAGGTCGCAGCAGTGGTGGCCGGTGGTCGCGAACTCGGGGGTCAGCAGCGCCGAGGCGCGGCCGCCGCCCGCCTCGTAGACGCGCACGATCACATCGCCGGATCCGTCGTCGGCGAGTTTGACGGCGCTGGTCACCACATCGTCGTTGTCGATGGTGACCAGCGGGGCGACCGGTTCGGCGACGCCGGGTGTGAAGGGCGGCAGGTTGATTCGGTATCCAGCCCGGACCGCATCGGTGATCGATGCGCCCGGGACAAGGGCGTGGCGGAACTGGTGGGTGCCCTGGTCGGTCCGGGGGTCGGGGAATCGCGGCGCACGCAGCAGGGAGGCGCGCACGGTGACGGTGGCGCCCCCGTCCGGCCGGACCGTGCGGGTGAGGTCGTGGCCGTAGGTGGAGTCGTTGACCAGGGCCACGCCCCAGCCGGGTTCCGCCAGGTGGATGAACCGGTGATTGCACGCCTCGAACTTGGCGTACTCCCAGCTGGTATTGGTGTGGGTGGGGCGGAAGAGGTGACCGAACTGGGTTTCCGACGCGTAGCGGTCGGCGTGAATGTCCAGGGGGAACGCGAGTTTGAGGAATTTCTCCGTCTCGTGCCAGTCGACGGAGGTGGCGATCTCCAGGGCCGGGTCGTTCGATCGCAGGGTGAGGGTCTGCTCGACGGTCGAGGACCCGAAGGACCGCCCGAGGCGAACCGCGACCGCTGCCGGTGAATCCGTCTCCGCCGCAAGGAAGTCGATGCCGGCCAGGTCGGTGACGCTGTTGCGGTAGAAGCGATCGACATCCCAGGCGTCCCACGAGTTGGGGTAATCCTGGTGCAGCTGCAGCAGGTTCGCGGCCGCCCCGGGCGGCAGGGTCTCGCGGTCGTGCTCGATGTCGTACAGCGACACCAGCAGTCCGCGCGCGTCCACCTCGGCCCGCACCAGGCCGTTCGCCAGCACGAACCCGCCGCCGGTCCGCTCGGTCACGGTGCAGTCCCGGCCCGGCTCCTCGGCCGCCGCGCCACCGGCGGGAATTCCGCGCCAGGCGTGTGGCGCCGGATTGAAGACGTTCGGCCCTGACCGTTCACCGCCCAGGGCCCACTGCGCGCGTTCGATGATCGCCGACAGCTCGGCGGCGACCTCGGTGTAGGTGCGCTCGGCCTCCCGATGCACCCACGCGATCGAGGAGCCCGGCAGAATGTCGTGGAACTGGTGCAGCAGTACGGTTTTCCAGAGCCGGTCCAGCTCGGCGGCGGGGTACTCGAACCCGGTCCGCACGGCCGCGGTGGCGGCCCACAGCTCGGCCTCGCTCAGCAGATGCTCACTGCGCCGATTGCCCTGCTTGGTCCTGGCCTGGCTGGTCAGGGTCGCGCGATGTAGCTCCAGGTACAGCTCGCCCACCCACACCGCCGGATTCGGGTATTCGGCCTCGGCCGCGGCGAAGAAGTCGGCGGGCCGGTCCCACCGGACCGTGGGCGCGCCCTCGAGATCGCGCATGCGGGCGGCCTTGGCGACCATCTCGCGGGTGGTTCCGCCGCCGCCGTCACCCCACCCGGTCGGTGCGAGTGACCGGGTCGCCCGCCCCTTCTCCTTGAAATTCCGTGCCGCATGGGCGATCTCGCGGCCCTGCATCGAGCAGTTGTAGGTGTCGACGGGCGGGAAGTGGGTGAAGATGCGGGTCCCGTCGATGCCCTCCCACAGGAAGGTGTGGTGCGGGAACCGGTTGGTCTGGCTCCACGAGATCTTCTGGGTCAGCAGCCATCGGGAGCCCGCGGCCTTGATGATCTGCGGCAGCCCGGCCGCGAAGCCGAAGGTGTCGGGCAGCCAGGCCTCCTCGTTCTCGATGCCGAACTCCGCGAGGAAGAACCGTTTGCCGTGCACGAACTGCCGCGCCATGGCCTCGGAACCCGGCATGTTGGTGTCCGACTCCACCCACATGCCGCCGGCCGGTACGAACCGCCCCTCGGCCACCGCCGCCTTGACTCGCGCGTAGATCTCGGGCCGGTGCTGTTTGAGGAAGTCGTATTGCGCCGCTTGGGACATGGTGAAGATGAAGTCGGGGTCGTCGTCGAGCAGGGCGGTCATGGAGGCGGCGGTCCGCGCGACCTTGCGCACCGTCTCGCGCAACGGCCACAGCCAGGCCGTGTCGATGTGCGCGTGCCCGACCGCGGAGATGCGGTGTGCCGAGGGGACGGCGGGCTGGGCCAGCGCCTCGGCCAGGCAGGCGCGGGCGGCGCTCGCACCCGCGTTCACGTGCTGGAGGTCGATGGCGTCGAGCGCGCGCTCGATGGCCTGCACGATGTCGTAGCGCCGCGCGGGATCCTCCGGCATCTCGTGCATGAGTTCCCCGAGCACCTCGAGGTCCTGCACCAGCTGCCAGACCTCCTCGTCGAACACCGCGAGATCCATGCGGCCCAAACGGTATTGGGGTTCGGTCCCGGCGGTTTCCCGATCGCCGAGCGCGGTCGGCCCGAAGAACGGGATAACCGGATTGGACGCCGCCTCCACATGCAGCAGCACCTGCTCGCCCCCGGCCGCGGGCGCCGCCACGCGTACCCACCGATTCCGCGGATGCAGCCCCTTCACCGGCGTCCCGTCGGCGCGATATACCAGGCCCTCGCATTGAAATCCGGTCATGCCCTGGTCGAACCCGAGATCGATGATCGCCTCGACGGTCCGGCCGGCCCAGCTCGGCGGCACCGTCCCTTCGACGGTGAGCCAGCTGGTGCCCCACGGCGCACCCCAGCGGGCGCCCGGCCCGGTCGGCGTCCGGGGCGCGGCCAGCCCCTCGGCGACCGGCACCGGTTCGCCCGGCGCCGCCCAGATCGAGGCCCGCAGTGGCACCGACTCCGGATAGACGGCGGGGACGATGCGGTCGAGCACGCGCCCGAGTCTGTCTTCGATCAACCGGCGGTCATCGTGCATGTCGGTGGCTCCCTCGGGCGTGGGTCGGGACCGGCAACCGTGTCGAGCCCGACTCTAGCGGCCCGGGGTCCGCGGGCCGGGACGATCGCACCGTCCGCGCGGGCCGATTCTCAACGGGCGCTGTCCTGTTCGGACCACTTGGCCATCCAGGCGGTGTTCTCGGTGGCGATGACGGATTCGCACGCGGCGACGAAGGCGGGCCAGTCGGTGATCACGCTCGTGGCGCGGTTGTCGGCGAGGCTCTGGAGGTGGTGGGCGGCGGCCAGGTAGGTCATGGCCAGGTAGTCGTAGCGCTGGGCGGTCACGTAGGCGGCGATATTGGCGGTGGCCGTGGTGAGGACCGCGACCCAGGGCGCCAGGGCGGTGGGGCCGGTGCCCGGGGTGATGGCGGCGGCGGCCGCGATCAGCGCGGTCGCCATGCCCAGGGCTATCGCGAACCGGCGCCAGCGCGCCGTGCGCTGCGTGTACCGGCGGGCCATCGGCCGGTAGTAGTCGTCGATTTGACCCCGAATCCGTTGCCGGACATATGTTTCCGGCGTCATGGCGGCGGGCGGCGGGATCCCCGGCGTCGGGTCGGAGTCGACGTAGGGCAGCAGATCCGTCGCGGCGGTGACGATTTCGGCGGCCTTGTGACGCAGGACGTCGATGCCGATCACGGCGCCGGCGCGGAATTCATAGATCAGCCGCTTGATGCCCTCCGAGGTCGCGCGCGCCCGCGTCCATGCCCGGACGGTATCGGGGGTGAGGAACTGGATGCCGACGAAGGCGGCGAGGGCCAGGCACACCGCGCCGAGGGCCGCGGCGCAGGTTCGTACCGGGCCGCCGGAATGCAGCACGGTCGCGGTGGTGGTCGTGCACAACGCTCCGAGGGTGCCGGCCGCGAACGCGGTGATCCGCGCCCGATCGAGGCGGTGCTTCAGCCGCCCGGCGGTCTGTGACCAGCGCAGTCGTTCGGACCACAGTTCGGCGACGACCTCGTCGTTCGTGCTCATGTGCCCGCGTCCGGTGCGACCGGCAGGTTCTGGCAGGCCTTGCGGTAGGGGATGCTCGGTGACACCCATTCGTTCCACTCCTTGTGGCTCATGTTCGCGCTGAGCTTGTCGCACAACCGGTCCGGCCAGACGGCGGGACCGGGCCAGAGACGGATGGGTGCGCGTCGGCCGTCTCCGAGGGGTGATCCGATGGTCGCGATCTGGCGGTCGTCGGGACTGACGGCCAACGCTCGGATGTCGTCTGCGGGGCCGACCATCGGTTTGCCGACGGGGAGGCCCGATTCCGTATCCCAGATCCGAACGGACTTACCGGCCCCTGCGATCAGGTATCGGCCATCAGCACTGAACGAGACCGCATGGATGTCATTCAGGGGAGCTCGCATCGAATCACTGATCAGCTTCCGGGAGTCGACATCGAACAGCCGGATGGAGTCGGCACTTGCCGAGGCGAATCGGCGGCCATCGGGACTGAACGCGAGGAAGGTCGAGATGTCGGTGTCGGAGAGCGGCTCACCGACCTGACGATGGGAGTCCGCATCCCAGACTTCGAGTTTGGCGAAGCGACCGTTGGTGACAATGCGTCGGCCGTCCGGGCTGAACGCTACCGCGGTGACGACCGAATGTTCGTCGATCGGGGCGCCGATGCGGTGCCCGGAGCTCGAATCCCACAGGATCACGCTGTGGTCGATGCCGAGCGTGGGCGACGCCGGGTCGTAGACCCGGAAACCGTCGGTCAGAAAGTTCTTCGGTGTCACTCCGCCGACCGTGGCCAGGCTCGTTCCGTCCGGGCTCAGCACCGAGGTGACCACCGCCGGTTGTGCCTCGATATCCCAGGCGGCCGCGGGTGCACCGTCTTTCGTGTCGAACGTCGCGACCCGGAAGGAGATGGTCGAATCGTCGATGGATGTGGCGATTCGATCGGCCGGCATCTTGTAACCCGTCTCGAGGGCGATAATGCGCGAGCCATCGGGACTGAACATGGCATTGGCCGGTATCCACGGGTCCGTCCGGATGCTGGAGACGACGGTTCCGGTCGCGGCATCCCAGATCCGAATGACGCCGGGCGCACTCGTCGTGGGATCCTTCCGGGCGCCGGCGGACACCAGACGGGTACCGTCCGCGCTGTAGTGGACCGACAGGATCGAGGTGTCGTCCGCGGCGATCACCGTGCCTGAACCGGCGGCGTCGGCGTTCCATACCCGCACGGTGTCATCGCCGCCCGAGAGGACTTCGCGTCCGCCAGGATTGAATCCAACTCCTTTGACGGCGCTGTGATGCCCGATCAGCGGGTTGCCGATGGGCTGCCGGGATACCACATCCCAGAGCCGGATCGTGCCGTCCGAGCTGCCGGACACAACGCGCCCGTCCGCGCTGAATGCGACGGCGCTGACGGTACTGTCGTGTCCGCTGAGAGCAGACCCTGCCGGCTGCAGGGTTGTCGCGTCCCAGAAGTGCACAAGCTTGTCGTAGCCGCCGGACACGACCATGCCTCCGCCCGGAGCGACCGCGACGGCGAATGCCGTGTTGTGTACCTGGTCCGGGGTCTCCGCGATCGCCACGCCGGATTCGGTGTCCCAGAGTCGCAATCCGGAATCCGCGGTGGCGACGAGGCGGTTTCCATCGGGCAGGAAGGCGAGCTGGAAAGCTATGTCGGCGTTCCACTGGCGAAGCTGTTGTCCGGCAACGACATCCCATATCTGGATCGCGCCGGGGAACATGCCTGCGGCCAGGCGTCGCCCATCCGCGCTGAACGCCACCGACAAGACGGCCCCGTGTCCGGTGTTGAAGGGGCCGGCGACGTGCGCACCGCTCTGCGCATCCCACACCTGTACCGTTCCGTCATTGTCCGCAGAGGCGAGCCGGGTGCCGTCCGAGCTGTATGCGAGACCATTGACGGCACTCTTGTTGTGAGCGGTGAACGGTGCCCCCGTGGCCTGTCCGGTGACGCCCTCTCTCAGCTGTATGGTTCCCGCGCTCGCGGCCGCCGCATGGCGTCCGTCGGGGCTGACGGCGAAGGCTGTGACGTCATCATGTGTGGGCGTATCGAATATCTTCACCTCGTCGGGCGTGACCGACAGCGCGTCGAGGACCGCGCCGTCGTCGGGCCGCGAGCCGATCTGGCGCGCCGCGAGGATCTGCTGGATGGCTCGCGTGTCGCCGCCGGGCCGGGCCCCGGCGAGCATGGCCTGCCCCTCGGAGACCAGGCGCAGTGCGGTCGCTTCGTGGAGCCGCTGATCGGCCTCGTGCTGCGCCAATGTCGCTCGGACGGTGAAGAATCCGGCGACCAGGGCCGCGATGACGGTGAGCGCCAGCACCGCCCGCAGGATGTGTGACCGGCGGCGTAGTCCGGCGGCGTAGTCGCGCGCGTCGTTCAGTTCCTTGTCGTGGCGGCGCTGTTCGGCTGCGGTCTCGGCATCCTGTCGCTGCCGGGAGGCGGTGAGGAACTCACGCGCGGAGGCCAGTCGATCGGCGAAATTCGGTGTCGCGGCGACCTTTTCGGCCTCGTGAAGGCGGGCGCCCGCCATCAGCCAGGCGTCGTCGCGTCCACTGTTCTCCCATTCGGCGGCGGCGCGGTCGAGGCCGTCGGCGGTGCGCAGATCGGTGGCCTCCTCGCGCAGCCATTGGGCGAGCGCGGGCCATTCGCTGAGCAGGCTTTCCAGCGCCACCTCGACGGTGGTCTCGCCGCCGCGTTCGTCCTGGACCACCAGCCGGTGGTCGACGAACGCGGCGATGAGCGGGCGGCTGGTGGCGGGCAGGTCGCTCAGGCGGGCGATGCGGCGCAGCGGCTGGTCGTGGTCCGGGGCGATGGTGGCCAGCCAGGGCACGAAGGCGGCGCGCAACTCGGCCAGTTGCCGCGGCCGCATCGAGTCGTCCTGGGTGAGAATCGAATCGATCTCCGACTCGACCACGTGCGCCATCCCGCCCATCGCCTGGTAGTCGGCGACGGTCAGTTCTCCGGCGGCGGCGTAGTCGAGGTACAGCCGCCACAGTGTCAGGGACAGCAGCGGCAGGGGGTTCGCGCTGTCCGCGCAGTCGGCGAGCAGCCGTTCCACGAGATCCTCGCGCACCACGAGCGGATTGCCGGCCGCGGTCGCGCGCTCCGCCGGGCCCTGGACGACCTCGGCGAACCGCGCGGGCTGCAGGGGACGCAACTCGTCGAACACCATGCTCTTCACGGCCGCCAGCGCGGGCGAGGTCTGCAGCGGTTCGTAGCGGTCGGCCCGAATGGTCAGTGCGGCAATGAGATCCAGGCCGTCGGCGACGAGCCGGGCGAGAATCGACTGGAACAACCCGGCCTCGGGTCCGGCCTCGCCGCCGAACAGTTCCTCGGCCTGATCCACCGGGAGCACGAGGGTCGGCGGCTTGGAGTCGCTCGAATCGGGCACGGCGTCCGTCGCGGCCGCCTGTGCCTCCCGCAGCCAGGTGGTGACCTGCCTCGGATCGGACCCGCACGCTGCCTTGATCGCACCGAGGGTGGGTTGGGTGAGCCCCAGCCGTTGCCGCACCTCGAACAGTGCTGCGGCCAGGCCGATCGGGCCCGTCACCGCGGCGCGTTCGGGCCGGACGATGTCGAGCACCAGAAAATGCCGGCTGTCCCGGCGTAGCCGGGGGAGTAGTCCGGCCCGCAGGAACGACGACTTGCCGGCGCCCGACGGGCCGAGGATGACGAACAGGTTCTCGACGCGGGCGGCCCGCATGCCGCGCAGCATGTCCAGGCCGCGCACGATCTGGGCGTCCCGGCCTAAGTACACGGCCGCGTCGATCGCTTCGAACGGCTCCCATCCGCGATAGGGCGCGCGCCCGGGATCATTCGGTGGCGGCCACTCGAAGTATTCGGCTCCGATACCCGCTTCGCGCAATCCGCGGCGCAGCCGCCGCAGGCCCTCGCTCGCGAATTCGACGGGCGGACCCCCGGGCACCGGGATCGCTGTCATGGGGCCGGGGCCGAACAGATCGCTCTGCTGCCACTCCCGGGTGGATTCGCGGCTCGCGAACGGTTCCAGACGCACGGCGAAAATTCGCTTGTTGAGGTTCTCCGCGGTCCGGACCTCGGTGCGGCATTCCGCCGACGAATCCCATGTTTCCGAGATCAGGCAGATCACGGCCTCGCACCGGGAAGTGGCCCGGACCAGGGCATCCTTCCAGCGGACCCCGGGCGCGATACCCGTGTCGGGATCCAGGTCGAGGAAGATCTCGTCGACCAGAGCCGGGTCCTGCTCGACGAGCCAGGCCTTCAGCGCGATAGCCTGCCGGTTGTCCGGGCTGGAATGGCTGAGGAAAATGCGCGCCATTGCCCGAGTGTTGCCAACTCCGGTGGCCGCGTTCTGAGTACCGCATTACTCGAATTACTCGGGGAATGGAAGCAACCTCCCGGTAATCGCGGTTCCGGGAGGATCAGACCGACGGCGCGGACCGGTAGGGGGCGACGGCGACCTGGCGGACGACGCGCACCACGGGGACGGTGAGGATGCCGGCCAGGCGGGTGTAGGGCCAGACCGCGATGATCAGCACCACGATGAGTCCGCGCGCCTGGTACAGGATCGGGGCGTGGTCCATGACCGCCGGTTCCGGATGCAGGGCGATCAGCGAGCGCGCCCAGGTGAAAAGCGTTTCGGCGGTGCGGTATCGGCCGTCGGTGGACCCGCCGTCGAAGGTCACCAGCACGGCCGATATGAGGGCCGCCGCCAGCAGCGGCAGCGTGATGCGGTCCACCGGGGTCACCCGCTGCCGGACATCGGCGTCGATCAGCGGCGGTATCAGGATGAGCGCCACCCCCGCGATGGTCACCGGCACGGCCACGATCTGAATGGCCGCCAGCACCAGCTGGATACCGTGGCCGGGTCGCGAATGCGGCCCCGACGCAAGCATTTCCACCACCCGCACCAGGAACACGATCGGGAAGCCAGCGCGCACCGCCGCGATCCCGGCCCGCTGCGCTCGATCGATGTGCGGCCCATACAGATACCCGCGGAACCCATCGCGCCGATACCGCCAGACATGCCCGACCGCGCACGACAGCATGGCGGCGTAAGGCAGCGCCACCCACAACGCGATCATCATGCCCTCACCTCACGGAGATCGGTATCCGCACTACTCGCCGAGCAACTTTCGCACGCCCGACGCCTGCAGAGAAGTGTCGAATCGTGCCATCCCGGCGGACCGCCTCGGCCCCCACTACTGCCAGAGATGAGACATCATGTGCGGGTACCGAACCGGTCGATGGTCGGTGAAGGTGAAATCCCGGACGTGGCTGAAATCCGACCACAGCAGTCGGCCACCCTCGAGGCGCACGGGAATTCGCACCCGATTCCGTACCTGCCGCAGTTCCTCCGGATTCCGGCGAGACAAGTGAGGGCGGTGTGCCGCATTTGCCGGGACAGCCGCGGGGGTGTGGCGCATGATGGCGGCATGGCTTCAGACGCGGCCCGGCGTGCCGTACTCGGAATGGTGTGTGACAGCTTCGCGCCGGGGGACGGGGGTGATCTGCCGGCGGCCTCCGAGCTGGGGGTGGTCGACACCGTCACCGAACTACTCGGGCGCAATCCTCGGGACGCGGAACGGCGGCAGTTCGAACTGCTGATGCGCGTATGGGATTCACGGCTGTTCGGGTTGCTCAACGGCGCGGGCTGGCGGAAGTTCTCGCGGCTGAGCGCCGAAGAACGGGAACGCTGGTTGCTGGGGATGGCCAATTCGCGGCTCGAACAGAAGCGAGCGCTGTTCCAGGCATTGAAGGGGGCGGCGGTCACCTCCTATTACTTGACGCCCGGACCCACCGGGATCAATCCGGTGTGGGATCGGATCGGTATTCCGCCCGCCTTCGGACCCGTCGAGGGCGCGCAGCGCGGGCTCAGCCCGCAGCGTCCGGATGCCGACACCACCGTCGGGTGCGATGTGGTGGTGATCGGGTCGGGTGCGGGCGGTGGCACGGCCGCGGCGGTGCTGGCCCGGGCCGGGCTCGACGTGGTGGTGCTGGAACGCGGTGAGTACTACGACGATCCGGATTTCGGCATCGGCGAGAAGGAAGGCTTGCTGAAGCTGTACGCCCCGGGCCCGGCCGCCACCGCCGAAGGTCAGCTCGGGCTGGTAGCCGGGACCGCGTTGGGCGGCGGCACGGTGGTCAACTGGACCACCTCCTTCCGCACCCCGGACGATGTCCGCGCGGAATGGGCCCGGCTGGGCGCACGGCAGTTCGCCGAGCAAGAGTACACCGACGCCCTCGAGGCCGTGGTGTCGCGTCTCGGGGTGAACCTCGATCACTCATCCGCCTCGCACCGCGACGAGATTCTCGAGCGCGGCCTGCGCAAGCTGGACTGGCACGTCGAGCCGCTGCCCCGCAATGTCACCCACTGCGATGCCGGAACCGAATGCGGGCGTTGCGGTTTCGGCTGCCGGATCGGCGCGAAGCAGTCGGTCGTCAAGACCTGGCTGGCGGACGCGGCCGCGGCGGGCGCGCGCCTGTTCGTGGGCACCGATGTGCGGCGCATCGTGGTCGCCAATGGCAGCGCCACCGGCGTGGAAGCCGTGACGGCCGAGGGTCGTTCGGTCTGGGTGCGGGCCCGTGCGGTGGTGGTCGCCGCCGGGGCCATCCAGACTCCCGCCCTGCTGCGCCGTTCCGGCCTGGGCAACCGCAGTATCGGCGACTTCCTCCGATTGCACCCGGCCACAGCGGTTTTCGGGATCTTCGCCGAGGATATCCGTCCCTGGGAGGGCGGCATGCAGACCCGGTACTCCAAGCAGGACCGTGACCTCGACGGGAACGGCTACGGCGTCATCTATGAGACCGGACCCATGACCCCGGGCATGTCGGTCGGCTTCCAGGCCTGGACCGGCGCGGTCACCCATCGCGACCGCATGCTGAAGCTCGCCAATACCGTCGCCGTCGGCGTGATCACCCGCGACCGCGACCACGGCACGGTCGAGACCGACCGCCGGGGTGAGGCGGTGGTGCGCTACCGCATCTCCGCCCGCGACGCCGCCCACATGCACACCGGAATCGTCAATGCCGCACGCATTCTGGAGGCGGCCGGGGCGGAGCGGATCTTCTCCGGCCATCAGGCCGGCGTCGGCTACGAGCCCGGCGCGAGCGGTTCGCACGAGGAGTTCGCCGCGCAGGCCGCCGCGGCCGGGTACGCGCCGGGCCGGTGCTCGATGGGCGCGCTGCACATCATGGGCTCGGCCCGCATGGGCGGCTCACCCGCGGATTCGGCCACCAATCCCGACGGTGTCACCTGGGACGTCCCGAATATCGTGGTGGCCGACGGCTCCTGCTTCCCGACCGCCTCCGGCGTGAACCCGATGGTCAGCATCGAGGCCATCGCCCACATGAACGCCACCAGGCTCGCCGCGCGCCTGACCTGATGTCGTCCCGACGTGGCGAGATTTCCCGATCTGCCTGCGCGGCAGGCTATTCCAGCGCCGCGCCGAAGGCGCCGACGATCACCCGATGGATCTGGCCGACGGCCCGGTCGATCGGGCCTGTCGGCTGGAACAGATGGCTCAGGGCGAGCCGGACCAAGACCTCCGACATCGAGGTCAGCTCGGCATCGCTCATATCGTCGAGCCCGTACTGGGTGCGCAGCGCGCCCGAGACCGCGGTGATCGCGCGGCCCAGGACCGGCTCGGTCTCGGTCATCAGCACCGGCAGCAGGGCGGTATCGGTCTCCGACCGTCCGGCCAGTACCGCCTTGAGCAGGGTGTTGTCGGCGCCCGTCCGCAGCGTGTAGTCCACCGCCTGCGTCATGCCGGCCGCGACGTCCGCGGGATGCGCGGCCAGGCTCTCGGCGATGCCGACCAGGAAGACGTCGACCTCCTGCTGGATCACCACTTCGGCCAGCTCGTGCTTGTTGGCGAATTCCTTGTAGAGCACCGGCCGGCTCACACCGACCTCCTTGGCCAGCCGCGACATGTTCACCGCGCCCCAGCCCTCGGTGATGACTATCCGCCGGCCCGCGTCGATGATCCGCTCACGCAGCAACTGCCGCATCTCTGTCTGGAAGTTCGGCGCTTCAACCACGTCCTGATGGTACATGAGCTCAACTTTCGTCCCGTCGTTGACAGATTGGATCACAGTGTATCTAATGAATACAGATCTTCGGAAAGTGTAAACGCAAGGAGTACGGCAATGACGACGTCTCGTTCTCGAGTTGAGCGCGGCCGGGAGCCGGAGGCTTCGGCCCGCCCGCAGTGGCGTGACCGCAAGCGGTATCTGTGGTTGTTCGGTCTCGTACCCCCGACCGCCCTGTTCATGGCGATGGTGCTGGTGTGGGCGTTCAACGAGCTCGGCTGGTCGGTCGTCGCCCCGGTCTGGTGGTGGATCGGTCCGCTGCTGGTCTACGGGCTGCTGCCGGTGCTGGACCGCTTCTTCGGCCCGGACGGCCAGAACCCGCCCGACGAGGTGATGGAGTACCTGGAGAACGACAAGTACTACCGGTACTGCGTCTACACCTACATTCCCTTCCAGCTGCTGAGCCTGGCCGTCGCCTGCTACCTGTGGACCGCGAGCGACCTGTCCTGGCTGGGCATCGACGGCGGCCTCGGCGGGGTCTCCAAGATCGGCCTGGCGCTGAGCATGGGTGTCATGGGCGGCGTCGGCATCAACACCGCGCACGAACTCGGCCACAAGAAGGACGAATTGGAGCGCTGGCTGTCGAAGATCACGCTCGCCCAGACCTTCTACGGCCACTTCTACATCGAGCACAACCGCGGCCATCACGTGCGGGTCGCCACGCCCGAGGATCCGGCCAGCGCCCGCTTCGCCGAGACCTTCTGGTCCTTCCTGCCGCGCAGCGTATGGGGCAGCCTGCGCTCGTCGTGGGAGTTGGAGGCCAAGCGACTGGAGCGACTGGGTAAGCGTCCGTGGACGATTCGCAACGACGTGCTCAATGCCTGGCTGATGTCGGTGGTGCTGTGGGGCGTGCTGGCCGCGGTCTTCGGCCCGGCGGTGCTGCCCTGGCTGGTGATCCAGGCGATCTACGGTTTCACCCTGCTCGAGACCGTCAACTACCTCGAGCACTACGGCCTCATGCGGCAGAAGACCGCCAGCGGCCGCTACGAGCGGTGCACCCCGGAGCACAGCTGGAACTCCGACCACATCGTCACGAATATCTTCCTGTACCACCTGCAGCGGCACAGCGATCATCACGCGAACCCCACCCGCCGCTACCAGACGCTGCGCAGTATGGACGGGGCGCCGAACCTGCCCAGTGGCTACGCCAGCATGATCTCGCTGGCTTACTTCCCGCCACTGTGGCGGCGGGTGATGGATCACCGGGTGCTCGAGCACTATTCGGGCGACATCACCAAGGTGAACATCCAGCCCCGCAAGCGTGCGCGCGTGCTGGCGAAGTACGGGGTGGCGTGATGTCGTCCTACCGTTGCCCGGTCTGCGATTACGTCTACGACGAGGCGAAAGGCGCGCCGCGGGAAGGCTTCCCGGCCGGCACACCCTGGTCCGCGGTTCCCGACGACTGGTGCTGCCCCGACTGCGGGGTGCGCGAAAAGATCGATTTCGAACCCACTTCCACCTCGACAGGACACCACTCATGAGCGACTACAGACTCTTCCGCTGCCTGCAGTGCGGCTTCGAATACGACGAGGCCCTGGGCTGGCCCGAGGACGGCATCGCCGCCGGCACCCGCTGGGACGACATCCCCGACGACTGGTCCTGCCCGGATTGCGGCGCTGCCAAGAGCGATTTCGAGATGGTCGAGGTCAGCCGCGCGTGAGCGGCCGCATCGTCATCGTGGGCGCGGGCGTCGCGGGTGCCACCGCCGCCCGCACCCTGCGCACCGAGGGGTACACCGGTGAGATCGTGCTGCTCGGCGCGGAACCCGGCCACCCGTACCGCCGTCCCATGGTGTCGAAGGAACTCCTCGCCGGAACCGTCGAGGACCGCCGGACCCTGTTGCAGCCCATGGACTTCTGGCACACCCACCGGATCGACCTGCGCCCCGGCACCACGGTCGAATCCGTCGACCCGGGCCCGGCGCTGGTGTGGCTGGCCGACGGCACGGCGATCGGCTACGACACCCTCCTCCTGGCCACCGGAGCCCGGCCGCGCGCATTGTCGATGGCCGCCACGCCGGTCCGCCCCGATCTCGACCGCAGGGGTGTCGAGATCGGGGGACGGCGTCCCGACACGGGCGAGCGGATCCACACGCTGCGCGGCCGGGCGGATGCGGAGGTCTTGCGGGAGGCGATCGCACAGGGCGGATCGCTGCTGATCGTCGGGGCCGGGCTGATCGGCTGCGAGGTCGCGGCAACCGCACGGGGGCTCGGTGCGGAGGTCACGGTGCTGGACGCGGCGGCCGTGCCGCTGGAGCGCGTCGCGCCACGGGCGATCGGCGATTATCTCCGGAAGTTGCACGCGGACAACGGGGTTGCGATCCACACCGACGTCCGGCTGACGCATCTCGCCCAGGACGGTGCGGAGGTGGTCGCCGTGGCCGCCGATGACAGCACCTGGACGGCGGCCGCGATGCTGGTCGCGATCGGATCTGTCCCGGACACTCGGCTCGCCGAAGCCGCCGGACTGGCGGTGGATGACGGGATTCGGGTGGACGAGCACTATCGGACATCCGCGCCCGGGGTCTATGCGGCCGGTGACGCGGTGGCCCGATTCGATCCCGTGTCGGGCGGGTATCGACGCGAGGAGCATTGGAACAGCGCCCAGTCCCAGGGCGCGGCGGCGGCCCGATCGATGCTGGGATTGCCCGCCGCGGCTGCTGAGGTCCCCTGGGGCTGGTCGATGCAATATGGCCGGAACGTGCAGTTCGCGGGTGTGATCCACGCTGGTGACGAGCTGGTGGTGCGAGGCCGGGTCGAGGCGGGGGACGCGACGGTGCTCGCTCTGCGCGAGGGCCGCGCGGCCGGTGCGGTCGCCATTGCCCGGCCGGCGGAGTTCCGGGCGGCAAAGGACCTGATCGGGCGGGGCGCGGTGCTGGATCCCGGTGCCTGCGTGGACGAAACCCGGCCGCTGGCCGAGGCGGTCGCACTGTCCGGACAGTCATGAGGGCATGCGCCCGCAGTTGAGCTAACCGCCCGCAAAATCCGAAATGCCGCTGGACCGGTCGAATGGTTCAGCGGCATTTCGCATTTGCCGACTCATTGCTGAAACCTGCTGGTAGGACATGCTATTCGCGCGGCGCGCGTATCTTTCCCTGGCCGGCAGCCACCTGTCAAGCCCGCGAGTATTTCCGTGAAGACTGACACGTCAGTCCGAAATCTGTATTACTGTCTCGGTCAGTTCGAACCGGTCGGCAGAGGGACCGGTCGGCATCGACCAACAGTGGGGCTGTGGGGTGGTGAACATTGGTCGACAAGGCTGTTCGGGGGCCGGAACCGTTGGTGCGGCAGGCAATCGAATTCGTTCTCTCGGGGCTGCGGACATTCGGACGCACCATTCAGCTGGCGATCGCGGCGTTCCGGTTCGTGGTCGTCGATATCGTCACACTGCGCCATCCGTGGCGTGACACGCTACAGCAGGGCTGGTTCATCGTCAGCGTGACGGCGATTCCCGCTGTGCTGGTGTCGGTTCCGTTCGGCGTCATCGTGGCGGTGCAGGTGGGGAGCCTGACCCAGCAGGTGGGCGCGAGCTCGGTGTCCGGCGCGGCCGGCGGCCTGGGCGTGATCCGGCAGGGCGCGCCCATGGTGACCGCGCTGCTGCTGGGCGGCGCGGCCGGGTCGGCCATCGCCTCGGACCTGGGCGCGCGCACGATTCGCGACGAAGTGGATGCCTTGCGCGTCATGGGAATCGATCCGGTCCGCCGGCTGGTCGCGCCGCGGCTGGCCGCCATGATCGCGCTCACGCCGCTGCTGTGCATGCTGATCATCTTCATGGGCGTGTTCACCGGCTATGTGATCGCCGTCGGTCTCCAGGGCGTGACGCCCGGCTCCTACCTGTCCGCGTTCGCGGCCTTCGCCAAGCTGACCGACCTGTGGGTGGCCATCGCGAAGTCGATCGTCTTCGGGGTGATCGTGCTGGTGGTGTCCTGTCAGCGCGGACTCGAGGCCACGGCCGGCCCGCGCGGGGTGGCCAATGCCGTGAACGCCGCGGTGGTGATCGGCGTGATCGCCGCCTTCGGCGTGAATCTGGTGATCACCCAGCTGGTTTCGATGTTCATCCCGACGCAGGTGGGCTGATGACACAGGTACCAGCCAGATACGCGCCGCTCGGGACGGTGGGCCGGGTCATCGGCGCGAGCGCGCAGGCGCCCCTGTCCGTCATCGAATCCCTGGGCCACCAGGCGACTTTCGTCTACGAGGTGCTCGCCGCCATCCCGCACACACTGCGGATCTACCGGCGCCAGACCATGCTCATCCTGTCCGACATCACCTGGGGCTCCGGTGCGATCATCGTCGGCGGCGGCACCGTCGCGGTGCTGGCATTCCTGGGCATCGCGGTCGGCGGCTCCATCGGGGTGGAGGGTTTCACCGCGCTGAACATGGTCGGCATGGGCCCGCTCACCGGGTTCGTCTCCGCCTACGCCAATACCCGCGAGATGGCGCCCATGGTGGCGGCCATCGGCTTTGCGGCCCAGGCGGGTTGCCGCATGACGGCCGAGATCGGGGCCATGCGCATCTCCGAGGAGATCGACGCGCTGGAGGCCATCGGCATCCGGCCCATGCCCTTCGTGGTGACCACCCGCGTGATCGCGGGAGCGATCACCATCGTGCCGCTGCACCTGCTCACGCTGATCCTGTCGTACCTCTCGTGCGCGACCGTGGTGAACGTGCTGCACGGGCAGTCCTCGGGTACCTACTACCACTATTTCGACGCCTTCCTGCAGCCCGGCGATGTGCTGGCCTCGCTGGTCAAGGCGACGATCTTCGTGGTCGTCATCATTCTCATCCACGGCTACCAGGGCTTCTACGCCTCGGGCGGCCCGGAGGGCGTGGGCCGGGCCTCGGGCCGGGCCATTCGCGCCAGCCTGGTACTGGTGGTCATCCTGGACATGATCCTCACGATCGTGATCTGGGGCCTGGATGTCGGCATCCGGATCTCGGGGTGAAACATGGCCGTGTTCAAGGACTATTCCGGCCGTAGCGCCGGTCCCTGGATGTTGCGGGCGCGCGGCCTGGTGGTCGCCATCGTGCTCGTCACTGTGACGATTGTCGTGAGTTCCTATGCGCGGGGCGGCTTCTCGGACCGGTTCGAGGTCACCGTCGATGCCGCGACGCTGGGTGAGGGCTTGGCGCCGGGCGCGGAGGTGAAGTTCCGCGGCTATGCCATCGGCACCGTCGAGAAGGTCGAGACCGTCGGCTACGGGCATCAGCGCATCGATCTCGCGATCGAGCGCCGCCAGGCCGAGGCCCTCACCGACGACGTCAGCGCCCGCTTCACCTCGTCGAACGTATTCGGTTCCAGCGCCATCGAATTGGTGCCGGGCACCGACGGCAGGAAGCTGCGCGAGCATGCGGTGCTGCAGATCGGGGCGAACGCCACCAATGCCACCGTGGCCGGGGTCTTCCGGCGCGCCGCGCGCCTGACCCAGGTGCTGGATTCGGCCGCGGTGCACCGGCTGTTCGATCTGCTGCTCGACAATGCCCCGAGCATGGGCCCGGTACTGCAGTCGTTCTTCGCGACCGCGAAGCTGCTGGCCGACGGTCAGCAGAACACCCTGGCCCACTACCTGCGCATCGGCGGGGACATGACCGGGGCGTTCCGGGACCTGACCCCCTCGGCCGGGCACGCCATCCTGGCCGTGCTCGAGCAGAGTGCCTACTTCGGCGATCCGGAGAACCAGGCGCGCACCAACAAGTCCACCAATGGCGTGAACGACGCGGTACTGGTGGGGCTTTCGAATCTGCTGCAGCAGAACAACCCGGATCTGCAGAAGATCCTGGACAGCATTCTGGACCTGGCGGTGCCGATCAGTGTGTCGGTGGGGTCGGTGGCCCCGGCCTACAACCGCGTGCCGAATCTGCTGCAGGCCATGGACGGCGCCCTCCCGGTGGTGGACGGCCGGGTCCGGCTGCAGCTCGAGCTGATCGCGAAAACCATGCCGTACCTGGCCGATTCGCTGGCGGGAGGGGTGAAATGAGCGAGATCACCAAAGCTGCCCTCAAGCTGACCGTCTTCCTGGTGGTCGTGGCCGCCTGCACCACCTTCATCGTGACGGCGCTGCGCACCCCGATTCCCGGTGACAAGGTCACCTACGATGCCGTGTTCACCGATGTCTCCGGGCTTTTCGCCGGCGACGCGGTGCGCATGTCCGGCGTCGCCGTCGGCAAGGTGGAGTCGGTGTCGCTGGACGGCACTCGGGCGCGGGTGCATTTCACGGTCGATCGGACGCGGCCGGTGTACGACAACACCAAGGCCGCGGTGCGCTACCAGAACCTGATCGGACAGCGGTACGTCGAGTTGCTCACCGAGGGGCCGGGTGGAGCGAAACTAGCTACCGGAGCGACGATTCCGGTTGATCGGACGATCCCGAGCTTCGATGTGTCCAAGCTGTTCAACGGCTTCGAGCCGATGTTCGACACCTTGGATCCGGCGCAACTGAACCAGTTCGGCACCAACCTGCTGCGGGTCATCCAGGGCGACGGCTCGGGTATCGGGCCGGTGCTGGCGGATCTGGACACACTGACCAAGCACGCCCGCAACAGCGAGGCCGTGATCGTGTTGCTCATCCGGAACCTGGGGATGGTCGCCGATTCCCTCGGCGGCAAATCCGAGGCGGTGGGCGATCTGGTGCGGCAGCTCTCGGGCATCCTGCACCAGTTCACGGCCAAGACCCGGACCATGCTGAACGCGGTCGACACCGCGAAAGGCGTGCTGGGGCCGATGGTTCCGATCCTGGAGGAGGGCCGCGACGCCTACGACACCGGTTACGGACCGGTCGACGGACTGTTGCGGCGGCTGGTGCCGCAGACCGATCAGCTCACCCAGATCCTCGCCCTCACGCCGCAATTGGTGACCGGGCTGAACCAATCGGTGCCGGGTCAGGGCTACCAGCCGCGCATCACGTGCTCGCACGGTGAGGCGGCGCTCCCGGCCGTTGTCGGCGTCATCCTGTCCAACCAGAAACTGGTGGTGTGCAACTGATGAGAGCACTGATCGCCTATGCCGGCGAGCTGATTCGGGACGTGCTCACCGGGCGCGGGGACCAGAACACCCAATTGCGCTGGGGCATGGCCGGTGTCGTGGTGTGCGTGATCGCGCTGGCCATCGCCGGGGCGCTGTATGTGATCCCGTTCGGGCAGCGCACCTACGTGGCCGACTTCAAGATCTCCGGTGGTGCGCGCTCGGGGGACGAGGTGCGGGTGGCCGGCATCAATGTCGGCAAGATCCGCGCGGTGGACCTGGTCGGCGACCACGTCGAGGTCAGCTTCACGGTGAATCACGGTGTGCGCGTGGGGGATCGGTCCGCGGTCGAAGTCAAGATGCTGACCCCGATCGGCGGCCACTACCTGGCGCTGTCCCCGGCCGGGGACAAGGAGCTCGCCGCGAAGCACATTCCGCCGGAGCGCACCGCCACCCCGTTCGAGCTGAGCGACATTCTCGACAAGGGCACGCCGATCTTCGGCAAGGTCGACGCCGCCACCATGCGCGGCACCATCGGGCAGCTGAATTCGGCGCTGGCGCAACAGCCCGACGCGCTGCGCGGGGTCATCGGCAATGCCGATGAGCTGACCGGGCTGCTCGCCGAGCGCACCGACCAGCTCAACAGCGCGCTCGATGTGTCCGACGAGTACATCGCCGCCATTGCCGACGACAAGGCGCTGCTCGCGGATTTCGTGAAACAACTGGGCGCCGTGGCCGACCAGCTGGGCAATCGCAAGGACGACATCGTGAGCATGTTCAACCTGCTCAAAAGGCTGCTGGTCATCCTGCACCGGCCGATCATGGCCTACGGCGACAGCATCGAGCCGTCGGTGACGCAATTCGAGCAGCTGGTCTCCAAGGTGACCGCGGACCCGGATCGGATCGACACCGTCATCAACGGGATGCGCGATGTCATCAACCGGCTCAACGGAATGCTGGGCACCCAGCTGAAAGTGGAGCAGCCGGCCGCCGGAGTCCAGCTGTGCATTCCCTACGAAGGCAAGGCGTGCTGAATGAAATGGGGCAGAGCAGCATTCGCCGCCGGAGTCGCCGTCGCGGTGGTGGCCGCCGGGGTGACCGGGGTGTCGTGGGCGAATTCGAAACGCGATCCGAAACAGAGCGTGTGCGCGGAATTCACCGATACCGTCGGTCTGTACCAGGGCAATAGCGTGACCATGCTCGGTGTCGAGGTCGGCACCGTCGCCAAGATCGAGGCCATGGGCGACCGCATGCGGGTCACCATGAGCGTCGCGGATTCGGTGAAACTCCCGGCCGATATTCAGGCCGTCACCATGTCGAGTTCCATTGTGACGGACCGGCATGTGGAACTCACCAAGCCGTATACCGGCGGCACCCGATTCGACACCTCACAATGCATTCCGTTGGAGCGGACCAGGACGCCGATCGGCATCAGCGAGGCGCTCGACGCCATGGGAAAGCTCGCCGGTGACCTGACCGGGGGCGGCGGTACCGGCGGCAAACCCGACACATTGCTCGACGACACCCTCACCGCGGCGAACAATGCCATCAACGGCACCGGGCAGCAGTGGAATCAATTGCTGCAGCGGCTGTCCGCGGTGATCGGCGATCCGACCCAGAAGGATGCCGTCTTCCGGCGGCTGGTCGACAATCTGGACCAGCTCACCACCATGTTCGTGACCAACTGGCCGGATATGGCGGAGGTGCTGAACAATCTGCGCGCCGGGCTCCAGCTGATCGGGCAGTTCTCGGCCGAATTCTCCGGCGCGGTGGATATCGCGGTGGAGTTCCTCCCGGTGATCGCCCGCAATGTGGGCAAATACGATCAGCAGATCTACGGCCTGCTGGATGCGGTACTGCCGCAGGCGCACACCTTCGTCCAGCAGCACGAGGGTGATATCAATTCGCTGCTGGCCGCTCTGCCGCCGCTGGCCGCGCAACTCCCGCAGGTGGGTGTGAAATGAGGCGCGCACCGGTCCTGAGACGCACCGCGATCCGGCTGGCGCCGCTCATCACGGCGGCCACGCTGGTGCTGACCGGCTGCGGGGTGAAGGCCACCGACATCCCGATTCCGGGGACCTATCCCTCCGGCGACACCTACACCGTGCGAATCGAATTCGGCTCGGTGCTGAACCTGCCGGACCGGGCCAAGGTGATCGCCGACGGCGTCGAGGTCGGCATGCTCGATCACATCGATCTGATCGGCACCACCGCGGTGGCGACGGTGAAACTGCACACCGACGCCAAACTGCCGAAGAACACGACCGCAGAATTGCGGCAGTCCACGATTCTGGGCGATATCCACATCGCGCTGGAAGCGCCCCAGCACGCGGACGCCTCGTTCCTCGCCAACGGTGATGTGATTCCGATGTCGCAGACCATTCCCGCCACGAATGTGGAGGACATTCTGCGGGCACTGTCCAACATCATCACCGGTGGACGCTGGTCCGATATCCAGAAGCTGGTCACCGATGTGAACGCGGCGTTCCCGTCGGATCCGGCCGAGCTGGACCGGATCAATGCGGCGGGCCGCGCGGCGTTGCACGACATGGCCTCGCACACCGACGATCTGAATCGCATCCTCACCTCGGCCCAGCAGATCACCGCCAAGCTGGATTCCGGCCGCGGGGCGGTGGATCAGATCCTCACGCTCGGGCCCGACCGGGCCGCCGGATTGTCGGGTGTGCTGCTGGCGGTGGTCAACCTGATCATCAGCGGCGGCCCGCTGGCCAAGAACGCCGGCGATCTGCTGCTGCCGCACGTCGGCGACTTCCGCTCGATCGTGTCGATCCTCGCGCCGACCGCGGTCACGGCCGGATACGCCGACCTGACCCTGGCGGCCGATCTCGACGCCTTCCACACCCTGCTGAAGGAGAAGATCATTCCCTTCCTCAGCGCCCCGGACGTGAAGGTGCAGCGGGTGTCCGCCGATGTGCAGGCCGACCAGCTGATCACCACACTGCGCTCGATCGGGATGGTGCCCTAGATGAAACTCTCACTCTCCGGGCCGGTTTCGCTGGTCATGCTGCTGGTGCTCACCCTGGTCTGTGGCAGCTACATGGCGGCCGGCGTGCTGAATCTGGACCCGCGCCGCCAGCACAACACCGTCACCGTGCTGCTGGACAGTTCCGGTGGCCTGATGAAGACCTCCGAGGTGACGCTGCGCGGCCTGCCCATCGGCAAGGTCCGCGATATCGGTGCCACCGGCCGCGGATTGGCCGTGACCCTCGAATACGACTCGAAATACCGGATTCCCGTGGACAGCGTGGTGCAGATCGCCAATCTGTCGGCGGCGGGCGAGCAATTCCTCGACTTCCGGCCGAGCGGCACCCAGGGGCCGTTCCTGCACGACGGCAGCGTAGTGCCGAACCGGCAGGTCAAGATCGCGACCACGGTCGGTGACGCGCTCGCCGAGCTGGACGCGCTGACCGCGCAACTGGATCCGGCCAAGCTGCAGAACCTGGCCACCACGGTCGCCGCCGGATTCGAGGGCCGCGACGCCGATGTCGCCAACCTGACCAGGGCGCTGGTCGGCACCGCGAACCTGTTGCGGGACAAGCGCGATGCCATCGCGCGGTTGTACGCGAACGTGCAGAACCTCGGCGACAAGTTCGACGGGCGCGCCCCCACCCTGAGCGCGGCCGCCGGGGACATCGACACCGCGCTGCCGGAGCTGCTGCACATCATCGCCGCGTTCCAGAACTACTCCTACATCGGCGAAAAGATCTACGACGATCCGATCGGGCCGCTGTTCACCAAGATCAATGACTATCTGCAGCTGATCGGGCCCGACCTGGGCCATATCGCCACCGTCCTGAAACCCGCGACCAGCGCGATCAAACCGCTGCGCGTCGACGCCGGCTCGATCGTGGACCTGCTGTCCACGGTGTTCCCCGGCGACGGCGCCGCCCATGTGGCCATCGACATTCCTCGCTAGAGAGAAGGCAATTCGTGAGTGAGAACGAGAACACCGCGCACAACGACGAGACCGAGCAGACCAGCGCGACCGAGCAGACGGGAGCCATCGAGCCGACCGGCGCAGCCGAGCCGACCGGCGCGGCGGAACCGATCTCGATTTCGGTCCCGGCACCCTCGAAAGCCGTGCCCGCCAAGAGTTTCGGCGAACGCGCCCACCCGGCCGTGACCGTCGTCGCCGCCGTGCTCGCGGTGGCGGCCGTGGTCCTCGGCGTGCTCTGGCACAACTCCTCCGGCGACTACCACGCGCTGCGGAACGGCCAGGCCGACCGCGACCGCGCCGCCCAGGTGGCCAAGGACTACACCCTGCGCTCGCTCACCTACGACTACCGCAACCTGCCCGCCTTCTTCGACGGCGTGCAGCGCGGCACCTCGGATGCGTTGCGGGACAGGTACACCCAGGTGCACGACACCCTGGCCAAGATCATGACCGACGCCCAGGTGGTGGCGACCGGCGACGTGGTCGGCAGCTCGGTGGAGGCCAAGGGCAACGACCAGTTCACCGTCACCGTCTACGCCACCCAGAAGACCCAGAACGTGCAGCAGACCGACCCGGCGACCGTGCCGAACCTGCTGGTGCTGACCGTGGCCAAGAGCGGCGGCGACTGGCTGGTCACCGATTACGGCCCCAAGGATCTCGGCCAGAAGGGCGGGGCCGCGAAATAACCTCGCGACGCATCGGGCGGCCGCCGCAGCCCGAACTCCCGTCGCGGCGCCGCCGGCAGATCATCGAGGCCGCCTTCGAGGTCTTCACCGCCAACGGCTACGAGGCCACCGCCATCTCCGAGGTGGCCGCCCGGGCCGGGATCGGACAGGGCACCGTCTACCGCTACTTCGGCAGCAAGCGCGAAATCCTCGACCACGTCATCGATCTCGGCATCGAGAAGGTGACCGATGCCATGGAACTCGACACCGTCCTCGGCGCCGCGGGCGAGGTCGGCGAGCTGGTCGCGGCGGTGCGAGCGGCCCTCGACCGGCTCTGGGACCTGCTCGAGCGGGAGCCGCAGGTGCTGCGGCTGCTGGTGGTCGAGGCCGGGGCCATCGATCCGGAGCTGGCGCACCGGCTGCTCGGGCTGGAGGCGCTGACCGCCTCGCTCATCGCGGGGGAACTCACACGCGGCAGGGAGGAAGGGTGGATTCGTCCCGATATCGACCCGGATGTGCTGGGGCACACCATCCTCACCATGGTCGGGCCATGGGTCATGCGGGAACTGCTGGGCGCGGGCAATCCGGGCATCCGGGAGCGCAGCATGATCGCGGTGATCGGCGTCCTCGACAAGACCCTGCGCCCCCGGAGCGCTCCGCCGTGACAGCCGGCCGGGCAGAGCGCGGCCGCCACCCGCGCGCCGCGCAGCGCCGGGCCGAATTGGTCGGCGCCGCCTACGAATTGGTGGTCACGCGCGGCTTCCGCGGCATCGGCGTGGACGACATCGCCGCGGCCGCCGGGGTCAGCCACGGCACCTTCTACAACTACTTCGCCAACAAACGCGACATTCTCGACGCCGTCATCGACCACTGCTTCACCCTCATCCGCACCCGTCTGCTGGGGCCCGAGGGGGACGACATCCCCGCCACCCTCGACGCCTTCTGCGCGCGCTACGCCCGCGTGGTCGACCGCTGCTACGACCTGGTCGAGACCGAACGCGGGCTGGTGAATTTCTTTCTGCTGGAGGCCTCTTCGATCGACGATCGAGTCCTGGACCGCTGCCTGCGCCATGCCCGCGCCTATGGGGCGCAATCGGTGGAGGTGGTGCGGCGCGGGATCGCCCGCGGGTACCTGGATCCGTCGCTCGATCCGGAGATCGCGGGGGAGGTCCTGCTCTCGATCCTGGTCTCGGCGCTGCTGTCGGCCCTACGTGCCGGATCCGACGGGCTCACCCAGGACCGTGTCCGCAACCAACTGGTCTCCTTCCTCCGGATCGCACTCGCCGGCGACCCGGAATGACCTCACTCGCGCGGCTGCCCAGGGCCGTCCGGGGACGGTGCTATGTTCGCCGGGTGGGGAGGAGATCAACGGTGGGCGTCGAGGTGACCGGGCTGTTCCACGATCCGGAGCGGGTGGCGTGAAGGCCCGGCTCGAGCGGGCGGCCGGCGAGCGGGCGGCGCGCATCGCCGAGCGGATCGCACCGTATCTGCCCGCGGCCGGGCCGGTGCTCGATGTCGGCTCCGGGACCGGCCACAATGCGGACCTGCTGCGCAAGATCACCGGGCTCGACGTGATCGAAACCGATGTCGTGGACATGCATGTCGTGGGGCACGGGCCGGTGCTGTGCGCGGACGGCGTGCTGCCGTTTCCCAGTGACGCCTTCGAGACAGCGCTGGTCCTGCACGTCCTGCAGTTCCCCGCCGATCCCGCGGCCGTGCTCGGTGAGACGGCCCGGGTGGCGTCGCGCGTGATCGTGCTCCAGTCCACCTCCGACGGCCGGCTGGGCCGCGCGTCGCTGGTGGTGCGCGGATTCTTCTTCGGCCGCTTGGCCTTTCAACTCTCCCGGTTGGTCGGCTGCGTGGATTCCGGCATGGCGGCCGGTATCGCGCTCCAGGTACGGCGCGTGCTGTCCCGCGACGATGTCCGAGCCGCGGCGCGGGAGGCGGGATTACGGGAGATCGCCTTCGATCCGGATCGCTGGCCGGCGCCCTTCGGCGGGCGCGACCTGTTCGTCTTCGACCGGGCGCGATGAGGCTGCCGGTCCTCGCTGCCGGCTGAGCTACCGCTGCCGACTGAGCTACTTTGGAGGCCGCTCGAGCGGGTGGCGGTTTCGCGGCTGCCCGGGGATGGAACGGAGACGGTATGGCGGGCAATGGTGCGGGGCGGTTCGAGGGCCGGGTCGCGGTGGTGACCGGGGCATCTTCCGGGTTGGGGCGGGCCGTGGCGCAGTCGCTGCGTGACGGCGGGGCCCGGGTGTTCGGGGTGGGGCGCGACGCGGCACGGTTGCAGGCGGCCCTCGAAGGGGACGAAACAGGCTGGCTGGCAGCGGATCTCACTGATCCGGGCGCGTCCGCGGAGGTGGTGCGGGCGTGTACGGAGCGGTTCGGCGGGATCGACATTCTGGTCAATGCGGCAGGGGCGCACACCATGCGGCACACCGCCGAGGTCAGTGACCAGGAGTGGCAGTACGACCTGGCCGTCAACCTCAGCGCGCCGTTCTTCCTCTCCCGCGCCGCGCTCCCGCACCTGCTCGAGCGCGGCGGCTGCATCGTCAATGTCGCCTCGATCGCCGGCCTCGAGGGCCAGGCCTACTCGGCCGGCTACTGCGCCGCCAAACACGGCCTCATCGGGCTCACCCGGGCCATGGCCCTCGAATTCGACAGCAGCGCAATCCGGATCAACGCCGTCTGCCCGGGCGGCATGACCACGCCCCTCCTGGAGAACTTCACCTTCCCCACGGACCCCGACTACACCCTCATCATGAAAACCGCGTCCGCCCGCGGCCTCATGGACCCGGCCCAGGTGTCCAACGTCATCACCTTCCTCTGCTCCGAGGAAGCCTCCGCGGTCCACGGCGCCATCTACACCGTCGACAACGGCAAGATGTCCCTCTGACCCCACTCCGCGACCGCGGAATCAGCCGCCGCAAGCCGTCCGGCAGGGAAACGGGTGCGGCCGCGGCGGGTGACGCCGCGGCCGCATACCGGCTCGGGTAGCTCAGATTCCGCTGGGGAAGGTGAGGGTCATCAGGCCCGGCCAGACTCCGGACCAGGGTTGCAGGGGATCGTGGCAGACGTAGACGGTGACCAGGCGTTCCAGGCCGGGGAGGCCGTTGGGGTCGTCGAGGCGGGCGACCTGGGTGGTGGAGGCGAACTTGGCGAGGAACTCCTTGTCGCCGACGCCGTCCACGGAGAGGTAGACGATGGTGCGGGCCGAGTCCGGCGGCGGGCCGAAGTAGCCGAAGCCGCGGTTGGGGCTGTAGACCGGCGGCATGTCGTACGCGCGGCCGAATTCCTCCAGCGCGCTGGCCTGCACGTACGCGGTCGCGACCACCGCGGTCTCGCGGCGCTCGGATTCGGGCAGTCCGGCCACCGCGTCGGCGACCGCCTTGGTGAAGGTTTCGTAGCCGGCCGGGCCGGTCAGCGACTCGCGCTGCCAGTACTGGGCCTGGTCGGTGATCGGGCGATCTATCCCGGTGAAGTCCCGGGCCCACGCCCAGCTGTACGGCACCGGGATCGCGCACATCCACGCCGTGAACAGGACGGCCGACAGCACGGCCACGGCGTTCACCGCCTTGCGCACCTGACGCCGCGCCTCGACCGTGCTCAGCGCGAATGCGCCCGCGCCGATCAGGGCCGGCCAGAAGCCCGCGACGTAGTAGGAGCGGCCGTTCTCGACGAGGACGATCACCAGCAGTCCCAAGCCCGCGATCAGGGCGAAACGGTAGGGCCGCAACGACTCCAGCCGCACCAGGCCCCACAGGCCCAGGATGCTCAGCAGGCCGCCGAGCAGGCCGCACTGGACGGCGATCTCCACCGCGCAGACCAGCGGTCCGGTGTGGGCGGCGTACTGCTCCTGGGCGATGATCTCGGTCATCTTGGATTCCACCCAGTCGTGATCCATCTGCCACAGGATGCCGGGAATCATCGAGACCGTGAGGATCAGCGTGCCGACGTACAGCGCCGGGCGGCGCAGCAACTCGCGCGGTCCGGCGATCAGCACGCCCAGACCCAGCAGCGCCCACACACCCGGCATCATCCACTTCGCCTGGAACGCCACCGCCGCTGCCACGCCGGCGGCGATCAGCAGCCAGTCCTGCCGGGTCCGCACCCACCGAATCAGCAGCCAGACGATCGCCGCCTGCAGGGGAATGTCGAAGGTCAGCGTGATCAGCTGCATCTGGTTGAACGCCAGCGGGGAGACCGCGTAGGCCGCCGCGGCGAGCACCTGATACCGCGCCCCCGCCCCCAGCTCCCGCGCGGTCGCCGCCGCCACCACCGCCGCGGCCGCCATCAGCAACAGCGCCGGAATCCGCAGCGCCAGCACCGAACCCGGCGCGATCACATCCATGATGTGCGCGACGAACGGCGCCAGCGGCCCCTGGTCCGGATAGGCCCACGCCAGCCGCCGACCGGCCGCCAGGAAGTACAGCTCATCGCCGAAGTAGTTGACCCGCGCCGCGGGCACGCCGAGCACAATGGCGAAGCCCAGGGACACGGCGAGCACGCCGCGCCAGGCGAACGGCACCGGATCGGCTGCCGTTTCGGCGGCGTCCACCTCGGGCGCCGCGTCGATCGTTGACATCCATCCTCCCGGACCACGAAAAAACGCCCGGCAACACCGAATTTTCGGCGAGGCCGGGCGTCGATCAGGCTGCAGAATAACTGGTTTCCGCCGATTTGGTCGCCCCGTTCCTTTCCGGGGCTTGCTCAGCTGCCGCCGGTCGCCCAGGATGCCCACGCCGAAACCCCGGGTCAACCCCTGATGGCGGCCCTCGCGACGCTCTGGAACCAGGGCGGTTTCTCCCGGCCGCGAGCCCGGCGGGAGGAAACTGGGGGAATGGCGACGATGAGAGTGTGGCGGGTCGAGCGGCCGGGCCCGATCGACGAGCGGCCGGTGATCTTCGAACAGATGTCCGTGCCCGAACCCGCCTCCGGGGAGTTGCTCGTCCGGGTGCTGGCATGCGGGGTGTGCCGGACCGATCTGCACGTCGCCGAGGGGGATCTGGCGGTGCATCGGCCCGGGGTGGTCCCCGGACACGAGGTCGTCGGTGAGGTCGTGCAGGTGGGGGAGGGGGTGGACGGCGAGATCCGGGTGGGCGATCGGGTCGGGATCGCCTGGCTGCGGCACACGTGTGGAGTGTGCAGATTCTGCCGGAGGGGTGACGAGAACCTGTGCCCCGAGTCGCGCTACACCGGCTGGGACGCCGACGGCGGCTACGCCGAATTCGCGACCGTACCAGCGGATTACGCGCTACCCCTGCCCGGCGGATACACCGATGCCGAGCTCGCGCCGCTACTGTGCGCGGGCATCATCGGGTACCGCGCGTTGCGACGGGCGGCGTTGCCGCAGGGCGGACGTCTCGGTATCTACGGATTCGGCGGGAGCGCCCATCTGGCCGCGCAGGTGGCGCTGGCGCAGGGTGCGGAGGTCCATGTGATGACCCGCGACAAGGAGGCTCAGGAGCTCGCGCTGGAGCTGGGCGCGGCCTCGGCCCAGGGTGCCGCCGACGCACCCCCCGAGCCGCTCGATTCGGCGATTCTCTTTGCGCCCGTGGGCGATCTGGTGCTGCCCGCCCTGGCGGCGCTGGATCGCGGTGGGGTGCTGTCGATCGCCGGGATCCACCTCAGCGACATTCCGCCGCTGAACTACCAGCGGCATCTGTTCCAGGAGCGGGAGATTCGATCCGTCACCGCCAATACCCGGCAGGATGCCAGGGATTTCCTCGCCTTCGCAGGCGGCCATCGCCTCGAGGTGACCGTCCATCCCTACCCGCTCGAGGCCGCCGATCAGGCCCTCCGGGACCTGGCCCACGGGCGATTCGCGGGCGCGGCGGTCCTGGTGCCTACTTCTGGAGGGTGAACTGCACGACGTCCAGGTGGCCCGCCCGGAAGTAGTGCGCACTCCCGGTCAGGTACCGGATATACCGCTGGTAGATCTCCTCGGAGGTGATCCGGACCGCCTCGTCGTGATGCGACTCCAGCGCCGCGGCCCACAGGTCCAGGGTCTTGGCGTAGTGCGGCCGCAGCGACTGGATCCGCGAGGTCCGGAATCCCACCGCCTCCGCCTCCCGCGGGACCGTATCGGGTTGCGGCAGTTGGCCTCCGGGGAAGATCTCCCGCTTGACGAAAATGTGGAACAGTGCATCCTCGCGGGTGACCGGGATCTCGGCGGACCGCAGCTCGGCCAGGGTGCGCCCGATGATGGTGTGCAGCAGCATGCGTCCGTCCGGGGGCAGCATCCGATGACACCGGGTGAAGAATTCCGCGTACCGCTCCTTGCGGAAGTGCTCGAAGGCCCCGATGCTGACGATCCGATCGGCGGTGCCCTCGAATTCCTCCCAACCCTGCAGCCGCACTTCGGCTTCGGAGATGCCGAGTTCCCGCAGCCGCGTCTGGACCGACTCGAATTGATTGCGGCTCAGGGTCAGTCCGATCACCCGCACGCCGTAGGTCAGCACCGCGCGGATCATCGTCGACCCCCACCCACAGCCGACGTCGAGCAGTGTCATCCCGGGCTCGAGTCCCAGCTTGCCCAGGGCGAGATCGATCTTGGCCAGCTGGGCCTCCTCCAGGTTCATGCCCGCGCGGTCGAAGTAGGCGCAGCTGTAGGTCATGGTCGGGTCGAGGAACAGCGCGTAGAAGGCGTCCGACAGGTCGTAGTGGGACTGCACCTGCCGGTAGAAGGGCGCGAGCTGGGCCATGGCGGCGGTCTCCTGAGGCGAGCGGGCATCCGGAGATGCGGGATACCCGGACATACGAAGCGCCGTGGCCTGCGGTTCTAACTCCTGGACACGCCGACAACACGCCGCCGTTTTCCCGCCGACTTTCCGATTCGAGCCTGGCGAAACGACGTCGGCTGCTTTCCTGATGTGGAGTGCAGCATCGCGTCAGCAAACACAATACGGAGGGTTGGGGACCGGCCATGCACCGCACCGGGCACGAAGAGGTCCATTCTGGCAGGCCATGGTTGTGGACGATTCTGGTGGGAGCGGTGGTGGCGGGACTGGCCACGTGGTGGATGAGACCGCAGTCCCTCAGCTGTAGTACGGCCTCACCGACCACAACCGTCATCACGCTTCCCGCGGCTGCGGCACTGAGTTCGGTTACTCCGCAGCAGATTCAAATCGAGGAGTCGGAACCGGCCCCGGAACCGGGCGAAGCCCGGTTCTACGCCTTCGATCAGGGCGTGGCGGCGTGCTCGCTGCCCAATCTGCCGCTGGACGGCTACTACGTCGGGGTCCCGACCGGTCAGTACGACGGTTCCGCCCCCTGCGGCTCCTACGTCGATATCGACGGCCCGCTCGGCAGCGTCCGCGCCCTGGTCGTGGACCGCTGCCCCGGTTGCGGCCCAGACCAATACGATTTGAGCCGTTCGGCCTTCGAAGTCGTCGCCGAGGCCACCGACGGTGTCGTGCCGATCCGGATCAGCCAGGTGCGCGACCCTGCGCCGGCGCCCGAGCTCTTCTACCGCGTGCAGCCGAGCTCCTCGCCCAGCTGGATCGGAATCCTGTTCTCCGGCACCGGAAATCCCATCCGTCAGGTCGCGCTGCGCCCCGCCTCGGGCGGTGACTACCGGCCCCTGCGGCGCGGCAACGACAACTACTGGAACCTCTCCGGTCTGGGTCCGGGCCCGTTCACGGCCGAGGTGATCGACATCTACGGTCACGCCGCCTTCGTTTCGGGCGTCACCCTGGAGCCGGGGCAGGTGCGCCGCACCGGAATTCACCTCTACGAGATCCCCGCCGACCCGCCCGTCACCCCGCCCTCGCCGGCCGCTCCGGTGGTCGTGACCACGGTCGTCACCGCCCCGGACGCCTGCGAGCCGTAACCCGCAGGTCCGTCCCCGGTATGGCATCATAAAGTGGAACGTGTTCCATTTGGACCGCCGAGGCGGTGTGCCGGGAGGCCTTCGATGACGAACCCCAGCTCGGACCTGACCACGCCCGTTGCCGCGCCCCGCCGTGGCCGGCGGCTCTCGCCGCGCATCTCCCGGCTGACCGAGGTGCCGCAGGGCGCGATGGTGGAGCTGCCCGGCCGGGGCTCGACCTACCTGGTGGACCTGCCGGGCCCGGCCGCGGATTCGCCGACCGTGCTGCTGCTGCACGGCATGGCCACCACCGCCATGCTCAACTGGTTCCCGTGCCTGCGCGAACTCAACGAGCGCTACCGCGTGGTCCTGTTCGATCAGCGCTGGCACGGTCACGGAATCCGTTCCGAGCGTTTCGATCTCGACGATCTCGCCGATGACGTCGTCGCCGTCGCCGATGCGGTGGGCGTCGAACGCCCGATTCTCGCAGGCTATTCCATGGGTGGCGTGGTCGCCCAGCTGACCGCGCACCGGCATCCGGATCGCGTGGGCGGGCTGGTACTGGCCGCCACCACCTACCGTTTCCAGGAGAAGTGGCGCGAGCGCGCCTTCCACCGCGGCTGGTCGGCCACCGCCATGCTGTTCTCCGAATGGTCCTTCCGCCGCGCCGAACTGCGCCGCGACAAACTGCCCACGCTGCCGGAATCCTCGTGGCCGGTGGGCCGGATGGATCGCTGGGCCATGACGGAACTGCGGGCCACCAGCGGCTGGGCGCTCGCACAGGCGCTCGCGGTGCTGGGGCGTTTCGATGCGTCGGATTGGCTGCCGACGCTGAAAGTGCCGACGGCGGTGGTGATCACCACGCGGGATCGGGCGCTGCCCGTCTTCCGTCAGCTGGAGATGGCGAAGGCGATTCCGGGTGCGGAGATCTTCCTCGCCAAGGCCGGTCACGCGGCCTGCGCACTCGAGGCGGACGTCTTTGTCCCGGTGTTCCTCGAGGCCGTTCAATCGGTGGTGGATCGGGTGTAACGGATTCGGGCCCGGGTCAGGCCTTTTCGCGCGCGGCCTTGAGCAGCGCGGTGATCACCTCGGGGACGGCGTCGGCGATGGTGTCGACATCCGGTACCAGTTCCTTGCATGCGATGAACCCGAAATCCAGGTGCCCGTTGTTGGAGATCACGGTGGCGGTGAGTCCCGCGCCGTGGAACACCGGCCCGAACGGATACATCGACGCCACTCGGACCCCCAGGAAGTACATGGGGAAGTTGGGCCCGGGCACATTCGACACCACCAGGTTGTGCACCACCGGGTGGTGCTCGGCCAGCTTGAGCGACGAGTACGCCCGGGCGGCCAGCTGGAAGGTGTTGGGCGGCGCGTACTTCGCCCAGTCCTGGAGGAAGTCGGCGCCGATCAGATTGTGCTCTTCCTTGGCTCCGCGATTGTCCTCGGCGATGGCCAGCACCCGCGCCACCGGATCCTCGATCTCGGTGTAGAGCCGCGCGAAGATGGTCGACACCTTGTTGGTGCCCTCCTCGTGGCGTGAGGTCTCGTGCGTGGACACCGGAACCGAGGCCATGAGCGAGGTTTCGGGCAGTTCGTCGTGTACCTCGAGGTAGCTGCGCAGCGCGCCGCCGACCACCGCCAGTACCACGTCGTTGACCTTCACCCCGAAGGCGGTCTTTATCTCCTTGATATCCGACAGCTCGGTCTGCACGAAGGAGATGGCGCGATGCTGGGTGATTGCCCGATTGAACGGCGTGCGCGGCGCGGTGAAGGGCAAGGGCATGCCGCGGCTTCCGTTGCCCCGCCGCCGCTGCACCAGACCGCCCAGAATGCCAACGGTCTTGGGCACCATGCCGACCATCCCGAGCCGGCCCGGGAGCTTCAGCAGCGCCTCCCCGGCCAGCTGCAGATCATTGGGTTCCGTTTCGGCCGGGCCGATCTCGGCGGGCGGGGTGTAGGACACACCCGGCTGCACATCGCACAGGTGCATCATCATGTTGGTGCCGGTGATGCCGTCCACGATCGCGTGGTGGTACTTCGAGATGACCGCCACCTTGCCGTGCGGCAGGCCCTCGACCACCCACATCTCCCACAGCGGCCGGCCGCGGTCCAGCGGGCGTCCGGCGATGTCGGCGGCGAGTTCGGCCAGTCCCCGGTCCCCGGCCCCGGCGGGCAGCGCGAGCCGGCGCACGTGGTAGTCCAGGTCGAAGTTCGAATCCCGCACCCAGACCGGATGATCGAGGTTCAGCGGCACCGCGCGCAGCCGCCGGGTCATGGCCGGGATGAGGTGCAGCCGCCGTCCGAGTTCGTCCTTGAAGGCCTCGTGCTCGTAGCTCACCCCGTCGGCGGCGGGATCGAGTATCAGCATTGCGCAGACGTGCAGGAGTTGGGTGTCTGTTTCGAGATAGAGGAAGCTCGCATCGAGCCCGGTAAGTCGTTCCATACCAACACACTATGAGAACTAGTTCCATTTTGCGCGCGGTTCGCGGTGTAGCCCGGATCCTTTCCGTGGCCGATTCGTAGCGCCAAAGTAGCACGTAGATAACAAGTTTCATGATGAAACGTTTGGGTACCAATCGGGTGTCTCTCCAGTAGAATTCGTTGCCGCTCTCCTGGACCCTTCCTACCTTGGGTCACATGGCCCGGTGATCGGTCTCTAGTCAATGACAAGAGTCACTGGGCTTCTCACAACGACGTGAGAGGTGAGAACAATGGGCGACCGGAAGGTATTGCTGCCCGGAAAGTGGCGTACGGCTTGGGGTCTCGCGATCATGCTGACGATCGCGACCGTGTTCGTTCCACCATCGAGGGCCCACGCGGATGCGGGATGCGCTGCGGTGGACGTCGTAGTGGCGAGGGGCACAGGCGAACCCGGGTGGCTCGGCGACGAGATCGGCGATCCGCTCTACGACATGCTGCAGGAGCGGTTGCCCGTTTCGACGAGTTCCTATCGCGTGAACTACCCCGCCGACTACTCGTTCGCCGTGGGGGCGGGCAGCGCGGATCTGGTGGGGCACTTGGTCGCTGCGGCAACCGCCTGCCCGGGCCAGGAGTTCGTCCTGGTCGGCTACTCGCAGGGCGCGGCGGTCGTGCACGCGGCACTGGGCACCGGTGTGGTGTCCTGGTATCCGAGCCGGGTGCAGCTGCCGGGCTACCTCGGCGCGCGCGTCGCCGCGGTGCTGCTGTTCGGTGACCCCATGCGCGGCCTGGGCTGGAATGTGCCCGGCGCGTACCAGTTCCGCACCGGGGACTGGTGCACCGGCGGCGATCCCATCTGCGGCTCCGGTATCGACGCCGACGCGCACGTCGCCTACGGCAGCGATCTGGTGGACGCGGCGAACTTCGCCGCGGACCGCATCTGACCCCGGGGAGGGGAAAGGGCCCGGCTCCCGGGCGGTCTCGTGGACTTGCTGACGAGACCCCGGAGCGGGGTCCGGGTATCCGCGGTTCGGGGGGCGTCAGGTGTCACGGCACTTGGGGCCTCGCCCACCACCGGACCGCGGGTACCGAACAACGGCCGGCCCGGTGTGCTGTTCCACACCGGGCCGAACCGTGTTGGCGGACGGGCTGTTTACCAGTGCAGGCCCGGAATGCGGTTGGTGATGCGCGCGGCCGGGGCGGGCAGGCCCATGAGCGGCTGCACGATCGGGGCCAGCGCGAGCAGCGGGCTGCGCGATTCCGGCTTCTCCGTGGCGGTTTCGGCGTTCACCGGGGTGGTTTCGGTGTTGACCGGGGCGGCCGGTGCGGGCGTGCGCGCCGCCTTGGACTCGCCGAACATCCGGAAGCCCTGGTGCAGGATGGCGCGCTTCACCGAGGGCATGACCGTGTCCACGACCTGGGCGAAGGTGCCGATGGGGGTGTCGATCCGGCTGGGCCGATGCTCGAGCGCGCGCACCACGATGTCGGCCGCCTGATCCGGGCTGTGCACCGGGATGGACTTGTACAGGTCGGTCGGCGCGATCATGGCGGTGCGCACCAGCGGCATACGCACCGAGGTGAACGTGATTCCGGCGTCGGCGTTCTCGACCGCCGCGATCTCGCTGAAGTTGTCCAGCGCCGACTTACTGGCCACATACGCCGCGAAGCGCGGCACCTTGGTCTGCACCGCGATCGAGGAGATGTTCACGAAGTGCCCGAAGCGGCGCTCCCGCATGGACGGCAGCAGCGCCAGGATGAGCCGCACCGCGCCGAAGTAGTTGACCGCCATGGTCCGTTCGAAATCGTGCATGCGATCGGTGGAGTTGAGCACCGAGCGGCGGATCGAGCGGCCTGCGTTGTTCACCACGTAGTCGACGTGCCCGTGATCGGCCAGCACCTGCTTGACCAGCAGCTCCACCGACTTCTCGTCGGTGATGTCGCAGATGTACGCCTGCGCCGCACCGCTTTCCGCCCGCACCTCGGCGGCCGCGGCGTTCAGGTCCTCCTCGGTGCGCGCCACCATGAGCACGGTCGCGCCGCGCTTGGCCACCGCGTGCGCGGTCGCCAGGCCGATGCCGGTGGACGCGCCGGTGATCAGCACGATGCGGCCCGCGAGGCGATCGCCCTCGATGCGGCGGGCGCGATCGGGATCCAGGTTGGCGCGCCAGTACTTCCACAGGGCGGCGGCATAGTCCTCGAACGCCGGCACTTCGATGCCGCTGCCACGCAGCTGCGCCCGGGTGGATTCGGAGACGAAGGTCGACTCGAACGAGGTGTGCGGGGCCACCTCGGCGGGAATGCCGAAGCGCTCCAGCAGGAAGTCCCGCACCGCGGGCACGCCCGGCAGCCCGCCGAGGGCGTTGAGCGCGGTGTGCGAGCCGGGCACGGTGCCGATGGCGGTCGGTGCGCCGGCCGCGCGGGCGAGCGCGTTGTAGATCTCGGTGAACGGCTGCGGTTCCGGGTTGGTGAGGTGGAAGGTGCGGCCGATGAGCCCGGGCTTGCCGATCAGCTCGACCATGGCGTCGACCACGTAGTCCACCGGAACGATATTGGTGGCGCCCAGGTCGGGGATCGGCATGGGCAGCTCCGAGGGCAGTGCCGCCAGCCCCGCGATGGCGGGGAAGAAGTAGTACGGCCCGTCGATCTTGTCCATCTCGCCGGTGCGGGAGTCACCGGCCACGATGGCCGGGCGGTAGACCCGCCAGCGCAGGCCCGCGGCCTCGCGGACCATCTTCTCGGCTTCGAACTTGGTGCGGTGATAGGGGGAGTGCAGGCCCTGGCCGAGGTCGAAGTCGTCCTCGAAGAACTTGCCCTTGTGATCGCCCGCGACCGCGACCGACGAGACGTGGTGCAGCACCGCGCCGAGTTCCAGGGCCAGGTCGATGACCGAGCGGGTGCCCTGCACATTGGCCGCGTAGGTGACCTCGGCGTCGGCGGTCATGTCGTAGACCGCGCCGAGGTGGATGATGTGATCGGCCCGCGGGGCCTCCGAGAAACGGCTGTCGGCGCCCTCCGGCAGGCCCAGTCCCGGCGCGGCCAGGTCTCCGACCAGTGGGAACACCCGATCCTCGGCGCCCCAGCCCGCCGCCAGCTCGCGCAGCTTGGCCACCGAGGCCTCACGCGTCAGTGCGTGGACCACGGCCTCCGGGTCGCGCTCCAGCAGCGCGGCGACAACGCGCCGGCCCAGGAATCCGGTTCCGCCCGTGACGATGTAGGAAACCATCGTCCCCTCCTTAAATACGAACCTGTTGGTACCCAACGGTGTTCGTCCGACATGCGTCGGTGGATGCGGACGGTATGCGATTGGCCTCCTAGCAGAATGTTGGGCCGAGGTAGGAACACCTTCGTGCCTAACTAGTGAGTAACTTTACGGATTCCAGGTTGGGCGTTCAACTGGAATCGCCATTTCGGCGCTGTGGGGATGGTCACCTCGGAGCTATTCGAGTTGATATGTGTAACAAAGGGTTTGATGTAACCTATCGGCCCCCTTGGCAATTCACAGGCAACTGGTCAAATGTCCTGAGCGTGCGCTCACTTGTTGGATCTCTGGGAGTTTGCCCGGTCAGCGCCCGGTTCCGGCGGCCGGAATTGCCCGCCTCCGCCGCCTCGGCCGCCGAACCATCGCCGCCCAGCCCGCCGTGCAATTCGCGGGCCGCACCCGGCTCGCATTTGCGCCCGCTGAGTGGGCGGATTCGGCGGGTATTCCCCGAAATGCGCGGGGCCTGGAATGCCGCGTGGTGAGAATGATCGGGACGATGCGGTGCGGTGGGAGAGCGGTGGCGGATGCTGGTCGGTCGGGCGGTCGATATCGTGGTGATCTCCGCGTTCGTCACCGGTGTTCCGGGCGATGACACCGTGCTGGTGCTCAGCGGTGAGGCCGGGGTCGGCAAGACCGCGCTGCTGGACGCGGCCGCCGAGATCGCGGCCTGGAACGGGACCCGGGTGCTGCGTGCGGCCGCCCTGGAATTCGAGGCGGGCCTGCGGTTCGGCACCCTGAACCAACTACTGCAACCGATGGCCGGATACGTCGATCGGCTCGAGGCATCGCACCGGGATGCCATGCGCGTGATCATGGGGCTGGAGCCGGGGAGCCTGCCCGCGACCCTGCTCGCCGGCGCGGCAACCCTTGCGCTGCTGCGGGTCTGGGCCGGAGCCGAGGGCGGTCCGGTGCTGCTGGTGATCGACGACTTGCAATGGCTGGACCTGGCCAGCAGTATGGTGCTGATCTACGCCCTGCGCCGCCTGGGAGTCACCGATATCCGGCTGCTGGCGGCGGCGCTCCGATGCCGGTGATGCGTTCACGCGCAGCGGGTTTCGGATCCGGGAGGTCGAGCCGCTGGACGACGACAGCGCCGAGGAGCTGCTGGAATCGGAGTTCCCCGCCCTCCCGGCCGCGGTACGGCGCAGGCTGCGCACCGATGCCCGGGGCAATCCGACCGCGCGGGCGGCCTACCTGGGCTCCCTTGTCACCGGCGACCTCTCCGACACCGGCCGCCTGCTGCGTGCAGCGCACGCGCGGCGAGCTCGGCGCCGCCCGCGCGAATTCCGCTGCGGGCGGGCCGGATCCGCTGACCGCGCGCGAGCTTGCCGTCGCCGAACTCGCTGCCGCGGGGCTGACCAACAAGCAGATCGGCGAGCAGCTGTTCCTGTCGTCCAGAACGGTCTCCACCCACCTCCAGCGCGTCTTCCACAAACTCGGGATCACCCGCCGCGGTGCGCTGCGTGATGCTCTGCTGCGCCATGCGTACGTCATCTGACGGACTCCCGGCCTTCGCGCGGCTTCCACGGCTCCTTGGCCGGCGACCTGTCCGACGCCGACGGCGGCCATCTCGGGGCCTATCCGGAAGACCACATCGAATTGCCCGAGGCGGTCCGACTCGTCGAGGAATGTCTTGCCGCGCCCCGGGCGGTCCTCGCCGGCCAGCGCCCGTCAGGCGTGCACGGCGCCGGAGGCCGATCCCCGGAACCCGTGTGCCGCGGGCGTGAACGTCACTCGTTCACGCAGCGGACGTCGCCGTCCACGGTCTGATCGACGACCGTGAACGGCGGGCACCGCCGCACATTGCCCCACTCACCCGCGATGCACGAGTCGTACTCGTGCGGGTCCTCGGTGGGAGCCCGGGTACCGCTGTGGCACCCCTCCGTTACCGGTGCCGCCCCGGCCAAGCCCGCGCCCATGGCCACGGTGGGAGCACTCAACGCGAGACCGGTGACAACAATCCCGATTGCCACTCGACGGCGATCCATCAACCCTCCTGATCTCCAGAACTGCCGAGGACTCTTCGAACCGCACTCACCACGGGCGGTCCCCAGCATCTGATCGATACGGCGAGCAACGACCGCCCGCTACGAAACACGATCAAGTATGACGATCGGTCTACCGCCGAGGGAATCCGACAAGCATCACACTTGCCGCGACCAGGGGCCCGCCCCCGTGCCGGCATGAGCCCGGTCACACCGCGGCCGCCGACGACTTCCGGATCGACGGACGCTCCCGGTGCCGGTCCGTGTGATCCGGATCTGCGGGGCCTGTTCCCGACCGGTTACACGCTGCTCCACGAGCGGGCGGGGCGATCTCCCCCGCCGCGCGGTGGCCGGATTCAGCGGCGCCGTCGATGTAGCCGGCCCAGCGGGTGGTGGTCTCGGAGCCTGTGCCGCCCGGGGATTACCGTGCGGGTGTCGTCACCCAGGAGGGCAGGGGTTCCCGCGCCGACAGCCATTCGCGGGGCACTCCGCGCAGGTCGCCGTCGGCGCCGATTCCGGTGTGGGCGGCCACGATTCCGCCGACGATGGCGGCCGTGGTGTCGGCGTCGCCGCCCGCTTCGACGCACGCGGTGATCGCGGCCGGGTAGTCCCGGAGGAAGGTCGCGGCGGTCCAGAGTGTGAACGGTACCGTGTCGTGGGCGGTGACCTGGGTGCCGTTGCCGAGGTCGTACGCCGCCTCGGCAACCGATCGGCCCAGCAGCTTCCGCGCTCGGCGCACGCCGTCGGCGGTACGCCCGTCGACCAGATACGGCTCGACAGCGTCGAGCAATTCGTCTGGTGCACAGTGTTTTCCGCGCGTGGCCGCCGCATGGCTCGCCGCGACGGCGACGGCCATCGCGCCGATGATCGCCTCCGGGTGCCGATGCGTCACCTCCGCCGAGAACGCGGCCTGCGCCGCCACCCGGTCCAGTTCCCCGGGGAACGCCGCCCCGAGCGGGGCAACCCGCATCGCCGCGCCATTGCCCCAGGACCCGCGCCCGTCGAACAGCGCGCCCGCCGCCTCGGCCCAGGGCCGGCCATCGCGAATCTGGTGCAGCAGAGCGACGGTACCGCCGCTGTATCCCCGATAGGGCTCACACCGATCGGCGAACGCCGCCGCCAGCGCATCGCGGTCGATTCGGCCCCGCGCCCGGATCTCGCCGAAAACCGTACAGGCCATTTCGGTGTCATCGGTCCATTCCCACGGCGGGGCCGGTGGCCGACCGGCGATCAATTCGGGCACCGAACGCCCGGGCACGAAGAACTGCGCCCCCAGCGCATCCCCGACGGACAGCCCTTCGAGACTGTCCCGGGCGGAATTCGAATGAAAAGACATACGGCGGACATCCTGCCAAGCGCGTGGAGCCGTCGCAATGCCGAACCAGCGCGTGTGCCGCGTCCCGGGGAGCCGGAACGCGGCACGCGGCCGGGTGGATCAGCTGGTCAGGTCGGTGATGGTGGCGGATTCGTTGTGGGTGAGGGTGATTCCGAGATCGGTGGCCGCGCGGTCGAAGTCGTCGTCGGGTTGCTGGAGTTCGACGGCGGAGCCGGCGGAGAGGACTTCGACATTGAGGCAGAGGGATTGGAGTTCTTTGAGCAGGACCTTGAAGGATTCGGGGACGCCCGGCTCCGGAATGTTCTCGCCCTTGACGATCGCCTCGTACACCTTCACCCGGCCGACCACGTCGTCCGACTTGATGGTGAGGAGTTCCTGCAGGGTGTAGGCCGCGCCGTACGCCTGCATGGCCCAGCACTCCATCTCGCCGAAGCGCTGACCACCGAACTGCGCCTTACCACCCAGCGGCTGCTGCGTGATCATCGAGTACGGACCGGTCGAACGCGCGTGGATCTTGTCGTC
>NZ_JBHZAL010000026.1:61221-121611 GCF_042754245.1 Nocardia sp. NPDC059228 | reverse complement strand
GTTGGTCGCCCGCTTCTTTTTTTATCTATCCACCTAGTGTGTCTCCCCGCGCGCAACTTAAAAACCCCCCCGCACCACCCCCACCCTGCCCGCGGCCGCGGGGGGGCGCCACCGGACACCCGGCCCCCCCCCCGCGGCGTAGAACTGTCTCGGAGATCAGGCGACGTGGAAGCCCGCGCCCGCGCCGCCCTGGCTGTCGATATCGGCCAGCACGCTGCTGATATTGGTGGCCAGCTCCGGCTCGTGGATCAGGTTGCCGCCGCCGGTGCACAGCGGCAGCTCGATGCTGACCGGGCCGGCATTGAAGTCGGTGCCCGCCACCACCATGCCGATCAGCTGGTCGCCGCGCAGCACCGGCGCGCCGGAGTCACCGTGGTTGGCGCACACCTGGCTGCGGAAGTAGGTGGACCTGGTCTCCCAGACCGGGCCGCAGGTGAAGCCCGTGGTGCGGCCGTTCTTGCAGACGTTCTCACCGATCTGCGGCGGTGCGCCGACCGAGTTGATAACCGACTGCGCGACCCGGCGGGTCGGGTTCACCCGGTCCGGGTTGAACACGATGATGCCCCAGTCCATCTCCTCGCCCTTCGCGGCAATGACGCCGATGCCCCCGGAGCGGGTGTACTCGGCCGCGACGCGCGCGCCGACCTCGCCGCAGTGGCCGGCGGTCAGGCCCACGAGCTGGTTCTTGTTGTCGTAGCCGATGGCGGTGATGGTGCAGTCGTTGACCGAGCTGGAGTCGGTGAGGTCCTCGACATAGACGCCGGAACCACCGCCGAGCACCACCGGTGCGGCCGCGTCCGCGGGCCCGGCGAACAGGAGCGTGGAGCTCACGGCGGTGGCGGCCACGGCCGCCCAAGACAGAACTCGGGCGCGGCCCGCAGACAACATTGGGTTTTCCTCATCCCCCGAAATATCGAATCGTGCGCGCGCGGAAATCGGGAGTCCGGTAGCGCGCGCGAGGAGCATGTCATGCCGGCCTACCCGGCGCAAGTCTGATTGGGACCGACCGATTCGATGGCCTATTCGGAAGGCTTTGCCCGGCAACCGGTTCCGATACGGAACCGACTCGGTCGTGTCGGTGGCCCGTGATAGAAGTCCGGCAGTGGAGATCGCACCACGGGAGTGTTGTCAATCCGACGCCGCCTAGGCTTGACCTTGACGCAACGTCAACTTGCATCCTGTATTCGTCGAGGAGAACGAGGGGAAACGAAAGGCCCGAACGTGGCAGCCGAATGGTCCATCCAGGAATTGGCCAAAGTGGCCCGAACCACCAGCCGCACCCTGCGGCATTACGGTGACCTCGGGCTGCTGCCGCCCAGCCGGATCGGATCCAACGGCTATCGCTATTACGACCAGGAATCCCTCGTACGGTTGCAGCGCATCCTTTTGCTCCGGGAACTCGGCCTGGGCCTGCCGGCCATCGCCGAAGTCCTCGCCGGGCAAAAGGACACCGCTGCCGCCCTGCGCACCCATCTGGAATTGCTGAAACACGAGCAGGACCGGATCGCGCGGCAAATCACCTCGGTGCAAACCACATTGCGTAAAACGGAAGCAGGCGAGCAACTGATGGCGAACGAGGTATTCGACGGATTCGACCACGCCCGGTACCGGGACGAGGTCATCGAACGCTGGGGCAAAGACGCCTGGGAGAGTGGCGACCGCTGGTGGAACTCCATGAGCGAGGCCGAGAAGAAGGCCCACCTCCAGACCCACGTGGATATCGCCGCCGACTACGGCCGCGCCCACGCGGCCGGAGTCCCGGTCGACAGCGACGAGGTACAGGCGATCGTGCAGCGCCACTACGACTGGCTCGGTACGACCCCGACGGGCGGACCCGTCAACGCCCAGTACTTCAACGGCCTCGGTGACATGTACGTGGCCGACCAGCGATTCGCGAAGAACTATGACAAGCACGGCCACGGCACCGCCGCGTACGTCCGCGACGCGATGCGGGTGTATGCCCGCACCCGCTTGTAGTCGGAAGACCCACGACCGCAGTCCTTTCGGTCATGGCCGAAAGGACTACCGTTGGTACCGGTCCGGCAACGCGCCGATGCGATCGTGAATCGGCGGCGCCGCGGATTGCTGTGCGCGCCACAGCCTTCCGGGTAGAACCGGGGATCAGCCGCCCAGCCCGGCGAGTTCGATCTCCATATCGAACGGCTGGGCGGTCCGCAGCAACTTTCGGTGGACATCGACGGGGAAATACTGACCGGTGGTCTCGTCCAGCCGGAACGTGTAAACAGCGGGTTCGAAGTCCTCGGACTCGATTCGCCAGAAGTACGGAATCCCGGCACGGGCGTAGTCCATCGGCCGGATCATCCGGTCTTTCCGGCGAGTTCCCGGTGAGACGATCTCGACCGCGAGGTGGACTGTGGATTTCGGATAGATATTCGCCTCGGGCAAGGCGGCGGCCATGTCGATGACCAGAATGTCCGGGACGGGCGCGAAATCCTCGGTGATCTCGATCGCCTGCTCCACCTCGACCGACAGGTCCGGCGGACAGGCCGCTTCCATGGCAATGGCCAGATGCCGCTGGACGCGGTTGTGCCAGCGCGTGGCTGACGCCATCATCACGGCCACACCGTCCTCGAGTTCGAAGCGGAAACCAGGGTCGTAACCGGCCCGGATATCAGCGACGGTCAGCCCGCCTGGCGCGGTCTCGATGCGATGCGGCTCGGCTGTCACGGCACCTCCCTAAGGTTTCTACCTCAGCGTAGACCTGCACGATGGCGCATTGCGCAGCATCGCGCTGGTCTTGCCCGCGCGCCTCCCTATGTCATGCGCGTGTCTAGCCCCACACCGAATGCGGGGCCGGTCAACTGATGTACCCCACCTGTGCTGGCGTACAACCTCTCGATTGACTCGAAAAGCGAACAGCCGCCCGGTCTTTGGACCGGGCGGCTGTGCTGCTGTCAGCGGCGGGTCAGGCCGCGCACATGGACTGCATGACACCGCGCAGGATCGGCGCACCGTAGGTGGTGGGCGCGAACGCGATGGTCTCGGCCGTGCTCAGCGGGGTCAGGACGGCCGAGGCCACTCCGCTGAAGCCCGCCACCGTATTGCCGACAGTGAGCAGCAGGCTGGTGGTGTCCAGGGTGAGGGTGATGAGCGAGAAGACGTCCTCCACCTTCACATCTCCGAGCGCCACGGTGTTGAGCGCACGGCCCTCGTAGATGTCGAAGCCCAGGTTGGCCAGGAAGGTGAGCGGCCCGTAGTCCAAGGAGTCCACGATCGGACCGAGCTGCTCGGTGCGGCGCATCATCATGACGTCGGCGACCCGGTTGCTCTGCAGAAAGCCTTGCAGCGCATCGGCATTGGCGTTCACGGTCGCGGTGTCGACGGGCAGCGCGCCACTGGTGGCGAGGAAGTTGCGGGTGCGTTCGACCAGGTCGGAGGTCTTGAGCTCGGCCAGCGGGGTGCAACTGCCGTCGGCCTTGGTGAGCTGGTTGGCCAGGTCGATGAGCGGCTGCGGCACGTCCACGTGCTCATCGGGCAGGTCGAGTTGCAGCTTCTGGTAGACGCCATTGGCATCGCAGCCCAGCGACAGTTGCGACTGCACCGCGCGCGCCAGCGACTTCACGCCGTTGAACAGCGCGCCCACGATGGGCTTGAGCACGAAGCCGACGGTCGGCACCAGGCTGGCGGCGAACTGGGCCGGGATCTTCACGATCCGGGTGGCGAGGATGAACACCTCGACCACGTCGCGCACCTTCAGCTGCGAGACCGCGATGGTCTGGTGCAGCCGCCCGGTCTTGATGGCGTCGAGGTTGTTGACGATGTAGGTGACGATCGGGTCGTCGAGGAACTGGGTGCGGTCGTTCACCTCGTCCGGGCCCAGTGGCAAACCGTTGCGGTGCACGTGGATGGAGGCAACGTTCTGCCGGAAATCATCGACCGATCGGTCGTATGCGGCCTGCTGCTCGGCGGGGACCACCGTGCGGATGGCGGTGGCGGCCGCGGTGATGACGTCGTCGAAGGTGGCGGCGGTCCTGCCGCAGACGTCCCCGGCGTCGGCGATGTCGGCGGTGGTGAGGGTGTCGCCCTCGTCGGCGCGGGCCGGGGCCGCCGCACCCGGGATCAGGGCGGCCGTGCTCAGCACGGCGGTGATCGATAGCACGCCCACGAGCGGGGCGAAGCGAGCAAGGCGCATGTAATGGTCTTCCGGGTCGAGCGAACGGCACGGCCGCGCGTAGCACACGGCAACAAACTGGTCGGACGGTTAATTCGAGCGGATATGTAATACAGGTCCAATGACGCCGCTGTCTCCGCTTTGGTGAACTCTGCGCAAAACTTTTGCGACCTTTCCCAATCGCTGGGATGACCTACGACATCCGTCGGTCCGCCCGCGCGGACTCGGCCCGCCGGTCTCCGCAACACCGTGGCATCCGCCCCGCACCGGCCCAGTCGGCCCAGCGCGACGTAGCCTCAGCGCGCCTCAGGGTGCTGCCGGTAGTCTGGGCACCCGTGACCGTCGCATCCCCGTTCGATCTCATCGTCGTCGGCTCCGGCTTCTTCGGGCTGACCATCGCAGAACGCACCGCCAACCTGCTCGGCAAGCGAGTCCTGGTGGTGGAACGTCGCTATCACCTGGGTGGCAATGCGTACTCGGAGGCGGACCCGGAAACCGGCATCGAAATCCACAAGTACGGCGCCCACCTGTTCCACACTTCGAACAAGCGCGTGTGGGATTACGTCAACCAGTTCACCGAGTTCACCGGCTACCAGCACCGCGTCTTCGCCATGCACAAGGGGCAGGCGTACCAGTTCCCCATGGGACTGGGCCTGCTGTCGCAGTTCTTCGGCCGCTACTTCACCCCGGACGAGGCCCGCGCGCTGATCTCGGAGCAGTCCGCCGAGATCGAGACCCAGGACGCCACCAATGTCGAGGAGAAGGCCGTCTCGCTGATCGGCCGTCCGCTCTACGAGGCGTTCATCCGGGACTACACCGCCAAGCAGTGGCAGACCGACCCGAGGGAGCTGCCCGCCGGCATCATCACCCGCCTGCCGGTCCGCTACACCTTCGACAACCGCTACTTCAACGACACCTACGAGGGCCTGCCGAAGAACGGCTACACCGCGTGGCTGTCGAAGATGGCCGAGAACGACCTCATCGAGGTCCGCGTGGACACCGACTGGTTCGAGGTGCGTGACGAGATCCGCGCCCAGAACCCGGACGCCCCGGTCGTCTACACCGGCCCGCTGGACCGCTACTTCGACTACGCCGAGGGCGAGCTCGGCTGGCGCACCATCGATTTCGAGACCGAAGTGCTGGAAACCGGTGATTTCCAGGGCACCTCGGTCATGAATTACAACGATGCGGACGTCCCGTTCACCCGCATCATCGAGCCGCGCCACTTCCACCCCGAGCGCGACTACCCGACCGACAAGACGGTCATCATGCGCGAGTTCTCGCGCTTCGCCCAGACCGGCGACGAACCGTACTACCCGATCAACACCCCCGACGACCGCGCCAAGCTGCTGGCCTACCGGGAGCGCGCCAAGACCGAGACCACCGAGGCCAAGGTGCTGTTCGGCGGCCGCCTGGGCACCTACCAGTACCTGGACATGCACATGGCCATCGGCGCCGCGCTCAGCATGTTCGACAATGTGCTGCGCCCGCACCTGGAATCCGGTGCGCCGCTGGTGGACGTCGCCGAATGACCGCCCAACTCACGCGGGAAGACATGACCACCGAGACTCGCGCCGTATCCCTGCTCCAGCGCATCATCCTGCCCCGGCCGGGTGAACCGCTGGACGTGCGCAAGCTGTACCTCGAGGAATCCGAGACCAATTCCCGTCGCGCGCATGCCATTACGCGCACCGCGCTGGCCATCGGCGCGGAGTCGGAGGTCTCCTTCTGCACCTACTTCAACGCGGTCCCGGCCAGCTACTGGCGGCGCTGGAGCGTGCTGAAGACGGTGGTGCTGAAGCTGGAGCTGTCCGGCCACGGTCGCGTGGACGTCTACCGCTCCAAGGCCGACGGTTCGCGAATCCACGTGCAGGGCAACGAGTTCAGCACGCCCGGTGAGGGCGCGGCGGCCGCCGCCTTCGTGGAGTTCGAGGTGGATCTGGGCCCGTTCGAGGACGGCGGCTGGATCTGGTTCGACATCACCACCGACAGCCATGTCGAAATGCGCAGCGGCGGTTGGTACGCGCCGATCGAGGCGCCGGGTGAGGGCAGCATCGCCGTCGGCATGCCGACCTTCAACCGTCCCACCGACGCAGTGAAAACCCTGACCGCCCTCGGCTCCGACCCGCTGGTGCTGGAGAAGATCAAGGCCGTCATCATTCCCGACCAGGGCACCCGCAAGGTGGTCGACGAGCCCGGTTTCACCGAGGCCGCGGCCCGCCTGGCCGGCCGGCTGGCCATCCACGACCAGCCCAACCTGGGCGGTTCCGGCGGATACAGCCGGGTCATGTACGAGGCGCTCAAGACCACCGACGCCGAATACATCGTCTACATGGACGACGACATCGAGATCGAGCCGGACTGCATCCTGCGCGCGCTGGCCTTCTCGCGATTCGCCAAGTCGCCCATCCTGACCGGTGGCCAGATGCTCAACCTGCAGGAGCGTTCACACCTGCACGTCATGGGCGAGGTGGTGGACCGCTCCATCTTCATGTGGACCGCGGCCCCGAACGTGGAGTACGACCACGACTTCGCCAAGAACCCGCTGCGCGACCGCGACAACTCCAAGCTGCTGCACCGGCGCATCGACGTCGACTTCAACGGCTGGTGGACCTGCGTCATCCCGCGGCAGGTGGCCGAGGAGATCGGGCAGCCGCTGCCGCTGTTCCTCAAGTGGGATGACGCCGAATACGGTTTGCGCGCACGTGAACACGGCTACCCGACCGTCACCCTGCCGGGTGCGGCGGTGTGGCACATGGCCTGGTCCGACAAGGACGACGCCATCGACTGGCAGGCCTACTTCCACCTGCGCAACCGCCTGGTGGTGGCGTCGCTGCACCTGCCCAACGACGGCCGGCCGATGGTGGTCAACACCATCAAGGCCACACTGAAACACCTGCTGTGCCTGGAGTATTCGACCGTCGCCATTCAGAACGAGGCGATCCGCGACTACCTGGCCGGACCGGACAAGCTGTTCGAACTGCTGCCGACCGCGCTGGGCAAGGTGCACGCCATGCGCAAGGAGTACCCGGACGCGGTGATCCTGCCGTCCTCCACCGAACTGCCGCTGGCCTCGCACGCCGAGGTGGGCGCGGTCGGCGAGCCGGGCAATCCGATCGCCAAGGTGGCCCGGCTCGGCAAGGGCGTGCTGCACAACTTCCGCAAGGCCAACCTGAAGCACCATGAGACCCCGCAGCTGAATGTGCCCACGCTGGACGCGCGCTGGTTCCTGCTCTCGCAGGTGGACGGTGTCACCGTTACCACTGCCGACGGCCGCGGCGTCGTCTACCGTAAGCGGGATCCGCGAAAGGCCATGGAGCTGTTCAAGGAAGCGATGCGCCTGCGCAAGGAGCTGGCCGAGCGCTTCCCGGAGGTGCGCGAGCAGTACCGTCGCGCGCACGCGCAGCTCACGAGCAAGGCCGCGTGGGAGAACGTCTTCGGTATCGATACTGAATCAGGAAACGAACCCAAATGACCGCTGCTCATACTGCTTCCGGCCCGGACCGCGGCCTGCACGTGGTCCCGGACGCGCCGGCCGCCCCGGTCGCGTCCCCGGCCGAGGTCAAGATCATCAACCTGGTGCAGGGCACCATCGGGCAGCATCCTGCGGTCGTCAAGGCCGCGCGCGGTATGTCGCATTTCGGTGAGCACTCGCTGGGCTGGCTGGGCATCGCCGCGGCCGGAGCGCTGCTCGACAAGCCGCGCCGCCGCCAGTGGGCGGGCGTGGCCGTCGGCGCGTTCGGCGCGCACGCGGCCTCGGTGGTCATCAAGCGCATCGTCCGCCGCCCCCGCCCGCACGATCCGTCCGTGCAGGTCAACGTATCGACGCCGTCGAAGCTCAGCTTCCCGTCCTCGCACGCCACCTCCACCACGGCGGCGGCTGTGTTGCTGGGCAGGCTCACCGGGCTACCCTTGCCTGCGGTGCTCGTCCCGCCGATGCTGCTCTCCCGGGTCGTCCTCGGCGTGCATTACCCCTCCGACGTGCTGGCGGGTTCCGCGCTGGGCGCAGCATCAGCCGCAGCCGTGCTCGCCGCCGAAAAGAGACTCGCCAAGTGACAGCCCAGGAAAGAGCCACCGTTGACATGAGCGAAGAGCCGACCACCACCGACCTGGCAGAGGCGGTCATCAAGGGACCGCCGAAGACGTTGGGCGGCGGCTTGATCAAGGCCATGCGCCCCCGGCAGTGGATCAAGAACGTGCTGGTGCTCGCCGCGCCGCTGGCCGCCGGGAAGACCGCCGGCGGCACGCTCGTGATCACCGACCTGTCGGTGCTCGGGCACGTCGCCATCGCCTTCGTGGTGTTCTGCATGGCCGCCTCGGGCATCTACCTGGTCAATGACGCGCTCGACGTGGAGGCCGACCGGGCGCACCCGACCAAGCGTTTCCGGCCCATCGCGGCCGGCGTGGTGCCGGTGAACCTGGCCTACGGGCTGTCGGCGGTGCTGCTGCTCGGCTCGATCCTGTTGTCCTTCACCGCGAACTGGCATCTGGCCGTGGTGATGGCGGTGTACATCGGCATCCAGCTGGCCTACTGCTTCGGTCTCAAGCACCAGGCGGTGCTGGACATCTGCATCGTGTCCTCGGGCTTCCTGCTGCGCGCGGTCGCCGGTGGCGTCTCCTCGGATATCCATCTGTCCCAGTGGTTCCTGCTGATCATGGCGTTCGGCTCGCTGTTCATGGCGGCCGGAAAGCGCTACGCCGAGTTGAAGATCGCGCTCGACACCGGTGCCAAGATCCGCAAGTCGCTGGAGTACTACACGCCGACTTACCTGCGTTTCGTCTGGACCCTGTCGGCCACCGCGGTCGTCGTGTTCTACGGTCTGTGGGCGTTCGAGCAGGATCGTGCCAAGGACACCATCTGGTTCGCCATCTCCATGATTCCGTTCGTCATCGCCATCATGCGGTACGCGGTGGACGTCGACGGCGGCGAAGCGGGTGAGCCGGAAGAGATCGCCCTGGGGGACCGTGTCCTCCAGTTCCTCGCAGTCGCCTTGATCGGAGCCCTGGGTGTCGCTGTCTATCTCACCTGACGTGGTAGAGGGAGAAGAGCGAGAGACGGGCGCGCCGACGGCACAATTGCCGGTCGGTCGCGCCCGTCGGCGTGCGGATGCCTCCGCACGCTTCTCGCGACTATCCCGCGCCACGTTCATCGGTGGGATCGTGCTGACCGCGATACTGTTCGCGGCCGGCGCGTGGCAGCGGCGCTGGATCGCCGACGACGGCCTGATCGTCCTGCGCACGGTGCGAAACCTGATGGCGGGCAACGGTCCGGTCTTCAATCCGGGCGAACGCGTCGAGACCAATACCAGCGCGGCCTGGACCTACGTCGTCTGGTTCTTCAGCTGGCTCACGCACATGCGACTGGAGTACGTGGTGCTCGGCATCACGCTCACGCTCTCGGTGCTGGCCATGGTGTTCGCCATGCTGGGCGCGGCCCGGCTGTGGGGCGGCACCGGGTCCGCGCTGCTGGTGCCCGCGGGCGCGCTGGTCTACATCGCGCTGCCCCCCGCCCGCGACTACGCCACCTCCGGACTGGAGAACTGCCTGGTCATCTTCTGGCTGGCGGTGCTGTGGTGGGGGCTGATTCGCTGGAGTCAGGCCGAACGGGTGCGTCCCGCAGGCTTTTTCGGCCTGGTGTTCTTCGCCGGGCTGGCGCCGCTGGTGCGGCCGGAGATGACGGTGGTCGGCGGCCTGGCGCTGCTGATCCTGTTCTGCGCGCCGGTACCGCAAACCCGGCTGCGGCCCTGGGTCTTCCGCTGCCTGGTGGTCGCGGTGGCCGGCCTGGTGCCGCTGGGATATCAGATCTGGCGGATGGGCTACTACGGCCTGCCCTATCCGAATACCGCCGTGGCCAAGGACGCCGGTGGCGCGAAGTGGCACCAGGGCGTCATCTACATGTGGGACCTGGTGGGTCCCTACTGGCTGTGGCTGCCGCTGCTGGTGCTGACGATCGCCGCGATCGTGCTGGTCCGGCAGCGCCGGGCCGACCATCCGGCCGCCGCAGACGCGACCGCCGGCGCCGGAGACAAGAACTGGCGCGCGCGGATTCACCGTTTCAGCGTGTGGCTGCGCACCCCCGCCGCGATCGTGACGCTCATGGTCGGCAGCGGTGTACTGCTCACGGTCTACGAGGTTCGCGTCGGCGGCGACTTCATGCACGGCCGCATGCTGCTGCCGCAGCTGTTCCTGCTGCTCCTGCCGGTGTCGGTGCTGCCGCTGCGGCCCGCCCGGGGCTTCGGCCGGGGTGAGTCCGGAATGCGCGGCCTGGACTGGGCTTTCGTACTGGTGGCGGCCGCCTTCGTGGGCACGGCGGGCTGGGCGCTGTTCGCGGCGAACACCACCGCCATCACCACCGGGACCAAGATCCGCGCCAACGGCATTGTGGACGAGCGCATCTACTACGTGCTCAATACCGGGCACGACCACCCGATCCGCGCCGAGGACTACCTGGACTATCCGCGCATGCGCGCCATGGTCCGGGACATCGCCAACTCGCCGGATGGTGCGCTGCTGCTCAACTCGCCCTCGTTCATGAACTGGTATCTGGTGCCCGCGCCGGTGCCGGAGGGCAATGGCGAGCACGTGGTCTTCTTCTTGAATCTGGGCATGACCAGCATGAACGTCCCGCTGGACGTGCGTGTCATCGACCAGATGGGTCTGGCGTATCCGCTTGCCTCGCATACCGATCGGCTCACCGACGGCCGCATCGGGCACGACAAGAACCTCTACCCCGACTGGGTGGTCGTGGACACCGGCATGGTGGACCGGCACCCGTGGATGCCGTGGTTCCTGGACGAGAAGTGGGGCGACCAGGCCCGAACGGCGCTGTCCTGCCCGGATACTCAGGCGATGCTGGCCTCCTCGCGGGCGCCGCTGACCTTCGACCGCTGGCGGCACAACCTGATGCAGGCGTTCGACTTCGCGAAGTACCGCATCGACCGGGTACCGAAGTACGAGATCCAGCGCTGCCATCTGGAGGATCCGACGCAGCCGGCGCCGCCCGCGCCGCCGAGGTGATCCGCGCGCTGCACGTGTGAAAAGACCCCGCATCCTGTCCGGATGCGGGGTCTTCGCTTGTCCGTGAGGGGGTTTGACCGAAACATCACGTTCAGGGGTGTGAGTTGTGGTTAGCTATCTCGATTTGGTAACACCCCGGCGCGGGTTTCGCGATAAGCTCCGCGAGTACTCCCGACGCCGACCAGAAACCCGCTGTGCGGCAACGGTTGTCGCAATACGAACCCGGGCGGGTGGACAGGGAGGCCCGGGGCGTACGGACGGAAGGCCGAATATGCGGGGCGTGACGGTTCAGGGTGGGGCGCGGAGCTGGTTGCGGAAGTCGGTGCTGGCCTTGGCATTGGCGACCGTGGTGCCGATGGGGGTGTCGGTCCTGGGCGCGCCCGCCGCGCAGGCCGCGTTCGGTCCGGACGGGATGGACTTCTACGTCGACTCCAGCATGGGCCCGATCAAGTCACGCGTATTCCGTGCGGCAGACGGCAATACCAACCGGGTGGTCTACGCGCTGGACGGTGAACGCGCGCGTGAGGACGACAACGGCTGGGAGATCAATACCGATATCGCCCACGCGCTGACGGCCGCCAATATCAATGTCGTCATGCCGGTCGGCGGCCAATCCAGCTGGTACGCCGACTGGAACTCACCGAGCACCTTCCTCGGCATGCCGGCGGGCACCGCCTCCGGGCAGTCCGGATCCGGTGCCACCCAGGTACTTTCCGGCGGTCCCGGCAAGTCCTACACCTACAGGTGGGAAACCTTCCTCACCACCGATCTGCCCAACGCGCTGCGGGATCGCCTGGGCTTCAGCACGACTCGCAACGGCATCTTCGGCCTGTCCATGAGTGGCGGTTCCGCGCTGATGATGGCGGCCTTCCACCCGAACCAATTCGCCTACGCCGGTTCACTGTCCGGTGCGCTGGACCTGTCGCTGCCCGAAATGCGCACCGCTGTCCGGCTGGCCATGGTGGACGCCGGCGGCTACAACATCGACGCGCTGGCCGGGCCGAAGGACCTCAAGTGGCAGCACCTGGATCCGTTCCAGTTCGCGCCCAAGCTGAAGGCCAACGGCACCAAGATGTTCATCTCGGCGGGCAGTGGCCTGCCCGCGTCCACCGACGCCATCAACGCCTCGACCATCGAGGCCATGGGCATCGAGGCGGTGGCCCTGGTCGGCACCAAGGCCTTCCAGACCCGCTGGGCGGCGCTGGGTGGCGGCAATGTCGTGTACGACTTCCCGGCCGTCGGCGTGCACAACTGGCGCAACTGGGAAGCCGAGCTGAATCGGATGCTCCCGGACCTGTCCGCGAACATCGGGTGAGCCGGGCCGATCGGCGGTGAATTCTCCGAGAGTTTCGAGAGTCGCAGCGCGCCTTCGATATTCACCTTGCGTTATCGGGGATGCTGAAGTCGCGCAATGTGGTTCGCGCAGTATGGAGTGATAGTTGATGCGTATGAGTCTGCGGGGGCGGAATTCGACTCTCGAGTCGCACGCTGGCGCTGATGTGCGCCACATTCCTCACCGACAGTGGCGCTCGTCACTTTTGTCACGATCCGATAACGTCTCGTTGGCCCGCGCACGATAGGGTCGCCGAGACCTCAAACGTGGTTACGAGCACACGGTGAGACCGAACGACCGGAAAGGCCGGACAAATAAATGCGAGGCGATAGACGTCACAGATCCCGCGGTTGGCTCAAGAATTCCGTGGTCGGATTGGCGCTGGCGATTGCACTGCCGTTCGGGGTGTCGGCGGTCGGCGTCGGCACAGCGAACGCGGCACTGGACCCCGACGGGTTCGACTTCTACGTCGACTCGGCGTCCATGGGCCCGGTCAAGTCCCGCGTCTTCCGCGCGGCCGACGGCAATACCTCCCGCGTCGTCTATGCCCTCGACGGCATGCGCGCCCAGCAGGACCTGAGCGGCTGGGAGATCAACACCGACATCGCGCACGCGCTGACCGCGGCGAACATCAATGTGGTGATGCCGATCGGCGGCCAGTCCAGCTTCTACGCGGACTGGAACGCGCCCAGCAGCGTGCTCGGCGTGGGTGACGGCGCCGGCTCCTCCTCCGGCTCCGCCAAGCTGGGCTCCGGCTCGGCCTCGGGCTCGTCGTCGGGCTCGGGCGCCTTCCAGATCCTGGGTGGCGGCCCCGGTAAGAGCTACCGCTACACCTGGGAGACCTTCCTGTCCCAGGACCTGCCCAGCGCGCTGCAGAGCCGGCTCGGCTTCAGCCGCACCCGCAATGGCGTCTTCGGTCTCTCCATGGGTGGTTCCGGCGCGCTGACCCTGGCCGCCTACCACCCGGATCAGTTCAGCTTCGCGGGCTCGTACTCCGGCTACCTGAACATCTCCGCGCCCGGCATGCGCGAGGCCATCCGCCTGGCCATGATCGACGCCGGTGGCTACAACGTCGACTCCATGGCTCCGCCGTGGGGCCCGCAGTGGCTGCACATGGACCCGTTCGTCTTCGCGCCGCGCCTGAAGGACAACAACACTCGCTTGTGGATCTCCGCCGCGAGCGCGATTCCCGGCGCGGGTGATGTCTCGGGCGTGATGTCGGTGATCCAGGGCATGCCGCTCGAGGCTCTCGCGCTGGCGAACACCCGTGCCTTCCAGGCTCGGATGGCGTCCCTGGGCGCCGGCAACGTCACCTACGACTTCCCGTCGACCGGTGTCCACAACTGGAACAACTGGAACGCCGAGGTCTACCGGATGCTGCCGGATCTCTCGGCCAATATCGGCTGACAGCCGGCTCTCCACGCTGCGAAAAGCCCCCGCCTTCTCTCTCGGGCGGGGGCTTTTCGCATGTCTCGACGCCCTCTCCTGGATCGCCAGGGATACGCAGCGGAAATGGCTGGGAGGCCTGCGCGTGGCTCTGGATCGCTGAGGCGCGGTACCGAATCGTTGAGGATCGATTCGCGACTCGCCGCAGCGACCGCACCCGACACGCCCAGTCGGGCATCCGATACTCAGGTTGTACCGAAGATCTGTTCTGCGTGATCAATGTTCTGCTCAAACCGAGAAGGGCTGGGTCGATGCGGGTTCGAGGGTTCACACGGAAGGTACTGGGCGTCGCCGCTGCCGCCCTGCTGGTTCCCCTGATGGTGGTGATCGAATCGCCACCGGCCACCGCGGCGTTCGACCCGGCCATCTTCGATTTCTGGGCCGATTCCCCGGTCATGGGCCCGATCAAGACCCGCGTCCTGCGCGCTCGCGACGGCAATACCCAGCGCGTCGCCTACGTCCTGGACGGGATGCGCGCCCAGCAGGATCTGAGCGGCTGGGAGATCAACACCAATGTCGCCGAGGTGATGGCGGACCAGAACATCAATGTGGTGATGCCGATCGGCGGCGAGTCCAGCTTCTACGCCGACTGGGATGCGCCCAGCTCGTTCTTCGGCGCCGCGCCGGGCACCGGATCCGCGACCTACGGCACCGGGTCGGGCGTCACCGAGTCCATGGGCGGCGGCCCGGGCAAGAGCTACCGCTACGCCTGGGAGGACTTCCTCACCAACCACCTGCGCTGGGAGCTGCAGAACCGCCTGGGCTTCAACCCGTATCGCAACGGCGTGTTCGGGTTGTCCATGGGCGGCAGCGCCGCGCTCACCCTGGCCGCGTACCACCCCGACTTCTTCAGCTACGCCGGTTCGTACTCCGGCTACCTGAACATCTCGGCGCCCGGTATGCGCGAGGCGATCCGGTCCGCCATGCTCGACGCGGGCGGCTACAACGTGGACTCCATGGCCCCGCCGTGGGGGCCGCAGTGGCTGCGCATGGACCCGTTCGTCTTCGCGCCCACCCTGATCGCCAACAACACCCGGCTGTGGATCTCCGCCGGCAGTGGCGCGCCCAGGCCCGACGATCTGAACATCCCGCTCGGCGTGGCGGCCGACCGGCTGATCCGCGGCGCGCCGCTGGAAACGTTGGCGCTGGCCAATACTCGCGCCTTCCAGGTCCGCATGCTCAGCCTGGGCGCGCAGAACATTGTCTGGGACTTTCCGGCCACCGGGCTGCACGCCTGGACGAACTGGCAGGACGACGCCTATCGAATGATCCCGGATATGTCCGCGCACATCGGATAGACCCGACTCCCGGATGCGGCCGCCGTCCTCGCGGACGGCGGCCGTCGTGTGTTTCGCACCGGGGTGGTGGTCCATCACGGTTTGGTCGCGAGGGGTGTTTCGCCGCCTGGCGACACCGAATATGCGCCTAAGAAAGATCCTGCGGCAACAGCTTCTGCATTTCGGATGTGGTCATCGGAGACCACGCTCGTGAAAGGCGAGTCGATGCGGTCTGTTCGGGTACGCGAGTGGGTGCAGCGGTCAATGGCCGGTTCGGTCCGGGCGGTTTTGGCGGTTTTGGCTGTGGCGGTGACGGTTCCGCTGGCTGGGACAATCGGGGGGATGACGCCTGCGCATGCGTCATTCGATCCGGGCGGTTACGACTTCTGGGTCGATTCCGACATGGGCCCGATCAAGTCGCGCATCTTCCGCGCCCATGACGGCAATACCCGTCGCGTGGTGTACGCGCTGGACGGATTGCGTGCCCGCAACGACCTTTCCGGCTGGGAGATCAACACCGATATCGAGCGGGCGCTCACCGCGTGGAACATCAATGTGGTGATGCCGGTGGGCGGCCAGTCCAGCTTCTATTCGGATTGGGTGGCCCCGTCCGATACCAATGGCCAGACGGTCCCGTATGCCTGGGAGACCTTCCTGACCCGGGACCTGCGCCGTGCGCTGGCCGCCCGGCTGGGCTTCAATCCGCGCGGGAACGGGGTGTTCGGGCTGTCCATGGGTGGCAGTGCTGCCCTGGTGCTGGCGGCCTACCATCCGGATCAGTTCCGTTATGCCGGATCGTATTCCGGCTATTTGAACATTTCGGCCCCGGGTATGCGGGAGGCCCTGCGGGCGGCGCTGCTGGACGCGGGTGGCTTCAACATCGACGACATGTGGGGGCCACCCTGGAGCGAATTGTGGCTGCGCAACGATCCTTTCGTAATCGCGCCGATGTTGCGGGACAACGGCACCAGGATGTGGATCTCCAGCGGCAGCGGTGTTCCCGGTCCGCGGGATGTCGTGGAAAACCCGCTGGACGCGTACAACGTGACGGTGGCGATGGGGCTGGAATCCATAGCACTTACCAATACCCGCGCGTTCCAGGGGCGCATGGACTCCCTGGGCCCCAGCAATGCGGTGTTCGACTACACCTCCGAGGGTGTGCACGCCTGGCCCTACTGGTCGGATCAGGTCTACAAGATGCTGCCGGATCTGAGCGCCAACCTCGGCTGAGTGAAACCGCCAAGCTTCCTTGCGGCGTAAGGGATTTGCACGTTGCCGCGACATCACGAGGGATTCGCGATATGGTCACCGCACCATTACGGTCGTATGCGATAGTGACTGAGTTGATTCACTGAACCAGCCACTCATTAGCGTGGCCTTGCCAACCGCTCGGAGCGTCGAATACCCTCCAGCGAGCAAGTGTGACCAACCCGTGGTAGCGCTTCACTCACAGGGAAGTGTCGGGATTCGCTGTGAGCGGTGATTGCGCATGTCCGAGCATGGCTTTGTCATGCCGGGGGTACGCGATTGACAACTTAAGACACCGCAGCAGCGCAGTGCTGCGGTAGAGAAGGAGCAATATCCATGCGTTTCGGCAGGTCTGCCGTGCCGGGAGGAGTTTCGTCGCGACGCCGTGCGCAGAGTGCTTGGCGCACACGGCTTGTCGCGGCCACCGTCACCGCGGCGGCACTCGCGGTCCCGACCGCCTCCCTGGCCGTCCCGTCCATCGCCTCGGCCGCCCCGGCGTTCGGCCCGATGCACCGCGGTATTCCGGGCAGCTTCGAAGAGCTGATGGTGCCGTCCAGCATGGGCCCGATCAAGGTCCAGGTGCAGTGGGCCAAGAACGGTGGCAGCTCCGCGGTCTACATGCTCGACGGCATGCGCGCCCGCGATGATCGCAATGCGTGGGCCAATGCCGATGAGGGCGACGCCCCCGGCATATTCGCCAACGACGACGTGAACGTCATCATGCCGGTCGGCGGTCAGTCCAGCTTCTACGCCGACTGGGTGTCGCCGTCCAACACCAACGGTCAGAAGTACACCTACAAGTGGGAGACCTTCCTGACCAGGGAACTCCCCGATTTCCTTTCCGGCTACGGCGTTTCGCGCAACAACACCGCCATCGCGGGGCTGTCCATGGGCGGTTCGGCCGCCCTCATGATGGCCGCCTACCACCGCGACATGTTCAAGCAGGCCACCTCGATGTCGGGCTACCTGAACCTGTCCGCGCCGGGCATGCGTGAGGCCATCCGCCTGGCCATGCTGGACGCCGGCCGCTTCAATGTCGACTCGATGGCCGCGCCGTGGAGCCCGGCCTGGCTGCGCATGGACCCGTTCGTGTTCGCGCCGCAGCTCAAGGGTCTGCCGATGTACATCTCGTCCGGTAACGGCATCCCCGGCCCGTATGACGGTGTCGGTTCCGCCGCAGACGTTTTCAACACCGGTAACGCCATCGCGCTGGAGGCGCTGGCGAGCGTGAACACCCGTGCCTTCCAGGCGCGGCTGGGGCAGATCAACATTCCGGCCCAGTTCGACTTCACCGCGACCGGTACCCACAAGTGGCGCTACTGGCACGACGAGCTGGTGAAGGCCCGCCCGCAGATGCTGAGCGCGCTGGGTCTCGCCTAGTAGGAACGACCGCTGCTCGCCCCGGCGATAGCGTGAACGAATGAACCGGCCATCCGACAGGGTGGCCGGTTCTTTTATGCCTCCCCATCATTCGCCGCGACGCGGTAGAAACCTACTGTGACAGCGGTGGCAATTGGTAGATGGGGGAGAGGCGGCCGCAGAGGGCTGGCCGCGCTCGCGGTAGCCACGACGGCCTTGCTGACGGGTGGGGTTGCCGGTTGGGGCGCAACGGCATTCGCGGAACCGGGGGGCGCTCCACCAGCGGGTGAACCGGCGAAGCCCACCAAACCCGATATTCGAAATGTGGTGTGGCTGAGCGACAGACGCGTCGCCCTGTGGGTGGATTCCCCCGCCATGGGCGCTCAGATCCAGGTGCAACTGCTGCTGGCCAGAGACTGGAAAGCCAAGCCGGACAGCAAATTTCCCGTGCTCTACCTGCTCGACGGCCTGCGCGCGGGCGACGATCAGAGCGGGTGGACCAAAGACGCTGGGGCGGAAGGCTTCTACGCCGACAAGAACATCACGGTGGTGCTGCCGGTCGGCGGCGCGGCCAGCTTCTATTCCGATTGGAAGCTGCCCGACAACGGCACGACCTACAAGTGGGAAACCTTCCTCACCAGGGAATTGCCGCCGCTGCTCGACCGCGACTGGCGCACCACGAATGTGCGCGGCCTGACCGGGCTCTCCATGGGCGGCACCGCGGCCATGGCGCTGGCGTCCCGCAATCCCGGATTCGTGCGCTACGCCGCCTCCTTCTCCGGCTTCCTCACGCTCACGACCCTCGGTATGCCGCAGGCGATCGCGTACGCCATGCGGGACGCGGGCGGCTACAACGCCGACGCCATGTACGGCCCGCCCACCGACGCGGAATGGGAATCGCACGATCCCTACGCGCTCGCGGAAAAATTGAAGGGCCTCAGCCTGTATGTGTCCAGCGGCAGTGGCCTGGCGGGCATCCACGACATTCCGGCCGGGGTTCCGGGCGTCAGCACCAACTGGGTCGGCATGGCGCTGGAAGTGCTGGCGCGCTTCTCTTCTCAGCAGTTCGTGGCCAAGCTGGACAAGCTCAGTATTCCGGTGCAGGTGAACTACCGGCCCTCCGGCACGCATTCCTGGCCGTACTGGGATTTCGAGATGCGGCAGTCCTGGCCGCAGGCGGCGGCCGCGCTGGGCGTGGAGGAGACCAAGCCGGACTGCGCCGCCGCGGGCGCGATTCAGCCTGTGGCGCTGGCGAAGTCGTGGCTGGGCGACTGCCTGACCGCGGAGTATCCGGTGGCGGGTGGTGCGGCGCAGGACTTCCGGGGCGGACGGGTGGTGTGGTCGGCGGCCACCGGCGCGCATCCGGTGGGCGGCATGATCGGCGGCGCGTACGCGGGCGCGGCGGGACCCGCTGGCGCACTCGGCTTCCCCACCTCCGATGAAACGCCCATACCGGGCGGAGCGCAGCAGGCTTTCCAGCACGGCACCATCGTTTTCCACGACGGCAGGGCCGAGATACACGCCAGCTGAACCGGATACCCGCCGATTACCTCCGGGTCGACGGTAGAGTGCACCGTTGTCCGTGACTCCCGTCACGTCGGTGTGGTTCCCCCTGCGGTTCAGGAGATCGATCTCTATGGCAGTACAGGGCGCTTCGTCATGCCCGCAGCACGGTTCGATTCGGATGTCCGGACGCGCCCGCGTCAGACGCCGCTGGCGGCGCGCCCTCGCGGTCGTCGCGGCCGTGCTGGCGCTCCCGGCGCTGGCGGCGCCCGCCCTCGCCATGCCCGCGCATCCTCAGCACCGCGCCCGCGAGGGCGGCTTCGAGGAGCTGATGGTGCCCTCCAGCATGGGCCCGATCAAGGTGCAGGTGCAGTGGGCCGCGCATGGCGGCGACGCGGCGCTGTACCTGCTCGACGGCCTGCGCGCCCGCGACGACTTCAATGCCTGGAGCTTCGAGACCAACGCCCTGCAGCAATTCGCCAATGACAATGTCACCCTGGTGATGCCGGTCGGCGGGCAGTCCAGCTTCTATACCGACTGGCGATCGCCCTCGAACACCAACGGGCAGAAGTTCACCTACCGGTGGGAGACCTTCCTGACCGAGGAACTGCCCGCCTTCCTCGAGGGCTACGGCGTCTCCCGGACCAACAATGCGGTGGCCGGACTGTCCATGGGCGGGTCGGCGGCCCTCGCGCTGGCCGCTTATCACCGTGACCAGTTCAAGCACGCCTCCTCGTTCTCGGGCTACCTGAACATCTCCGCGCCCGGGATGCGCGAGGCCATCCGCATCGCCATGCTCGACGCCGGCCGCTTCAATGTGGATTCGATGGCCTGGCCGTGGAGCCCGCAGTGGCTGCGCATGGACCCGTTCGTCTTCGCACCCCAGCTCCGCAACCTGCCCATGTTCATCTCCGCGTCCTGGGGCGTGCTCGGCCCGCACGATCACCCGGACTCCCCCATCAGCATCTTCAACACCGCGAATGCCGTTGTGCTGGAGGCCCTGTCGATGGTGAACACACTCTCGTTCGTGGGCCGGATGACCCAGCTCGGCATCGGCGCCCACTACAACCTCCAGGTCGAGGGCACCCACTCGTGGCCCTACTGGCAGGACCAGCTGGCCACCGCCCGCCCCGACATCCTGGCCGCACTGGGGGTTTGATTCTGGACGTATGCCAACGCGGCCGCTGATTTCGTGGCGGTCGGGGTAACTCCGGGGGTACGCCCGAAATCGGTTTGCCACCTGACCGCCGGCGCGCGTGCGGGACGGCGACGGCTCTCGGCTGTGCGCTGAAGATGCGGGGAGGCAGGTCGGCAACTGGACGTTTGCTGTGGAAAGGTCCGTTTCCGTGTGTCCTGCCGGGACTGGCGGGCTTGCGGAGGTACAACACTTGTGTGGCTGGAGTTGTCCGTGGGATCAAAAGCAGGCGCGTGCGCTGGATGGCATGCGCTGTAGCGGCGCTGTTTCCGCTGGCCGCGGGCACTTTCGCACAGTGCGGACCGGCAAGCGCCGCACCGGATGCGCCCGCCGCTCCCGCGGCGTCCATCCAGAAGATGTCGTGGCTCAACGACCGCCGGGTCGCCCTGTGGGTGAATTCGCCGGCCACCGGCGCACCCATCGAAGTCCAGTTGCTGCTGCCGCGTGACTGGAACGCCAAGCCGGACGCCAGGTTCCCCGTCGTCTACATGCTGGACGGTCTGCGGGCCACCGACGACGAGAACGGCTGGACCAAGGACGCGGGCGCGGCCGGCTTCTACGCCGACAAGAATTCCCTGGTGGTGCTGCCCATCGGCGGCCAGTCCAGCTTCTACGCCGACTGGCTGGCCCCCGACAACGGCCACAACTACAAGTGGGAGACCTTCCTGGTGAAGGAGCTCCCGCCATTGCTGGAGAGCCAGTTCCGCGCCACCGATGCGCGTGCGGTGGAGGGACTCTCGATGGGCGGCACCGCGGCCATGATGCTGGCCGCCCGCAATCCCGGCTGGGTGCGCTCGGCCGCCTCCTACTCCGGTTTCCTCACCCTGACCTCGCTCGGTATGCCGCAGGCGGTCGATTTCGCCATGCACGACGCGGGCGGCTTCGACTCGGCGAAGATGTTCGGCCCGCCGGGCAACCCGGCCTGGAAGGAACACGACCCCTACGAGCTGGCCGACAAGCTCAAGGGCGTGGCCCTCTACGTCTCCAGCGGCAACGGCGTCGCGGGCACCACCGACCCGCTCTCCGACATTCCGGGCATCACAAGCAATTACGCGGGCCTGGGCCTCGAGGTGCTGTCCCGGCTGAGCACCCAGAACTTCGTGGCCAAGCTCAATCAGCTGAACATCCCCGTCTCGGTGAACTACCGCCCGTCCGGCACTCACACCTGGCCGTACTGGGATTTCGAGATGCGCCAGGCCTGGCCGCAGACGGGCGCCGCGCTGGGCGTGGACGCGACCCCCGTCGACTGCAGGACCGGTGGCGCGATCGCGCCGGTGACGCAGGGCAACTCCTGGCTCGGTGACTGCCTCACCGCGGAGTACCCGCTGCCCGGCGGCGTGGCCCAGGACTTCCGCGGCGGCAAGGTGTTCTTCTCGCCGGCCACCGGCGCCCAGCCGGTCGCGGGTGCGATCGGCGGCAGCTACGGCGGACTGGGCACGGCGGCAAGCGCTCTGGGCTTCCCGATCGCGGGCGAGGGCGGCCTGCCCGACGGCCGCGGCCGACTGCAGCCGTTCCAGCACGGGTCGATCTACTGGACCCCGCAGACCGGTGCGCAGGCGGTGCGCGGGGCCATCCTCGACGAATGGGCGAGGCAGGGCTACGAGCGCGGCCCGGCCGGGTACCCCTCCGGCCAGGAGGCCCGGACGCCCCAGAAGGACGGCGCGGTACAGGGTTTCGAGAACGGGCCCATGTACTTCAGCGCCAGGACCGGCGCGCACCTGGTGCAGGGCCTGATCCTGGGCAAGTACGCGCAGCTCGGATTCGAGAACAGCCCTTACGGATTCCCGACCTCGGGTGAGCAGCCGGTGCGCGACTTCGGCCGCTGGTCCGGCTTCGAGGGCGGCAATATCTACTGGAGCCCGCTCTCGGGCGCCTGGGGCGTGCGGACCGGTCCGATCATGGACGCCTGGGGCGCAACCGGATTCGAGAACGGACCGCTCGGCTACCCGATCTCCGACGAGAGCCCGACCCCGGGCGGCACCCAGCAGACCTTCCAGGGCGGCACCATCACCATCCGCGACGGCCGGGCCGCCGCGGCCACTCTCGACGGCCGCCCGATCGCCATCCCCGGCGCCGAGCAGCCCAAGCCGGCCCCGGCCCAGCCGGCCGCCCAGCAGCCCGCATTCCCGCTGCCGGGCCTGCCCGCTCTGCCGCTGCCGGTGCCGCCGGCCCCCGAGGTTCCGGTCCCTGTCCCGGCGACCCCGGCCGCCGCCCCCGCCGCCCCCGCCGCCCCGGCCGCGCCGGCCCCGGCCGCGACCCTCGCGCCTGCTCCGGCACCCGCACCCGCACCTGCCGCGGCTCCGGCACAGCCATCTGCCACGGCTCCGGCTCCGTCCCCGGCATCCGAGCCCTCACCTGCCGATCCCGCGCAGCCCGCGCCCATTCCGGCGCTGGGTCCGGAGGTCCGTCCCAACTGAGACTTTCCGCAGAAATAGCCCTAATCGGCCCTAAGAAGTGGATGTGGTTCCGTTGTGGCCCGGGACTCCGTCCCGGGTTGCGGCTAGCCTGGGGGCGACCTCTTGCCCCTGGACAGATATAGGAAGCGAATTGATGCACGGTACCCGTGGAAAGGTATTCGGCGTGGTGGCCGCCATCGCCGCCGCTGGACTGCTCGCCGCCTGCGGTAGCAACGACTCGACCGCCAAGAGCACGCCCACGCTCACCACGACCAAGACCACGGCCGCCGCGTCCGCCACCCCGGGCGACGCCGCGCCGTCCACGGATCAGCAGGCTCCGCAGGCCGCGCCGGATGCCGGGACCCCCAGCGCCACGGCCGAGCGCCCGGCGCCGGTGCCGAGCCAGTTCCTCACCACCCCGAACGGCTCCCCGGCGCTGTCGGACAAGGAGAAGAGCTTCCTCGACGAGCTGAAGAAGGCCGGTATCACCCCGGGTTCCCCGGACATCGCCGTCACCGCGGCCAATCTGGTGTGCCAGGGTAAGTCGGAGAACGCCCCGCAGGATCAGATCATCACCTACGTGACCGCGATCGCCGGTTCCGATCCGTCCTTCGATCCGTCCAAGATGACGGTCGAGCAGGCGGGCAAGATCTACTACGACGTCGCCTCGAAGAGCTACTGCAACAAGTGACGACGCGACGCCGAATCGGACAAACCCGGTCACGGCCGGTGGGTTGCCTGCTGCTCGCCATCGCGGCGATCGTGATCGTGGTCGTGGTGGCGCTGCTGCTGTGGTACCTGCTGGCCGGACGGTTGCGGCTGCCCGGCCCCAAGCCGCCGGCCCCGCCCCGTCCGAGTTCGCAGCCGGCCACCTGCCCGGACGTGCTCATGCTGTCCGTGCCGGGCACCTGGGAGTCGAACAGCCGCGACGACCCCTACAGCCCGGCCGCGAACCCGGCGTCGCTGATGCTGAACATCTCCAATCCGATCCGGGCCAAGTTCCCCGATGAGCGGGTCGAGGTCTACACCGTCCCGTACGTCGCGCAGTTCTCCAATCCGGTCGCCATTCCGCCGGACGGGCAGTCCTCCTACAACAACAGCCGTTCCGAGGGCGCCAAGCGGGCCAGCGACAAGCTCGCGCAGACCGCCGCCCAATGTCCGCTCACCACTTACGTTCTGGCGGGTTTCTCGCAGGGCGCGGTGATCGTCGGTGATATCGCCGCGCAGATCGGCGCGGGCAAGGGCCCGGTGGCCGAGGACCAGGTGCTGGGCGTGACCACCATCGCCGACGGCCGCCGCGATGTCGGCGATCCGGGCGAGGCCATCGAGATCGGCCCGACCCCGCCAGGCGTGGGTGCTGAGGTGGCGCTCAAGGGCCTGAACGTCCCCGGTATCACGATGACCGGACCGCGCGGCGGCTACGGCAAGCTCACCGGCCGCACCTTCACCATCTGTGCCGCAGGCGATTTGATCTGTGATTCCCCTCGGCAGGCGCTGAGCCCGAACAATATCCTGGGCAGCCTGAACATCCTGGTCCGCGCCGCGGGCAATCCGGTGCACAGCCTCTACAACGGCTACCAGGTGGACGACAACGGCACCACCGCCACCGAGTGGACGGTGAACTGGGCGTCGGGTCTGATCGAAAACGCTCCGCACCCTGCACATACGTAAGCCGTCGCGCAGCGAACCCTATGCGTTCGGGCGCACCCTGGTCGATGGGTGCTTCACCGGCGGTGTGACCCCCACCGACCGACCCCCCAGTTCCGGGGTCACCCGGTAAAGTGCTCCGGGTTGCGACACTGCCGAGACCCGGCGCGTGCGGCAACTCACATCCAGTCCTAGTTGTGTCCTATGTGGGGCGTTCCCCACCCATTTGGAGGCATTCGCGCCGGTCATTCCGTAGTCCAGAGATGTGAGCTGGGAGATGTTCGGCCGCTCCGAAGCATGGCCGGGCAGCTGCTCTGTAACATGTCCCTGGTTTGAGAACATCTAGCCAATAGACGGTCACCGCGCAGACCGCAACACAATTCTGCAGGTTGGCTCTCGTATGGAGCTCCCGCGGGCGAAGAGAGTCGGGGCCTCACAGGTAACAGCGGCAATGCATGCCGTCTCATGCCGCGTGTGCCTCGGAGGAGAAGAAGGAATGGACGAGACTTTCGACGATTACCTCGACGAAACGGGGAACATCACGATTCCCGAGGGACGCACCCTCGTCGACTACGTCGAGAAGCACACTCACGGTAACGACGCCAATGACTTGGCCTACCGCTACATCGATTACTCACGCGAGCGCGACGGTGAGTACCAGGACCTCACTTGGAGTCAGTTCGGTACGCGGCTGCGCGCGGTGGCCGCCCGACTGCAGCAGGTGACCAAGCGGGGCGATCGGGTCGCGATCCTGGCTCCGCAGGGCCTGGATTACGTCATCTCCTTCTTCGCCGCCATCTACGCGGGCACCATCTCCGTGCCGCTGTTCGATCCGGACGAGCCGGGCCACACCGATCGCCTGCACGCGGTCCTCGGTGACTGCACGCCCTCCGCGATCCTGACGGCGAGCTCCTCCGCCGCCGGTGTCCGCCAGTTCTTCCGGTCGCTGCCCGCGGCCCAGCGCCCGCGCATCATCGCCGTCGACGCGATTCCCGACAGCGTCGGGGAGTCCTGGATCCGCCCCGACATCGTGGTCGACGACATCGCCTACCTGCAGTACACCTCCGGCTCCACCCGGGTGCCCGCCGGTGTCGAGATCACCCACCGCGGTGTCGGCACCAATGTGCTGCAGATGGTGAACGCGCTTGATCTGAACGAGAATTCGCGCGGCGTGACCTGGCTGCCGCTGTACCACGACATGGGTCTGCTGACGGTGATCCTGCCCGCCGTGGGCGGCAAGTACATCACCATCATGTCCCCGGCCTCGTTCGTGCGCCGGCCCTCGCGCTGGATCAACGAGCTGGCCGCGGTGTCCGACGGCGCCGGAACCTTCGCCGCCGCACCGAACTTCGCCTTCGAGCACGCCGCCGTGCGCGGCCTGCCCAAGCCGGGCGAGTCGCTGGACCTGTCGAACGTGCTCGGCCTGATCAACGGCTCCGAGCCGGTGACCACCACCTCGATGAAGAAGTTCAACGAGGCGTTCGCCCCGTACGGCCTGCCCAAGACCGCCATCAAGCCGTGCTACGGCATGGCCGAGGCCACCCTGTTCGTATCGGCCACCCGGCACGAGGACGAGGCCAAGGTCATCTATGTGGACCGGCTGGAGCTCAATGCCGGTCGCGTGAAGAAGGTCGAGCAGGGCGCGGAGAACTCCATCGCCCAGGTGTCCTGCGGTTACATCGCGCTGTCGCAGTGGGCGACCATCGTGGACGGCGACTCCATCGACTCGCCCGAGGGCGCGCGTGAGCTGCCCGACGGGCAGGTCGGCGAGATCTGGCTGCACGGCAACAACATCGGCATCGGTTACTGGGGCCGCGCCGAGGAGACCCAGAAGACCTTCCGTAACCAGCTCGCGCATCGACTGTCCGAGGGCAGCCACGCGGAGGGCGTGCCGGCCGACGGCATCTGGCTGCGCACCGGTGACTACGGCGTCTACGTGGACGGCGAGCTCTACATCACCGGCCGCGTCAAGGACCTGGTCATCGTGGACGGCCGCAACCACTACCCGCAGGATCTCGAGTACTCCGCCCAGGAGGCCTCGACCATGCTGCGTCCCGGTTTCGTCGCCGCCTTCGCGGTGCCCGCCAACCAGCTGCCCGCCGAAGTCTTTGCGCAGGACAGCCATTCGGGCCTGAAGTACGACGCCGACGACGCCAGCGAGCAGCTGGTCATCGTGGCCGAGCGCGGCCCGGGCGCGGGCAAGGCCGACCCGGGGCCCATCGCGGATGCGGTCCGCGCGGCCATCTCGTCCCGGCACGGTGTCACCGCGCGTGACATCCTCCTCGTTCCGGCCGGTTCGATCCCGCGTACCTCCAGCGGCAAGATCGCCCGTCGTGCCTGCAAGGCGGAGTACATCGGCGGCACGCTGCGTGGTGGTTACACGCAGCAGGCCTTCCCCGATGCACCAGACGAGGAGTGAGACGACCGTCTCGAAGTTGGATGGCGCGAGCCCGTTCGGTTCGCGCCATTCATGCATGAAAGGCAGTGCCGTTCCGGCACGCGAAGACAGAGCCGTTCGGGCAGGGAACGGCGAGAGTCTCGATAACAACGCCGCGCACCGTGAGCAGACAGGTAGCTTGAGGAACTGATGGCTGAGAACGAGGGCACGGACCCCACCCAGACGACCGAGAACGCACCGGCGGCCGAAGGTGCGGCCACGCAGAAACCTGCTGTGGCCGACATGTCGGTGGCCGACCTGCGGGAATGGCTGTGCCGCTGGGTCGCCGACGCGACCGGGCAGCCGATCGAGAACATCACCGTGGACCGGCCGATGGAGGAGTTCGGCCTGGCCTCGCGGGATGCCCTCGCGCTCGGTGGCGATATCGAGGAGCTGACGGGGGTCGTGCTGAACGCGACCATCGTCTACCAGCACCCGACCATCGCCTCGCTGGCCGAGCGAATCATCAATGGGGAGCCCGACCTTCCGGCCGACGTGGCTGACGACTCGTTCTATACGCAGGGTTTCCAGCCGGGCCAGGCGCACGATGTCGCCATCGTCGGGCTGTCCACCCGCCTGCCCGGTGCGGGCGATACGCCTGAATCCACCTGGGACTTCCTGATCAATCGCGGTGACGCGATTCGCGACCTACCCGAGGGCCGCTGGTCGGAGTTCCTCGACGATCCGCGCTTGGTAGAGCAGATCGCCAAGTCCAACACCAAGGGCGGCTACCTCGACCAGGACGTCCTCAAGAGCTTCGATGCCGAGTTCTTCGCCCACTCGCCGGTCGAGGTGGAGCGCATGGACCCGCAGCAGCGGTGGGCGCTGGAGTTGACCTGGGAGGCATTGGAGCACGCCAGGATTCCCGCCAATACCCTCAAGGGTCAGCAGGTCGGCGTCTTCATCGGTTCGACCAGCACCGAGTTCATGCTCCTCGCGGGCATGGCGGTCGGGAACACCGATCCGGGCACGCCGCTCTCGGCCGAGGGCTACGGCATCATGGGCAGCGTCTCGGCCATCATCCCCAACCGGGTCTCGTACTTCTACGATTTCCGCGGCCCGTCGGTGGCCGTCGACACCGCGTGCTCGTCCTCGCTGGTAGCGGTGCACCAGGCCGTTCGGGCGCTGCGCAACGGTGAGGCCGATCTGGCGCTGGCCGGTGGCACGAACGTGCTGCTGTCCCCGGCCGCGACGCTGGCCTTCGATGCCAATGGCGGCGTGTCGAAGGACGGTCACATCAAGGCGTTCTCGTCGGACGCCGACGGCATGGTCCGCTCCGAGGGCGGCGGTCTGGTCGTGCTCAAGCGGCTGGCCGACGCCGAGCGCGACGGCGACACCATCTACGCGGTCGTCAAGGGCTCCGCGGTCAACAGCGACGGCCGGTCCAACGGCCTGCTGGCCCCGAACCCGGACGCGCAGGCCGATGTACTGCGCAGCGCCTACCGGGATGCCGGAATCCCGCCGTCCCAGGTCGACTACATCGAGGCGCACGGCACCGGCACCCCCATCGGCGACCCGATCGAGGCGGATGCGCTCGGCCGCGTCATCGGCCGGGGCCGAGAGGCCGACAAGCCCGCCCTGCTGGGTTCGGCCAAGACCAATTTCGGTCACCTGGAGGCCGCGGCCGGCGCCGCGGCTCTCGCGAAGGTCATCATGGCGTTGCAGCACAACGTCATTCCGCCGCACCTCAACTACGCGGGTCCCAGCCCCTTCATTCCGTTCGACCAGGCGCACCTGAAGGTCACCGACCAGCCCACCGAATTCCCGCGCTACAGCGGCAAGGCCACCATCGGCGTCTCCGGCTTCGGCTTCGGTGGCACCAATGCGCACGTGGTCATCCAGGAGTACGTGCCGGCCCTCGCCGCAGCGGAGGCTTCCGAGACCAGCGGCCTCGACAACGAGACCACCGACGTGATCGCCGCGGCCGAGGCCATTACCGAAACCGTTGCGCCGGAGCCGGAGTGGGGCAATCGCGAAGAGCCGATGCCGCTGATCCTCCCGGTGTCGGGTTACCTGCCGTCGCGGCGCAAGCGCGCCGCCAAGGATCTGGCCGACTGGCTGGAATCCGAAGCGGGACAGGCGACTCCGCTGGCGGATGTGGCCCGGACCCTGGCCAAGCGCAACCACGGCCGCTCGCGCGGCGTGGTCGTGGCCAAGACCCATGACGAGGCCATCGCGGGCCTGCGGGCCATCGCCGAGGGCAAGCCGGGCACTGGCGTCTGGACCGCCGATTCCCCCGCCGCCAAGGGCGCGCTGTGGGTGATGGCCGGTTTCGGTGCGCAGCACCGCAAGATGGGCAAGCAGCTCTACACCGAGAACTCGATCTTCCGTAACGCTGTCGATCAGGTCGACGAGCTGGTCATGGACGAGGCCGGGTACTCGGTCAAGGAGATGATCCTCGACGACTCCATGGACTGGGACATCGGCACCGGCCAGGTCGGTACCTTCACCATCCAGGTGGGTCTGGCCTCGATCCTGCGCGCGCACGGCGCCGAGCCCGAGGGCGTGGTCGGCCACTCCCAGGGTGAGGTTGCGGGAGCGTACATTTCGGGCGGTCTGCCGCTCGAGGACGCGGTCCGGGTGATCTGCGCGCGCTCGCGGCTGATGGCCGAGGGCGAGGCCATGCTCACCGACGACCAGGTCCGCAATATGGCGCTGCTGGAGTACTCCGCCGAGGAGATCACCAAGCTCGTCGAGACCGAGTTCCCCGAGATCGAGGTCGCGGTATACGCCGCGCCCAACAACACGGTGATCGGCGGCATGCCGGACCAGGTGCACGCGATCGTGGCGCGCGCCGAGGCCGAGGGCAAGTTCGCCCGTGTGCTGCAGACCCGCGGCGCGGGCCACACCTCGCAGATGGACATGCTGCTGGGTGAACTCGCCGCCGAGCTGGCCGGCATCGAGCCCACCAAGCTCAAGCGTGACCTCTACTCGACCGTCCACAAGGACACCGTCTACCGCGCCGGGCACGCGCCCGTGCAGGACGTGGACTACTGGGTCATGAACATGCGCGGCTCGGTGTACTTCACCAACGCCATCCGGCAGGCCGTCGACACCGGTATCACCACCTTCCTGGAACTCGCGCCGAATTCCGTTGCGCTCATGCAGGTCCTGGGCACCACCTTCGCGGCGGGCGTGCACAATGCGGCACTCATCCCGACCCTCAAGCGCAAGGAGGACGAGGCCGCGGGCGTCATCTCCGCGCTGGCGCAGCTGTACGTGCACGGCCACAAGGTGGACCTGCCCTCGTTGCTGCCCGCCGGTGACTACGCCGCCGCGCCGCGCACCGCGTTCCTGCGCAAGCAGTACTGGCCCAAGGTGACCGGCGGTTTCGGCGGCGGCGCGGGCAATGCTCGTGTTCCGGGCGCGCACGTCGCGCTGCCGGACGGCCGCCACGTCTGGGAGGTGCAGGCCCCGGCCGTCACCGACCTGGCCGCACTGGTGAATGCCGCTGCCGCGCAGGTGCTCTCGGATGTCACCGTCGGCGCGTCCATCGCGCACGGCGCGGTCCCTGCCACCGGCACGCTGACCACCACGCTCACCCCCCACCCGGGCGGCGCGTCGGTGTCGGTCCACGCCAAGGAGGGCAATGCCTTCCGCCCGCTCTTCGACGCCGTCGTCACTGCGTCTCTCCCCACCCACGGACCCCTGGCCGCACCGCTGCCGGAATCGGCTGTGGCACAGCCGGTCGCGGCCGTCCAGGCGGCTCCCGCTGCCGAAGTAGTCGAGGCGGCCCCCGGCGAGCGCTGGGATCCCAAGGGCACGCAGACCATCGAGCAGCGCCTGGCCATCATCGTGGCCGAGTCCATGGGCTACGCGGTCGAGGATCTCCCGATGGAGATCCCGCTGATGGAGCTGGGTCTGGATTCGCTGATGGCCATGCGCATCAAGAACCGCGTGGAATACGAGTTCGACATTCCGCAGCTGCAGATCCAGGCCGTGCGCGATGCCAGCCTGCTCGAGGTCGGCAAGGTGCTGCGGTACGCGATCGAGCACCGCGATCAGCTCGATGACATCGCCGCGCGGCAGGCCGCCGGTGAGGAGATCACCGTCGACGCCGACTTCATCTCCGCCGCGCGGGCTGCCATGGCCGCCGGCGAGGACCCGGCCGCGCTGCTGCCCACGACCGAGACCACCGATGTGGTGGCCGAGGCCGAGGAGATCGTCGCGGAGCACGAGTCCGCCGCGCCGATCGCCGAGACCGACGCCGACAATGTGCCCCCGCGCAATGGCGAGGAGCGACTCGCCTTCGCCACCTGGGCGCTGGTGACCGGCAAGACGGCGGGCGGCATCTTCAACCCGCTGCCCGAGATCGACGACACCACGCTGGAGAAGCTGGTGGCCCGGCTGTCGGAGCGGGTCAAGGCCGAGGTCGATCCGGCCGAGGTGCGGGCCTGCAAGACCATCGAGCAGCTGTCCGAGGTCGTTGTCCGCTATCAGGGCAAGAGCTCCGATCTTGAGGGCTTCGTGCGCACGCTGCGCGCGCCGGAGGCCGGTTCGAATGCGGTGCCGGTCTTCGTGTTCCACGCTTCGGGCGGCAACACCCTGGTGTACGAGCCGCTGCTGAACCGGCTCCCGGCCGGGACTCCGATGTACGGCCTGGAACGGGTCGAGGGCACCATCGAAGAGCGTGCGCACCAGTACATTTCGGAAATTCGCAAGCGGCAGCCGGAGGGCCCGTACATTTTCTACGGCTGGTCGCTGGGCGCGGTGTTCGCGTTGAAGGTCGGCGAGATCATGCGCGCCGAAGGTGCGGACGTCCGGCACGTCGGCCTGATCGACCTGGCCATTCCGGTCGAGCCATTCAGTGACGCCCCCGAGGAGCGGGTGGAGCGGATCCGCCGCTACCAGGCGTTCGCGCAGAAGACCTACGGCTTCAATGGGGAACTCGATCAGGAGCAGCTCGAGGAGCTGGCCGCGGCGTCCGACGCGGAGCAGATCGACATCATCATGGAGCTGCTGAAGTTCGCCGGGGTCGACATCCCGGGCGGCGTGATCGAGCATCAGCGCACCTCGTGGATCGACAGCAAGGAGCTGCAGAAGATCGAGCCGTCGAAGTACGACGGCGCCGTCGCCCTCTACCTCGCCGATCGCTACCACGACGGAATGATCGAGCTGGAACCGCGTTTCGCGGACCGGCGGCCGAACGGCGGCTGGCAGGAACACATTCCGAATCTGGAGATCATCCACATTCCGGGCGATCACATCCAGATCATCGACGAGCCCCGGATCGCCACCATCGGCGCCGATCTCACCAAGAAATTGTCGGAGATCGACACCACAACGAAATAGCACCACGACGACACGAGTTCTGGGAAAGTAGGTTTTTGCCGAGAGGAGTGTCCAGTGAGCACCACCGCCGACAAACTCGCCGACCTTAGACACAAGCTCGACATCGCGAGGGAGCCGGCGGGAGAAGCGGGAATCGCCAAGCGGGCCAGGAAGGGAATTCCCTCGGCCCGCGACCGCATCGAGATGCTGCTGGATCCCGGGACTTTCGTGGAAGTCGGTGCGCTGGTGCGCAATCCGGGCGACAAGGCCGCCCTCTTCGGGGATGGCGTGGTCACCGGCCACGGCCTGGTGGAGGGCCGCCCGGTGGCCGTCTTCTCGCACGACCAGACCGTCTATGGCGGTTCGGTCGGCGAGATGTTCGGCCGCAAGGTTGCGGGCATCCTGGAATTCGCGGCCAAGATGGGCTGCCCGGTGGTCGGCATCAACGACTCCGGCGGCGCCCGCGTGCAGGAGGCGGTGACCTCGCTGGCCTGGTACGCCGAGCTGGGCCGGCGTCAGGAACCGTTGTCCGGCTTGGTGCCTCAGATCTCCATGATCCTGGGCAGCTGCGCGGGCGGCGCGGTCTACGCGCCCATCAATACCGACGTGGTGGTGGCCACCGAAGCGGCCTACATGTTCGTCACCGGGCCCAAGGTGATTCGCGAGGTGACCGGTGAGGATGTCAGCCTCGAGGAGCTCGGCGGCGCGAAATCCCAAGCCCAGTACGGCAATATCCACCACGTCGCCCCGGACGAGGCCGCTGCCTTCGAGTGGGTCCGCGAGTACCTCGGCTATCTGCCGTCGAGCTGCATGGAGCTGCCGCCGGTGGTGAATCCCGGGCTGGAACCGGAGATCACCGACACCGACCTGGAACTCAACGGCATCGTCCCCGACGCCGACAATGCCGGCTACGACATGCACGAGATCCTGCTCCGGATCTTCGACGACGGCGCGTTCCACGAATTCGGTGAGGCCGCGGGCAAGAACGTGATCTGCGGCTTCAGCCGCGTGGACGGCCGCACGGTCGGCGTGGTGGCCAATCAGCCCCTGGTCTACGCCGGTGCGCTCGATGCCCGCGCTTCGGACAAGGCCGCCCATTTCGTGCGGCTCTGCGACGCCTTCGAGATCCCGCTGGTCTTCGTCGTCGACACCCCGGGCTTCCTGCCCGGAGTGGAGCAGGAGAAGATCGGCGTCATCAAGCGCGGCGGCCGGTTCATCTTCTCCTTCGTGGAGGCCACGGTCCCGAAGGTCACCGTGGTCATCCGCAAGTCCTACGGCGGCGGCTATGCCGTCATGGGGTCCAAACAGCTGGGCGCGGACGTGAATCTGGCCTGGCCCACCGCCCGGATCGCGGTCATGGGTGCGGAGAGCGCGGTGTCGCTCATCGGCGCCAAGACCCTGGCGGCGGCTCCGGAGCCGGAGCGCGCGGCCATGCGCAAGCAGATGATCGAGTTCTACAACGCCACCGTCGCGACGCCGTGGGTGGCGGCCGAACGCGGCTATATCGACGCGGTCATCGAGCCCGCCACCACCCGCCTGGAAATTCGGCGCGCCCTGCACCTGTTGCGCGACAAGAAGACTCCGGAGAATCCCCGCAAGCACCATCTACTGCCGTTGTAGCCGCGCCTGTTTCGGTGCGCGCCATTGCGGAATTCGGCGCCGGCCATTGCGACCCGCCCTCGTGTGTGAAAACATCTCATTTCAATTTCGAAAATGAGAGCTTGGGAGCGAAGCAGTAATGGCTACCCTTCGAATTCGGCACACGATCATCGGCGGCGCGGCCACCGCCGCGACCGCCCTGGCGGTCCTGTCCGCCGCACCGGCCGCCTCCGCACAGGTCACCGGGCTGTCGGCCGGGACCGGGCTGGCGCACATCAATACCACCTACACCCTGACGGCGTCGGTCGGCGGCGCGAACGCGGGCAGCCAGGTGGGCTTCTGGATCGCAAGCCCGTCCGGCGGCGCAGCCGCGTACATGGGCGCCTCTCCGGTGGATTCCAGCGGTCACGCGACCTACCAGTGGACCCCGACGACGGCGGGTACGTACACGCTCATCGCGAGTGACGACGGCAGCAGCACCAGCAACAACGCCCAGACCATCGGCGTCAGCGTGACCGCGGTTCCGGTGGGCGGCATGGGCACCGGCAGCGCCTCGAAGATTCCGATCATCGGCGGCCTGCTGAGCGGCCTGCTGAGCCAGTTCGGCCTCGTCTGACACCGATTCGCACCGTTTGAAACCGGCCTCGCCCCGCTCACGGGCGGCTTGTTCAGGCGGCTCGCCGATTGCGCTGAATCTATCGGGTGACCCGTACAGATGTGAGAGCCTTCAGCTATGAGTACCTCACCCTTGGCGCTACTCGAAGGCGGGCCGGATGGCCTCGAAACGCGGATCGTCCCGATCACGCCACCGGGCGTCGAGCTGCGAGTGGCGTTCGGGAACGGGTACGAGCGCTACAAAGTGACGTCACGCTGGCAGGACACTCCGGAGGGGAGTCTGCCCGTCTACGAGTGGGTGGCACACGTGGACGTCAAGAAATAGCAACTGGAATTCGATAGGACCCGGAAGAGCAGTGGCCGCCCGCGACGTCGCGGGCGGCCACCTATCATCACGTGTCCCGGGTCAGAAGACGCGCATCTTCCCCGGTGACCAGAACCCGGAGCGGGTCACCACGTGGGTGTCGACCTGCGCGGGCTTGGAGAACTTGGCCTTGGCCGGGTCGGACGGATCCGGATAGAACGGCTCGTACTGCTCCAGGGAGCCCCAGTCGCGGGCGTAGTTGTCCTTCAGATAGGTCGGCACCGTCTTGGAGGCCGACAGCATCTCCGCCCAGCCCAGCGGACCGCCGAATTCCTCGGCCTGCCAGGTATTGGTGGAGCTGATGGCCAGCGGCCGGTCGGGCAGGATGCGGTACTTGGGCGCCGCGTCCACCACACCGTTGCGGTGATCGAACGGGTGCTGGCACGGGAACTGCAGGCCCACGGCCCAGTCCAGCAGGATGGGCTGGGTGGAGCCCAGATAGCTGTTGAGCGACACCAGCTTCGGCACCCGCGGCGGGGTGAAGGCCAGCCACTGGTCGCCGATCAGGATCGGGTCGCGGGCGTAGATGCGGACCGCGTCGGCATTGTCGGGCAGCGCCGAGCGCGGAATGCGCAGGTTGCGCCAGGACGGGGCCGGGCCGACGTCGAGCGGGCGGTACTTGTCGAGGAAGGTGACGGTGCCGTCCGGGTTGTGGTGGCCGTACTCCAGGAAGATGTCCTGGCCGTAGGTCATATTGCCGGTGTCGTCGAACGACATCACGCGGCCGGCCGCCGAAATCACGATCAGCGGTGAGTCGTCCGAGCGCGGCGGTAGCTGATACCAGCTGGAGGTGAGCTCGGCGGGCTGCTGCACGCCGTCCTGGTAGCTGCCCATGACCGGGGTGGTGGCCGGGTCCAGGCCGAAGGGCAGGGCCACGGTGGAGCCGTTCACGCCCTGCGCGCCCTTGCCGCCGCCGGTGCCCGCGTTCTGACCCTTCTCGAAGGCCGGGCCGACGGTCTGGGTGGAGGTGTTGCCGGTGCCCGGCTTCACCTCGACGCTGTCGGCGTCCAGCTTGTCGGCGACGCCGTTGGGGGAGAAGCCGACCGGGCTCTCACCGGCCAGCGGGTCGCCGTTCTGCGGCGGGTGGGCCGGATCGGCGATGGGGGTCAGGTTGCCGCTGTTGACATTTCCCTCGACCAGCACGTCATTGGCGAGCCCGCAGGTGTTGCCGGTGACGGCGTCGATGTTAGAGCGCGCCAGCGAGTACGCCGGGTACTGCTGCACCGCGCCCTTGAGCAGCGACACCACCTCGAACAGCACCATGAGCGCGGCGACCACGGTGAGCGGGATGGCGGCGAACTTGCGGATCCGCCGGCCGCGCTTGGTCTTCCCGTTCGCCATCGGCTTGGCGTAGCCCTCGCGCAGCGACTGCCAGGCCACCACGGCCAGCGCCAGCCCGAACAGCACCAGCATCAGGGTGTTGGACTGGAAGCCGTGCAGGGAGACGGTCTTGTCGAACCACGGCACGCCGTAGCTGGAGACGTACCAGTAACCGTTGATGCCGGAGAAGGCGACGGCGAGGGTGAACAGCAGCCCGGCCAGGAACACCGACCGGTTCTTCCGGGAGCGAAGTGCGGTGGCGGACACGGCGACCGCCGTCACCGCCGCCAGCGAACCCGCGATGCCCGCGTACGAACCGAAGTGGTGGGTCCACTTGGTCGGGTTGAACATCATGAAGAAGATGGTTCCGAAGACCACGCCCATGAGCCGCCAGGTCGGCGCGCTCGCGATGCCCGGCACCTGCCGCCGGCGCAGCAGCACCAGCATGGTGGTGATCAGGCACAGGATCATGAGCAGGAACGCGAAGCGCCGCGCCAGCGAGCCGTCCACGGTCTCGACGAACAGGTAGTAGTAGCGCAGATAGTCCTCGTACCAGGCCAGATTCGGCCCGGTCACCTGCCGCACCCGGTTCGCCTCCATGATTCCGGCGAAGGTCTGATCGGCGAAAACCGCCACCAGCACCAGGAATCCGGCCGCCGAGATGGGGGCGAGCAGGGCCAGATCGCCGAACTGCTTGCGCCGCCGCACCACGATCCGCACCAGCGGCCGGATGCCCGCGAGCAGCGCCGCCACACACATCAGACCGGTCGGCGCCGCCGCCAGCGTGAACGCCGCCACCAGCACCGCGACCGCGGCGGGCAGCAGGCGCGAGGTGGCGATGGCCCGCTCGATGGACACCCAGGTCAGCAGCGCGCCGAGGGCCACGATCGGCTCCGAGCGCAGGCCGTTGTCGTAGGGCAGCCAGAAGGCCAGGAACACCAGGCCGCCGGTCCACAGCGCGACCTGGGACTTCGCCACCGCGTTGCCCAGTCGCGGCACCACCTCGCGGCTGATCACCAGCCAGCACAGGATTCCGCAGAGCAGCGCGGGAATTCGCACCCACGGGCTGGCGGTCGAGACCTCGGCGAAGGCCTGGATGACGTAGTAGTACCAGCCGAACGGCGCCTCGGGCACGCCGAACCAGCGGAAGTAGTTGGCCAGGTAGCCCGCGTGCGGGGCCGCCCGCACCATGGTCAGGATGTAGCCGTCGTCGGAGGTGTTGGCGCCCACGAAGTGCCACAGCAGCAGGGTGCCGATGATGCCGCCGTCCGCCCAGGTCGGCTTCAGCCAGTGCGCCGGCAGGATGCGCCGGTGCCCGCGGCCGTCACTGGTATCCAGCACCGCGAGCGCGCCCATGGCCAGCAGGGTGAGCAGGACCGCGGCGATGATGGCCACCAGCTTGATGACCGTCGGCGAGGAGGAGAACCGGGAGTCCACGGTCATGTGGAACGAGAGGCCCGCCGGCACGCCGCCTTTCATATCGGTGAACACGCCCACCACCTGGGGGCGCAGATCGCCGAGCAGGCGGCCCTCCACGGGCACGGTGACCAGTTCCCGTCCGCCGTCGGCGGTGGGCTTCTCGACGGTGCGGGTGACGCCCTCGAAACTGGCGTAGGTCTGGGTGCTGTCGGATGTGATGACCAGCTGCGAGCACTGGCTCATCTCGGTGCGGGTGGCGCTGGCCACCACGGCGTTCCGGTCCAGCACGTCCACGCTCTCACCGGAGACGCGGACGAACAGGGCCTCCAGGTCCGCGCCCTTGCCCTGCGGCGGCGCCGTTGCCAGCAGGATGCCGCCGCGCGGATCCAGTTGCTGGACCGCGGAACACGGGATGGTGGCGTTCGCGTCGATGGGCACCTGCGACATCAGTGCCGCCTGCACCGGATCGAGCGAACCGCCCTGTGGCCAGCTCACCTCCGCCTGGGTCTGCTGTACCGGCAGGAACGGTGTCGCCAGCGCGAACAGCGCCCCGAGCACGCCCGCGACGATCGCTATGAGCTTCGCGAAGCGATAGTCGCGCGGTGTCGTGGGGGCGGTCGCCGGGGGATTCGGCTTTGTCAGTACAGCGGAGGCGTCTGGCACGGTTGCTGATGGTAGCCCCCCCGCCTCCCCGAGACTTGGCGCACGGCGTGGGAGCCGTTGCCAGTTTTGCACGCGTGCCGGCGGTTGGGTGCCAACCCGATTTTGGCCGTACCCGACGAGTTACCCCCACCTCACGAAATCAGTGGTCACCTCTCATTTCGTCTTGATGGGCGAATCCTTGGCCAGGCCGGAGCGGGACTGGACGGTGACGTCCAGGGTCGGCGCGAAGTTCGCATTCGGGACATAGGGGGTGAACTTCTCGAGCGAGCCCCAGTCCCGGCTCCAGTCGTGATCCAGGTACGACGGCCGGGTCTCGGACCTGAGCAGCAATCCCGTCCAGCCCAGTGGGCCGCCGCCGATGTCGTCCTGCCAGGCATTGGAAGCGTCCTGGCCGACGCGGTCCGGCAGAATGCGCCATTCGGGCACCTCGGCGACGCCGTCGTGGTGATCGAAGGGGCGCTGGCACGGGAAGGCGAGGCCGACGTGCCAGTCCTCCAGCACCGGAGCGCTGTCGCCGACAAGGGAATTCAGGGTCTGCAGCCGGGGCAGCCGGGGCGGGGTGACGGCCAGCCACTGGCGCGGGGTGATGTCGGCGTCATTGAGCACCAGGCGAATCGCATTGGCGCCCGCGGGAATCTGGTCCAGCGGCACGCGCAGGTTGCGCCAGGACGGGCTCGGGCCGATATCGATCGGCCGGATCCGCCCGGTGTTCGTGACCGTGCCCTGGGCGTCGCGGGTGCCGTACTCGACGAACAGGTCCTGCCCGTAGGTCTCGACGCCGTCCTTGTTGAAGGACCGGATGCGCCCCGCCGCCGTCACGACCAGCACCTTGTAGGCGGGATCATTGCGGAGAGTGGTCAGCTTCTCCGCGTTGTACCACTGGGTGGTGAGCTTCGAAACCTGCTGCTCGCCATCGGTGTAACTGCCCTCGACCGGAGTCTTGGCCGGGTCCAGGCCAAAGGGCAGGGCGACGGAGCTGCCGTTGATGCCGGCCTCTTCGCTCTTGCCGCCGCCGGTGCCCGCGCCGGTGGTCTTGGACGTCTTGTTGCCGGACTTCTCGTTGACCGAGTTGGCCCCGCCGGTGACGGTCTCCTCCGCGTCCGCGGTGAGGTCGGAGGCGACGCCATTGGGCGTGAATCCGGTGCTCTCGGCGGACAGACCGTCGGCGTCGGATCCGGTCCACGGGTGCAGCAGCGAATCGGCGGTATCGGTCTCCACCAGCACCTCGTTGGCCAGCCCACACGAAGCACCCTGCAGCGCACGCAGATTCGACTCCGCGATGGAGTAGGCCGGGTACTGGCCGACGGCAGCCTTGGCCAGCGACAGCACCTCGAACAGCACCAGCACGGCCGCCGCGATGGTGAGCGGCATGCTGGCGAACCTGTCGAAGCCGCGCGCCGGTTTCGGCTGCGTGTACGGCTCGCGGAAGTGCTGGTAGGCGGCGATGAGCAGGCACAGCACCGCCAGGCCCAGGAACAGCGTGGAGAAGCCCTTGCCGGCGATGAGCGGCGCCTTGTCGAACCACGGCACGCCGTAGCTGGACACGTACCACCAGCCGTTGGGTCCGGTGAAGGTCATGGCCAGCAGGAAGAACACCGCGGCGGTGAACAGCGTGCGGTTGCGCGGCGAGCGAATCCCGTTGAGCCCCACCGCGACCGCGGCCAGCGCCGCCACCGATCCGGCCAGTCCGGCATACACGCCGAAGTGGTGGGTCCACTTGGTGGGCGTGAACATCATCAGGAACAGCGACATGAAGATGATGCCCAGGATCCGCGCCGAGGGCCCGCGGGAGGTCCCGGGGATGCGGCCGTTCTTGCGCAGCATCACCATCACGCATACGCCCAGGCACAGCAGCATGGCCAGGATGCCGAAGCGGCGGGCCAGCGAGCCGTCGGGGGAGAGCATCAGCAGCGCGTCCCAGCGCGTGCGCTCGTCGAACCAGGCCACATTGGGGCCGATGAGCTTGCGCACCCGGGTCGCCTCCATGACCGAGGCGAGGGTCTGATCGCCGAAAACCACTACCAGCACCAGGGTTCCGGCGGCCACGCCGGGCGTCAGCAGCGCGCCGTAACGCAGCAGCCACGATCCCGGGCCCTTGGCGCGCTTGATGACGACCATGAGCACCGGCCGCGCGCCCGCGATGAGCGCCGCGATGCAGATGAGCCCGGTCGGCCCGGCGGCCAGCGAGAAGGCCGCGATCAGCACGCCCACGGCGGCGGGCAGCAAACGCCCGGTGGCAACGGCCCTTTCGATGGAGCACCAGGTCAGCAGCGCGCCCGCGGCGATGAGCGGCTCCGGGCGCAGGCCGTTGTCGTAGGGCATCCAGGCGGCCAGGAACACCAGTCCCGCGGTCCAGATGGCGACGGTGTCGCGTCGCACCTGTGAACCCAGGCGCGGCAGCACTTCCCGGCTGATGACCAGCCAGCACACGATGCCGGCCAGCAGCGCGGGCAGGCGCATCCACGGGCTGGAATCGCTGATCCGGGTCATCCAGGCCAGCACCTCGTACGGCCAGCCGAAGGGCGCCTCGGCCACCCCGAACCAGCGGTAGTAGTTGGCCATGTAGCCCGAAACCTTCGAGGCCCGAGCCATATTCAGGATGTAGCCGTCATCGGAGGTGTTGGCGCCGATGATGTGCCACACCACCAGCGTGCCCAGCACCGCGATGTCGGCGAGCCGCACCCGCCACCAGTGCGCGGGCAGGAATCGGCGCGGCTTACGGCCGTCGGAAGTGTCCAGCAGGTGCAGCGCGTAGAGGGCGAGCAGGGTGAACAGCACCGCCCCGAGCGTCGCGATGCGCTTGAGCCAGGTCGGGCTGGAGGTGAAGCGCGCGTCGATATCCACGGTGGCGGAGGCGTTCCCGAGCTGATCCCGCTTCAGATCGGTGAACAGGCCCACCACCTGCGGCCGGGTGTCCCCGCCGACCCGGCCGGCGAAGGGCGTGCCGTCCTGGCGGTGCACCCCGGCGAATTCGACCCGGGTTTCAGCGGCGTCAGAGTGCACGGTGATCGCCGCGCAGTCCTGGATCTCCGCCACCGGCGCACTGAGCAGCGGAATCAGCCGCACCAGCACCGATACCGCGCGTCCCTTGCCGGGCTCGTCGGTGACCTTGACGACCAGGCCCTTCGACTCGGCCTGCCCCGAGGCCGCGGGCACGGTCGAGAACAGCGTGCCGGTCGGCAGTTCCCGCAGCACCTGACACGGCAGGCTCACGTCCAGGTTCGATGGCACGTACGACACCAGCGGCGCCGCGACGTCGGCCGTATCCCCTTGTGGCCAATGCAGTGTCGGCCGGTCCTGGTTCACCGGCAGGATCGGCGTGATCACCGCCAGCAGGAATCCGAGTAACCCGGATACCAGGGCGAGGATGCGGAGGCGGTGGAACGCTCGGGAGTCTGCGCGCACGAGCACCGACTCTAACCATCGCGCGCACGGCGGCCGCACATCTCCCGGCGTTCCGGCCGCCTCGAACCGGCTGACCTGTAGCCGAATCGGCGGATGTCCGTCAGGATGGTTGTTATCCGAACTGGGCGTGGGGCCGGGCCGGAAGACGAAGAGGAAGCATGACCGAGCTGCGACCTGGCGAAATCATCGCCGGGTATGTGATCGCGCGGCGAATCGGGGCCGGGGGTTCGGGCGTCGTCTACGCGGCGCGGCATCCGCGGTTACCCCGGCTCACGGCCCTCAAGATCTTGAAACGCGAGGATGTCGCCGAGGACGACGAGGTCTGGCGGCGTTTCGAGCGCGAGGCCGATATCGCCGCCCACTTCGACCACCCCAATATCGTGCAGGTCTACGACCGCGGCGTCGCCGAGAACCAGTTCTGGATCTCCATGCAGTACATCGACGGCGTGGATGCCGCTGAACTGCACCGTGTTTCGCCCGACCGGGGCCTGCGCATCGGCACCGAGATCGCGGCCGCACTGGATTACGCGCACGGCAAGGGCGTCCTGCACCGGGATGTGAAGCCCTCCAACATCCTCATCGCCGATCCCGACAGCGGCCGCCCCGAGCGCGCCCTGCTCACCGACTTCGGCATTGCCCGGCTGCGCGACGAGACCACCAAACACACCCATACCGGAAATATCTCCGCCACTTTCGCTTTCGCATCACCGGAGCAGGTGAGCGGCCGGCCGGTGGGCCCGGGCTCGGACCAATATTCGCTGGCCTGCACACTTTTCGTGCTGCTCACCGACCGCCGGCCCTTCAGCGCCGACAATCCGCTGGGCTGGGTGCACGCCCACACCCGGGAGCGGCCGCTGCGCCCGAGCGAGGTGAATCCCGAGCTGCCGGCGGCCCTGGACGAGGTCTTCGACCGGGCCCTGGCCAAGGCTCCGGAGGACCGCTTCGACAGCTGTGCGGACTTCGCCTATGCCGCCACCGAGGCGTACTACTCCGATCCGGCCCTGGCGGTGACCGCCGCGGCCGGTCTGCTGCCGCAACAGCCGCCGCGGCAGCTCCGGGACTGGGGCCGGAAACCGCTGTGGCAGCGCGTCTTACACCGGCGCGTCCTGGTCCCGGTGGCGGCGGCCGCGGTGACGGCCGCGGGCGTGGGTTTCGCGCTGCACCACGGCGATTCGCCACCGGTCCGATCCGGACCGGGCCTGGTGCCGGACACGTTCGTGGGCACCTGGCTGGCCACCGAGGGACAGACCAACTACCGGCTGACCGTGCAGCAGGCCAAGATCGGCGATCCGGTGCTGTCCAATCGCGTGGACGGCGTGCTGCCCGACGGTTCTCCGTTCCACTGCGAATTCTCCGCGCCGCTGGACCGGGTGCCCCACGAGGGCGACCGCCTGATCATCGGCACCTCCGAGATCGTGGTCCGGGAGCCGGCCAATGCCTGCCGCGCCAACGGTCCCACCACCCTCACCCTGCTGCCCGACGGGCGGATCAGCCGCAAAACCGATGTGAGCGGGCTGATCACGTACAGCAGCGCGGATGCGCTGGTCTCGTCCTGGGGACGGGACGATGCCGCCATCGCCCGCGCCTTCCCCAGCCTGGTCGGGCAGCTCGCCTCCACCGGCACCGCGGTGGGCTGGCAGGGCGGATCCTGCCGGCCCCGGGATCCGGGTCCGGGCGAGGCGGCCCAGGGCGCGCATCGCGTGCTGTGCAATGGCGACGACGGCACCGGCCAGGTGCACTTCGACGTCTTCGACTTCGACACCCGGCCGGGCAGTTCCGTCGCCGCGGTCTTCTTCGGCAACAACGCCCGTGTCACCACCCGCACCCACGAGGACGTGGCGGGCGCCCTGACCGTCACCACGGCGGCCGGCGTGGACCCGGCCGCCACCCAGGACACCGAGGCCCATCGGGCGCTCGCCGCCGTCTCCTTCCCCGACGGTGATCCGAGATCGCGCTTCGTCATGGTGCTGCGCTGGCCCGGGCACACGGTGAACAGCCTCCTGACCGACTGGCTCGAAAGGGCTCCCCTGAAGTAGGTAGGTGCGCGGCCATGGCCGATCTGAAGCCGGGCGAGGAGATCGCCGGATACGTCATCGAACGCTGGATCGGGGCCGGGGGTTCGGGCACCGTCTATGCCGCGCGGCATCCCCGGCTACCGCGCCTGGCCGCGCTCAAGGTCTGCAACCGGGACGAGGTGACCGCCGACGCCGAGGGCTGGCGGCGTTTCGAGCGGGAGGCCGGCATCACCGCCCGCTTCGACCATCCGAACATCGTGTCGGTGTACGACCGCGGCCTCGACGACGGACGCCTGTGGATCGCCATGCAGTTCGTGGAAGGCCCTGACGCGGACAGTCTTTCGGGCCTGGCCCCCGAACGGGCGCTGCGCGTCGGCGGGGGCATCGCCTCCGCCCTGGACTACGCGCACGGCAAGGGCGTGCTGCACCGGGATGTGAAGCCGTCGAACATCATGCTCTCCCCGGCCGAGGACGGCCGCCCGGAACGGGCCCTGCTGACCGACTTCGGCATTGCCCGGCTGCGTGACGAGACCACCCACGTCACCAAGACCGGGGACATCTCCGCGACCTTCGCCTTCGCCTCGCCGGAGCAGGTGTCGGGCCGCTTCCTGGATCCGCGCACCGATCAATACTCGCTGGCCTGCACGCTTTTCGTGCTGCTCACCGGATCCCGGCCGTTCCTGGCCACCGATCTGGCGGGGCTGATCTACGCGCACACCAGCACGCCGCCCCTGCACGTCACGCAGGTACGCCCCGATCTGTCCGCGGGCTTCGACGCCGTCTTCGACCGCGCACTGGCCAAGCATCCGGATGAAAGGTTCCCCAGCTGTACGGATTTCGCCGACGCCGCCTGGGCGGCGTGGCGAGCGGTGACCACGCCAACCGTGCTGAGCGCACCGCCGACGGTGCTGACCACGCCGCCGATCGGCTTCGTCACCGATCCGGCCGCGCTGCGTTCGCCCCGCACGGATCCGACGGTGCTGCGTTCCCCGCACACCGATCCGGCGCTGCTGCGCTCACCCCGCACCGATCCGACCGTGCTCGGTCCCGGGCGCTCCTACACCGAGCCCGGCGCACCCGCGTACGGCGTGGCCTACGGTGCGAGCAGCGGATCGTTCGACGACGCTGCGCCGCACCGGCATCGGGTCCCGGAACCGGCGCGGTACGGGTCCGGGGTGGGCCGCGGCGTGCTCACCGGGCTGCTGGCGGTGCTGGCCGCGACCGTGATCGCGGGTGGCGCCATCCTGGTGACGGTGGATCTGGAGAGCCACGGCAGGACAAGTGGCGCACCGGTGTCCGCGTCGGTGCCGACCGTGGCGACCGCGGTGCCCACCGGCGGCCAGAGCCCGATCGCCGCCGTGCCGCCCTCGACTCTCGCGGGCCGGGTGCCGGGCGACTTCATCGGTCAATGGGCGGGCACCAGCGACGCCAATACCGACGACTACCGCCTGGTCATCCGGCAGGGCAACCTGAACGACGATGTGGTGACCTCCACGGTGCTGCGCGACAATCGGCCGATCTGCGTCTTCGACTATCGCCTGCTGGGCGTTCCCGGCACCGGCGACATCACGGTCGGCGCCGGCACCCTCGTCTCCGGCGGCTCCGGCTGCCACCCGCAGAGCACCCACGAATTGCTGGTGAGCAATGGCAGGATCACGCGCGCGCTCTCGACCAGCGGATACGTCACCTACACCCGCGTCGGCTGACTACGCCGGAGCGCTCGCGCCCACCAGGTCGCGCACGTCCCAGAGCCAGACGCCGTCGACGTATCGGGCGGGGAAGCCGATCAGCTGGTCGACGGTCAGGCGCAGCGTGTCGCTGTTGTCGGTGGGCGGCAGCACCACCACGTCGGCCCGCCAGTAGCGCAGATCGGCCAGCGCCTGCGCCCGGATGGCGTCGTCCACGACCGGAATCGTGTTGGACCGCTGCGCCTTCATCAGCAGGCTCGCGGTGGGCCGGTCGTCGGGGCCGTAGCGGCCCTTCTTGGAGGTGCCGGTCGGACCGACGAAATAGCCTCCCGCGAGCGGGAATTCGAAGCCGGACTCGGCCTGCCAGTGCAGCGCACGGGCGTCCGGCGGGGTCGGCGGCGGCGCCACCACCACCGAACCGTGCGAAACGTATTGGCGCACCGTGCCGTCCGCGAAGAAGTCCGGGGTGGGCGGGCGCTGCACCGCGGGCAGGATGGTCGGGGTGAGCGGCAGCAGGGCGAAGGCCAGCGCGCCGAACAAGGCCAGCGGCCGCCAGTCGGTCGCCGAGACCTTCCAGTAGTCCAGGGCACGCTGGGTGGCCAGCGCCAGGATCAGGGCGATGGCCGGAATCGCGGCCATGGTGAAGCGCGACTCCAGCACCGAATTCAGCAGCGGCACATCCTCGAGCCGCTGCCACGGCAGGGTGATGCCGGTGTTGTGGTGGCCGATCATCAGGGTCGCGCCCAGCGACAGCACGGTGAACGCCACGATCACCGCGGCGGCCGCGCGCACCGCCCGCTCCCGCCACATGAGCGCCACGGCCACCGTGACCACGATCCACAGCGGCCAGCCGAAGTACGAATTCTCCTCGGTGGGATTGATGGCCACGTTCTGCCCGTGCGAGAACATCCCGCCCAGCGACTCGGACGGGAACTGGAGCAGCGCCTCGAGGTCGTTGTTCATCGGCCCGTGCTCGATGGACCGGTAGGACTGCGGGCCGAAGAACTGCCACCACAGCGGAATCTCGGTGAGCGCCACCGTGATCAGCGCGGCCAGCAGCACGGTCGGGGTGATGGCGCGCAGCGCACGCCACCCGGTGCGCGGGGTGTGCAGATGGTAGACGAGCGCGAAGACGCCGAAGGACAGCGCGAAGATGAGCAGCGGCTCCTCGCCGAGCGCGATCTGCAGGGCCACCAGCAGGCCCAGCACGAAGGCGTCACGGTTGCGCCGCGCCTTGCGCACCTCGCGGGTGAGCTCCGCGCGCCGGGCCATCCGGATCAGCTGCAGCACGATCAGCGGAAGCAGCGCCAGCACAGCGAAATTCGGGTGTGCGTTGGCGTGCGAGATCATGGCCGGGGCGAAGCCACAGAACAGACCGCCCACGGCCGCCGCGAATTTCGACGCCACCAGTTCCCGTGAGAACAGCCAGTACCAGGCGAACGCGGTCCCGAACAGGCCCACGGTGAGCACCAGCACGAAGGTGACGGTCGGCCCGAACATCAGGGTGACCGGGGTGAGCGGCACACCGACGCCGAACATGGCGGTATTGGCCATCATGTTCACGCCGTCGGGATAGTTCTGCAGCAGCGAGCCCAGCGGGTTCTCCAGATGCGCGACATTGTGGGCGGTGACCGCGAAGAACCACTCCCACATGGTCTGATCCTGGCCGCTCTTGATCAGGTAGCCGCGATCGGTGTGCAGCCACTGACCCGACAGCACCAGCACCGCCAGCGACAGATACGCCGCGGCGACGATCAGATCGGCGCGGGCCAGCCGGATGCGGCGGGCGACGCGCTGTGGCCGAGAAAGCTTGGGGCGAGCCGTTACCGGGCCGGCGTGGTCGAGAACCGCTACCGCCGAACCGCCGTCGTCCCCCGGGCTGGATGCCCACCCCTGTGTCACGCGCAAACTCCTCGGTGCCTTGCAACGCAAACTCTTGGGTGCCTTGCAATCAGCGGCCCACGCTACCGGGTTCGACAGAGATTGCACTGGCAAGTCACGCAGTTATCCACAGAAGCCGGTGTCTATCCACAGAAACCGGAGGATTTCTGGGGATAAGTGATCCTGGTCTCGCACAGGTGTTCAGACCCGCACAACCAGGGTGAACGGTCCGATATTGGTGATCCGATAGTGCGCGTCGTCGAACAGCGCCTTGGGGAAGGACACTGTGAAACGCTTCACATTCGGGTCGTTCGGGTACACGTCCTGCGAGAGCCGCAGCGTGTAGTCGTCGCCCGAACGCCGGAACAGGAAGGCATCCGGCGCGCGCCAGCGGCAGTGGTTCAGCGCGTCGGTCAGCTCCTGCGGCGTCTTCAGCGTGCTCCAGCGCTGGATCTCGGCGGTGCGCGCCGCGAAGTCGGCCAGCGGGTTCGCGTAATGCGAAGTGAGAGCCTGGAATCCGTAGTACGGGTAGATGGCCAGGAAGCTGGTGTCCGCGGTGAGCACCACGCTGGCGTCCCGCGGCCGGCCGGTCTGCTCCAGCAGTGTCGCATCGACCTCGCGGTAGTTCGACACCGCCGACGGCGGCCGCTTGTCGGCGCGGAACCCAGTGCCGTCGGTATCGGTGTAGGCGGTGGTGATCTCCGCCGCCAGCACCGTCGGAATGCCCTGGCTGAACCCGATCGCACCGGCCACCGCGACCGCCGCCGCGGCGATCCGGAACCGCCCGGGCTCGTTCAGCGCCTGGTAGATCGCCCGCGCGCCCTCGGCGAAGGCGAACACGCCGGCGGCGGACAGCAGTGCCAGGAGCGGGGATTCGAGCCGGAACGACAGCAGCGTGGTCCCGGCCGCCGTGGCGGACATCGAGAGCAGCGACCACAGGTAGATGGCGAGCACGCCCACGCCGAGCGCTTGTGCGCGCCGCGAACTGGCCGCGCGCAGTAGCAGCCAGACGGTCCCGGCCAGGCAGAAGACCCCGAGCAGGTCGAAGTCGAACATGGGCAGCGGCAGCCGTGACCCGGATTCGGGCAGGTAGTGCAGGGCCGTCCCAGAGCTGGCGGTGGTGCCGCGCAACGCCTTCAGGAAGTACGGCAGCCACACGATCAGCGCCAGCACGCCGGAGATCGCGCCGATCCCGATGAGCCGCAACAGGATCGGCCACAGCGACCGCCAGGTACGGTGCGCCCGCGCGGTGAGGCCGAAGGCGACCAGCGCCATCAGGCACACCGCGAACACGGCCACCAGGAAGTACAGCGTGTAGAAGGTGGCGAACAGCCCGAGTAGCAGTCCCGCGCCGATCACCGCGCCCCAGCCGCCCGCGGTCCGCGTCGCCGCCCCGGTGTCGGTTGCGTTCCCGTCATCGGTCGCGTTCCCGGTCTCGCCCGGCCGATAGAGCGCGCCCCATGCCAGCAGCAGCAGCGGTCCGAGCAGCAGCACCAGCACTGCGCTGTAGGCCTCGGGCGAGCCGTAGGCCAGCGTCACCGCGGTCGTGGCGGCGGCCACCGCCACGGCCCAGTCGGCGCGAATCAGGTTGGACCACAGGACGAGTGCGACCACCGCGGCGACCGCCAGCCCGATGATCGCGTACGGCTTGAACGCCTCCCACCCGGCCATGCCGGTCAGCGCCGCGAATCGCCCGCCGAACCAGAACCAGCCCGCCGGGTAGTAGGGCGGCAGGTCGATGTAGTTCATGTCGTGCAGCGCCGCGCTGTCGGTCAGCCGCGTCAGATACTGCGTCCGGAACTCCTGGTCCACGGACATCCCGAACAGGTACAGCTTCGTCGCGGCCAGCGGCATGCCCAATGTGACGGTCACGAAGGCCGAAAGCCCGGCCCAGGACAGCACTTTCGCCAGCCGGAGCCACCTGTGCAACCGCAGCAGCACCACCGCGACCACCAGCACGGCCAGGGCGGCCACCTGCCCCACGGTGGTGAGTGCGCGAGTCACATTGGAGGAGTTGAAGGCCGGCCAGTGCACGGTCGCGAACGCCTCGAGCCCGACCGCCGCCACCACGCCCGCCACCACCGCGGCGAGCACCGCCTCCCCGGCAGCCCCACCGGCCTGCCGTGCCAGCACCCCCATCCGTCCGCTCGCCCGCTCGCTCATCCGCACCCTGCCTCCGCATTCGTGTCCATGGACCGCGCGCCAGCCTAGCCAGTGCGGTGCACGCGAACCCGACCGCCGGGCCCAACCACCGATGTCCGGGGTCTTCGGGCCGGAACGGCGCATGCCGCGCCCGGGTGCCGGACGCGGCATGCGTATCGGTGCGAGAACGTGTCGCCTAGATGGGGAGGCGGCGGAAGATCGGGCGCGGCACGTGGCGCAAGATCATCATGACGTAGCGGAAAACGCCGGGGGCCCAGACGATTTCCTTGCCCTTCTCGGAGGCGGCGACCGCGAGGAGGGCGACGTCCTCCTTGTTCACGGTGAGCCCGTTCTCCTTGGCGTGCGCGGAGAGCCGGGTGCGCACCATACCGGGGCGGATAACCGTCACGCGCGGACCGAACTTCGCGACCGCCTCGCCGAGACCCAGGTAGAAGCCGTCCAGGCCGGCCTTGGTGGAGCCGTAGACGAAGTTGAACCGGCGCACGCGCTCACCGGCGACCGAGGACATGGCCAGGATGCGGCCGAAGCCCTGCGCCTTCATCTTCTCGCCGAGCAGCACGCCGACGGAAACCGCCGCGGTGTAGTTGATCTCGGCCATCATGACGGCCTTGCGCTGGTCCTGCCAGAAGATCTCGCCGTCACCGTCGATGCCGAACGCGACGATGGCCACGTCGACGTCACCGTCCGCCCACGCCGCGTCGATCACGGCCGGGTGGCTGTCGGTGTCGAGCGCGTCGAAGTCGATGACCTGCACCTCGGAGGCGCCGGCGGCCTTCATCTGCGACACGGCGTCCTCGCGCAGCGGGTCACCGGGCAGAGCGGCCAGGATGATGCGCGCGGGACCCTTCTTCAGGTACTCGGCGCAGATCGCCAAGCCGATCTCCGAGGTGCCGCCCAGCAGCAGAATGGATTGCGGGTTCCCTACCGCATTGATCACTGAAGCTCCAGCCTTCTCGCCATATCGGACATGAAAACGCCTGTGGGATCCACGCTTCGGCGGATCTTGATCCACTCGTCGATCCGCGGGTACATCTTGTGGAAGGTGTCCGCGTCGGTCCGTGAATCCTTGGCAGTGTAGAGGCGACCGCCGAATTCCAGGACGCGCCGGTCCAGTTCGCGCACGAAGTCATTGAGACCGGGGCGGACCGGGAAGTCGACGCAGATGTTCCAGCCCTCCATGGGGAAGCTCAGCGGAGCCGGGTTGCCCGGGCCGAAGAACTTCAGCACATTGAGCGCCGAATGGTGACCCGACCGCTGGATATCCACGATGATCTTGGTGAATTCATCGAGCGCCTCGGGCGGCAGCACGAACTGGTACTGGATGAATCCCTTGGACCCGTAGGCCCGATTCCACTCCGAGACGACGTCCAGCATGTGGTAGAACTGCGTCAAGTTCATCAGTTTGCCGGTGTAGTTGCCGCCGAGCGCGTAATATGCCTCGCCGACCATGCCCAGCGTGAACTTGTTGGCCGCGAAACTCGGGAAGATATCCGGCACCGTCAGCAGATTCGGCGCATCGAACTTCAGCGGATTCTTGCGCAGCTTCTTCGGCAGCTCATCGAGCTTCGCCAGCCGTCCGCGAGACACATTGGCGCGGCCCAGTTTCGGTGGCCCGGAGATCACATCGAACCAGGTGGAGGAGTAGGTGTAGTTCTCCTCGGACCCGTCCTTGTGGACCGCGATGGTCTCGTCCAGGCCGGTGGTCTTGATGCCGTCGGAGATGAAGTACGCCGTCTCGGTGGGCGTCATCTCGATGGTGGCACGCAGGATGATGCCGGTCAGGCCATTGCCGCCGACAGTGGCCCAGAACAGCTTGGCGTTCTTCTTCGGCCCGATGGTCTGCACCTTGCCGTCGGCGGTGAGTAGATCGATGGACCGCACGTGATTGCCGAAGCTGCCCGCGCTGTGGTGGTTCTTGCCGTGGATGTCCGAGCCGATGGCCCCGCCCACGGTCACCTGCCGGGTGCCCGGCAGCACCGGAACCCACAGGCCGAACGGCAGCGCCGCCTTCATCAGCTGGTCGAGGCTGACGCCCGCGTCCACGTCCACCAGCCGGGAGTCCCGGTCGATGCGGTGGACGCGGTTGAGTGCGGTCATGTCGACGACCAGGCCACCCGCGTTCTGGGCGTGATCACCGTACGAACGGCCGAGGCCGCGGGCGATGACGCCGCGCCGCAGGTGCGCGGGCTTGGAGTCGTTGTCCTCCGCGACCATGGCGACCGCCTTGGCGATCAGCTCCGGGTCATCGGTGGAGAGCACTTCCGAGGTGGTGGCTGCGGTGCGACCCCACCCGGTCAGGCGCCGGGTCTGCGTCGGCAGGTCGAACGAACCCGATGACGCCGTGCCCGCTGTGTCTTTGCCTACGACGGGGCCCTCGCCTGCCGAGCTGGGCTCGGTGGCGGCCGCGGTGGTGGTCTGAGCTTTCGTGGACATCGGCATAGAGGCTACAGGCATAACCGTCTCGAGGCTTGTGTCCTTTGTCCCGGGCATTACTCTTCTGCGTTGTGACCGCGGAACCCCATCTGCCCCTGCCGCCCGAGCTGCCCCTCGTCGATGAACCGGGTGGTACGGAGGTTGATCTCAAGACGCAGATCATCCGATTCGCGGTCACCGGTGGCCTGTCCGCCATCGTCGACTTCGGCCTGTACACGCTGCTGTTCAAGCTGGTCGGACTGCCGCTGCCGGTGGCCAAGTCCATCAGCTTCATCGCGGGCACGACCACGGCCTACCTGATCAACCGGCGCTGGACCTTCCAGGCCGAGCCGAGCCGCAAGCGCTTCATCGCGGTGGTGCTGCTGTACGCGGTGACCTTCGCGCTGCAGGTCGGTATCAACCAGCTCTGCTATTACGCGCTGCCCGATGCGTGGTGGCGGATCTGGCTCGCCTTCTGCGTCGCGCAGGGCACCGCCACCGTGATCAACTTCATTGTCCAGCGCGCGGTGATCTTCAAGATCGACTAGGCGGCGCTGGAGTCAGGACTCGACCAGGGCGTTGGTCTCTTCCTTCGCCCGGAAGTAGTCGCCGCCCTTGGCGCGCACATTGTCGGTGCCCCACTGGCGCTGCTCGCGCTGGGCCGGGACCAGGTGCGGAATGTGCTTGCGGCAGTGGATGTAGGCCTCCTCCACATCCACCACCACCCAGCGCTCCGGAATGCGGCCCCGGGTATCGGCCGGCAGGTCGGGGACACAGCGGCGCATGAGCGGGTCGTCCACGATGCGCGCGGTGCCATTGAGGTGCAGGCCGATCAGGTCGTGCACGAAATCGATCATGAGAATGCCGACGTGGGGGTTCTCGAGAATATTGCCGAGGCTGGCCATGACGCCGTTGCCGCGGTATTCGGGATAGGCGACGGTGCGATCGTCGATCACGTGCAGGAAGCCCGCTGTGCCGGCGCGGAAGCTGGCATCGCATTCACCGTGCTTGTCGGAGGTGGCGATGAAGGCCATGTCCATGCGCCGGATGAAATCGATCATGTGGGGATTGAGCCGATCTCGCACCTGATCGGAGTAGAAGCGTTGTGCCCGTTCCTCGGTACCGTATCGCTCCTGCAGTTCCCGTTCGCCGTCGCTGCCGTTTCTGATACCGGGCATCGTGCGCCCCCTTTGGTAGCTGAATACCGGATGGAAGAGGCTCGGCCACGAACTTCGGCCATCCGAAATCCTATACGGTTTAACTATTTTCGTGTGGCAAATGCGTGAACCGGCGGATCTGCCCTGGTGGGGCTCCCTCGACTGTTGCCGGACAAACCTTCCCGGGGGAGGATCCTCCCGGATGAAAGGACCCACAAGGGACCTTTGGCCCTTAGCTGCGGGGATGCTGCTCGTCGTTCCGGACCACAGGAATGCGAGACCCCCAGGGGGCGAGGGGATTTCGCATTCCTGATTTGTCCATTTCGCGGAGCTGCCGGGGTGACGTGCGGCCGTCATCCCCCTAGGTGGCGCCGATCTTCGGTGCTCGAAACATAAATACCGACGGGTCGTTCACGGCACACCGGCTCCGGTCGCAACGCACGGTGTGGTCCGGCTCCGCCTCACACCCGGGTCAGCGTCACCGGCACGCCATTGAACACGGCGTTCCCGGATGGGGCGTCCACCAGCGAATCATCGGTCAGCACATTGGCATTCACCCCGGCGTGCTCACGCGCGACGGTCTGCGTGCTGTCCCCGTGTCCCCAGCCGTGCGGCAGGCTGACCACACCGGGCATGATGTCCTCGGTCGGCTCCACGTCCACGGTCAGCGTGCCCGCCGCCGATTTCACCACGGCCTGCCCGTTCAACCCCAGCCGCGCCGCGTCCTCCGGATGAATGTGCAGCGTGCACCGATTCGACCCGCCCACCAGTGGCGGCACATTGTGCAGCCAGCTGTTGTTGGACCGCAGCTGCCGCCGCCCCACCAGCACCATCTCCGGCCGCTCGACCCCCAGCCGGGCCCGCAGCCGGTCCAGGTCGGCCAGCAGTTCGGCGGGCGCCAGCTCGACCCGGCGAGAGGCTGTCCGCAGCACGCCCGGCAGCCGGGGCTCCAGCGGACCCAGGTCGATGCCGTGCGGATTGTCCAGCAGCACTTGCAGATTCAGCTTGCCGCGCCATTCGTTGTCGTCGTCCGGCGTGGTGGACCATTCGCCGAAGGGGCCCAGGCGCAGCATCAGGTCCAGCCGCTGTTCGGTGGTGTCGGTGCCGAGCAGTTCGGCGCGGCGGTCGGCCAGGCCGGCCTTGTGCAGGGTCCCGGCGATGACGATCTCGTCGACCGCACCGAGCGGATCCAGCCCGGGCTGGGCTTCCTGGCCCGAGACGGCCAGGGCCAGCCGCGCAAGTACCTCGGCCTCGGACAGCTCGTTCCCGCCGAGCGGCACCAACGGGCGCGAGTAGCGGGCGTAGTTGTGGACCGCGAAATTGAGCAGCGCGAAATCATAGTGCGGCGACTGCAGGATGCGCGGGGGCGGCAGGATGACGTCCGCGTGGCGGGTGGTCTCGTTGAGGTAGCGGTCCACACTCACCATGAATTCCAGTCCGGCGAAGGCGGTGTCGAGGCGCGCGCCGCTGGGTGCGGACAGCACCGGATTGCCCGCCACCGTCACCATGGCCCGGATCTGCCCGTCGCCGGGCGTGCGGATCTCGTCCGCCAGTGTGGCCACCGGCAGTTCACCCATGGCCTCGGGCAATTCGCGCACCCGGCTGGCCCAGCGCGCGAGGCGGAACGGCCGCGACCGCACGATGCCCAGCGCCGCCCCCGTCGCGAACATGGCACCGCCGGGCGAGTCGAAATTGCCGGTGAGCACATTGACGACATCCACCAGCCACTGCGTGAGCGTGCCGAATTCGGCGGTGCAGGTGCCGATCCGGGCGTAGACGGCGGCTGTCGGCGCGTCGGCCAGCTCGCGCGCGATGCGCACGATAGTCTCGGCGGGCACCCCGGTGCGCCCGGACACCAGCTCCGGCGTGAATTCGGCTGCCGCGGACCGCACCTCGTCCAGCCCGTTCACCTCGACCCGGACGTCGGTCAGGCCCTCCGCGAACAAGGTGTGGACGATCCCGAACAGCAGGTAGGCGTCGCTGCCCGGCCGCACGAACACGTGCTCGTCGGCCAGCTTGGCGGTGCGCGTGCGCCGTGGATCCACCACTACCAGCCGCCCGCCGCGCTGCCGCAGCGCCTTCAGCCGGCCCGGGAAATCCGGTGCGGTGCACAGCGATCCATTGGACTCCAGCGGATTCGCGCCCAGCATCAGCAGATAGCCGGTGCGGTCCAGGTCCGGCACCGCCACGGTGAGCGGATCACCGAACATGAGACCGCTCGACACCTGCTTGGGCATCTGGTCGGCGGTGCTGGCGGAGAACAGGTTCCGGGTGCCCAGCGCCCGGATCAGCAGCGGCACATACAGCGCCCCGGCCACGGTGTGGGCATTGGGATTCCCCAGGTACAGCCCCACCGCCTGATTGCCGTGCGCGGCAGTCACCTGCGGCAGGCGCTCCCGGATCACCCCGAAGGCCTCGTCCCAGCTCGCCTCCCGCCAGGTGTCGGTGGCGCGGTCGCGAATCATGGGCGCGGTCAGCCGATCCGGATCGGCGTCGAGATGTCCGAGGGTGGCGCCCTTGGGGCAGATGAAGCCCCGGCTGAAGGGATCGGTGTGGTCACCGCGCACCGAGACGATGTGATCGGTGCTGTCCAGGGTGAGCTCGAGGCCGCACACCGCTTCGCAGAGCGGGCAGGTGCGTAGCAATGTCCGGGGGCTGTCCGTGACGTGGGTCATACCTCATGATCACCCGGAAACGTACCGGGCGGAACACCTCTGGCCGTCGGTAATGCCGGACGCGGGCTCCCGGCGGCCGCGAATGCCGGAGCCTCGGATCATGTCCGTTATCGCTTAATTTGCAACGTTCGGACGCGGACGCGGCGAAACCCGCGAGCGCCGGGGTGCACTCGCGGGTTTCGTGTCGTTGTGAGAGCCGGTGGCCTCAGGAGGCGATACGGGCCGCCTGCGGCGCTCCCTTGGCGGCGGCGCGGACACCGGCGGCGATGGCGACCACCGGCGGGATCCAGCGGGCCTCGTGCGGGGCGACGCCCCAGCAGGCCGCACCGGCGGACAGCTTGGTCGGCGGCAGCGGGATGCCGGCGCCGTCGGCGTAGACGACCACGCCGGACTCACGCAGGGCCTCGATGGCGCGCTCGGCCTTGCGCAGGCCGGTGACGAGGTGGATCTCGCGGCGCTCGGCGCCCGGGATCTCGATGACGGGACCGGTCAGGTCATTGGCCCGTAGGTAGCGGCGCACGAAGGCGGCGGTGTCGCCGGTGACCTCGATGCCCGCGATGTTCTCGTCGGTGACCAGGCACACGCCATTGGCGGTTTCGGCGACCGTCCAGCCGCGCCGGATGTAGTCCTGCGCGGATTCCGCAACGGCTGACGAAAACGTCGTACGCACTGGTTTCTCCATTCCCCGGTAGTTCTGATTCCTGCTCTGTGCCTCGTATCGGAGCGGGGGGTTCGCGGTGTTACACCTTCTTTTTCAACTCGGGTCCGGTTGTGTTCCGGAGGGGCATTCGTCCGGTTTGTTCCGACCCGATGGGGACGCTGGCCCAGCTGCGACACGACCTCGAGGTAGCGGCTCTGCCTGCGCCAACACCGTCAAGGGGTCTGCCGTCGGATCCGGAGCCCAGCACCTGCCCGAGGGCGTGACGTGTTCTACACCACACTGTCTCGTCCTGCGACACCCCGGCATGACCGGAGACACTGAGTCGGCCGAAAAGGTCTGCGGGAGAGGAGATCGTCGGCATGACCGATCAATCGGGCGGGAACACGGCCGAACTCGAGGAGTACGACGAGTTCGACGAGATCATCACCGAGGGGCGCTGGGCCGCCTTCAAGGAGTCCGCCACCCGGCGCATGTCCCGACGGCTGGCCGCGGACGAGGAGGCCGAGGAGCCGGTCGAACCCTTCGCCAGCCCAGGCGCTTTCGGCTCCTGGAGCGTGGACGCCGCCCGCGCCCTGCTGGACCTGCAGTTCCAGCGCGCCGCCACCCGCACGCTGCTGCCCCTGGCGTATCTGCTCGGCCTGGCGAGCGCCGTCGCCATCCCGATCGTGGGAACCGTAGGGCTGTGGCGAATCTCGGCCTGGCTGGGCATCGTGTTCGCGGTGGTGTTCGCGGTCCCGCTGGGCCTGGTGATCGCCGCGGTGGTGCGCCTGCTGCTGGAGTTCGTGCTCAATGCCTCCCGGCTGGCGGCCCGGGTCGCGCACATCTCCGATATGGCCGACGATCTGTTCCAGGCCCTCTCGGATGTGGCCGAACCGGTCAATCAGCTGTCCAAAGATGTTCAGGCAGTTCAGTTCTGGCGGTTCCGCCGGCGCTCGTCCCGGAAGTAGGCCGGCCGGCGGCCGCTATCCTGGCCGCGGGGCGGTGCGAAATCTGCCCCCCAGGCCCCGTCCCGCGTCCATGGATCGCTGAGTTTTCCTGTGCAACAATGCGATCGCAACACTGGTTTAGGGGGACGAATGGCTCTACCGCAGGGGATTACCGGATCTACCGTGCCGCGCCGCCAGCTCGGCCGGCACCTGCGCGACCTGCGCAATCGCGCGCGCATGACGACCCGGGTGGCCGCGCAGCGCTTGGAATGGTCCGAGGCCAAGATCTGGCGAATCGAAACTGGACAGACGTCTTTGCGCAGTCTGGATGTCGAGGCCATGTGCCGCATCTACGGCGCTCCGGAGGACGCCATCGAACCGCTCACCACGCTGGCCCGGGAGACCAAGGCCCGCGGCTGGTGGACCGAGTTCAGTGACGTGATCGACGAGGGCTACGAGGTCTACATCGGGCTCGAGGAGGCGGCGAGCCGGCTCACCAGCTATGAGAACGAGCTGGTGCCAGGGCTTTTGCAGACCGAGCAGTACTACCGGGCGGTGCTGGCCGGAGCCTACCCGGGTATCTCCGCCGAACAGCTGGACCGCCGGGTCCGGGTGCGCACCGCACGCCAGTCGCTGCTCACCCGCGCGGAATCGCCGCTGCAACTGGATGTGGTGATCGCCGAGGCGGTGCTCTGGCATCGCATCGGCGGCGACGACGTGACCCGCGGCCAGCTGGACCGGCTGCGCAAACTCGCCGAACTGCCCAATGTCCGGCTGCGGCTGCTGCCCGCCGAGTGCGGCTATCACCACGGCATGGACGCGGGCCGCTTCGTGCTGCTCGAATTCCCCACCGCCGCAGGCGAACCCACCGAGCCGCCGGTGGTGTACGTGGAAGCCCTCACCGGCTCCTCGTACCTGGACAAGGAGCACGAGGTCGAGCGCTACCGCGAGGCCTTCGCGGCGGTGAGTTCCATTGCGGTGGACGCGCTTCCGGTCATCGAGACGCTGCGCGCGGCGGTCTAGCCCAGATTCTGGGCCAGCACCTCACGGTGCGTGGGCGCGGCCTGCCGATGCAGTTCGCGCCCTTTTTCCGTGACGCAGACGAAGATCGCGCGGCGATCCTCGGTACACAGCGTGCGGTCGACCAGTCCGTCGCGCTCGAGTCTCGCCACCGTGCGGGAGAGCGCGCTCTGACTGAGATAGATGTCATTGGCCAGATCGCTCATCTTGCAGCTGTCGCTGCCGGATTCGACGAGGCGGTCCAGGGTTTCGAATTCGCTGAGCCCGATGTGGTGGCGGCCTTGCAGTTCCTTTTCCAGAGCGCACGAGGTCGTCGCGTGCCGGGCCAGCAGATCGCGCCACTCGCCCACCAGCCCTGACGCCTCCACCGGCGTGATGACGGGCCGGTCGACGGGCGCTGTCGGCTTCGGCATGCGGTCATCTTAGTCTGTCCGCCGAAAGCATGCAAATGCATTAAATGCTTGTGCATTTGATGCATGCGCATGTACTGTCGCTCCTCGTGACTTCCACCGAGATCCGCCCCGCAGTGAGCGCCGCGGCCGACACCACGCAGTGGACCGCCCGGCTCTGGGGCATGCTCATCACCCTGTGCATCGTGCTGTTCCTGGACGGCCTCGACGTGTCGATGATCGGCGTCGCGCTGCCGTCGATCGGCACCGAACTCGACATTCAGACCTCCACCCTGCAGTGGCTGGTCAGCGGTTACGTGCTGGGCTACGGCGGCCTGCTGCTGCTGGGCGGCCGCACCGCCGATCTGCTGGGCCGCCGCAAGGTCTTCCTGATCGCCCTGGCCGTCTTCGCGCTGGCCTCGCTCGCGGGCGCGCTGGTGAGCTCGCCGGCGCTGCTCATCCTGACCCGCTTCGTGAAGGGCCTGGCCGCCGCGTTCACCGCGCCGACCGGTCTGTCCATCATCACCACGAATTTCCAAGAGGGACCGGCCCGTAACAAGGCGCTGTCCATCTACACCGTCTTCGGCGCCGGCGGCTACTCCATGGGCCTGCTGTTCGGCGGCCTGATGACCGGTCTCGGCTGGCGCTGGACCTTCCTGCTCCCGGTTCCGGTGGCCCTCGCCGCGCTGGCCTCCGCGTATTTCCTCGTCCCCAAGGACAAGCCCGCCGAGGAGGGCGGACACGACCTGATCGGCGCGCTGCTGTCCACCGCCACCATGCTGCTGCTCGTCTACACCGTGGTCTCCGCGCCGCAGGCGGGCTGGGGCTCGGCCCGCACCATCGGATCGTTCGTCGCGGTGGCCGTGCTGGGTGTGGCGTTCGTCTACGCCGAGAGCAAGGTGCGTTACCCGCTGGTGCGCCTCGGCATCCTGCGCAAGCCCACCCTGGTCCGGGCCAGCCTGGCCATCGTCGCGGTCGCCGGTTCGTACTTCAGCTGGCAGTTCATCACCACGCTGTACCTGCAGGACACCCTGGGCTGGTCGCCGCTGAAGCTCTCGATGGCGCTGCTGCCGGTCGGCCTGCTCGTGGTCGCCTCGGCCTTCGTCTCCGACAAGCTGGTCGACCGCTTCGGCACCGGCCCGATCATCGCGATCACCATGGTGATCATGGCCGTCGGCTACCTGCTGTACCTGCGCATCGACACCGCACCGTCCTACCTGACCGTGCTGCTGCCCGCTGTGCTGCTGGTCGGCATCGGCTGGGTCGGGTTCCCGGCCATCAACATCCAGGCCACCAGCGGCATCGACGATGACGAGCAGGGCCTGGCGGCCGGTGTGCTGCAGACCGCCATGCAGGTCGGCGCGGCCATCGTGCTCGCGGTGACCACCGCCATCGTCACCTCGAGCGTGCCGGGCAACCCGACCCCCGCGGCCATGCTCGACACCTACCGTCCCGGCCTGGAATTCGCCGCCGGTGTCTCCATCGTCGGCGCCCTGGTCGCCCTCACGGTCTTCCTCCCCAGGCTGCGGGCCCGCCGCCAGGAGGCCCGTGACCTGGAGGTCGAACTGGTTGGTTGACACGCGATGGTTGCGCTCGCAGCTCACACGGGCGTCGCCTTCGAAAATTACCGGGGCGCACCGCATTACGCGGTGCGCCCCGGTGGCGTAATAACCGATTTCGTAAGGATCCGGGTAACTCGTCGGGGACGTCCAGAGCCGGGTCGGCACCCGACCGCCGGCACGGGTCTGGGACGGGCG
>NZ_JBHZAL010000026.1:0-61123 GCF_042754245.1 Nocardia sp. NPDC059228 | reverse complement strand
CGACGGCTCTCAGCTGTCCGCTGAAGTTCCGGGGAGGCGGGACAGACGGGCGACGGCTCTCAGCTGTCCGCTGAAGTTCCGGGGAGGCGGGACAGACGGGCGACGGCTCTCAGCTGTCCGCTGAAGTTCCGGGGAGGCGGGACAGCAGTTTCAGATCCGCGAGTCGCGGGGCCGCGGCGTCCTTGTCCGAGCGGACGAAGGTGAGCGGTTCGCCGTTGCGGCCGACGACCGGCCACTCGATGGCCAGGTCCGGGTCGAAAGCGTCCAGGTCCCGGTCGAATTCGGGGGAGTACTCCAGCGAGCACAGGTAGTTGACGGTGGAGTCGTCCTCCAGCGACAGCAGCGCGTGCCCCAGGCCCTCGGCCAGGAACACCGACTTGCGCTCCACATCGTCGATGACGACCGCGTCCCAGCGGCCGAAGGTGGGGGAGTCGCGGCGCAGGTCCACCACCACGTCCAGGAACGCCCCGCGCACACAGGTCACGTATTTGGCCTGCCCGGGCGGATTCTCGGTGTAGTGGATGCCGCGCAGCACACCCGCCGCGGAGGTGGAGATATTGACCTGCAGCAGGTCGAAGGGCCGTCCGACCGCCTTCTCGAATTCCGAGGCCTTGAACGACTCGTAGAAGACGCCGCGCTCGTCTCCGTGCAGCCGGGGCGTGAACTCCCACGCGCCCGGCACCGACAGTTCCCGAATCCGCATGCCTACTCCCAGCTTCGCCCGTGGTCCAGCAGGCCCAGCAGGTACTTTCCATAGCCCGAGCGCACCAGGGGTTCGGCCAGCCGGGTGAGTTCATCGTCGCCGATGAAGCCGAGCCGCCAGGCCACCTCCTCCGGCACGCCGATCTTGAGGCCCTGCCGCTCCTCGATGGTGCGCACGTAATTGGCGGCGTCCAGCAGGGAGTCGAAGGTACCGGTGTCGAGCCAGGCGGTGCCGCGGGCCAGCACCTGCACGTGCAGCCGGCCCTGCTCCAGATAGGTGCGGTTGATATCGGTGATCTCGTATTCGCCACGCTCCGACGGCTTCAGATCGCGCGCGATGGCGAGCACGTCGTTGTCGTAGAAGTACAGCCCCGGAATCGCGTAGTTGGAGCGCGGCGCCTTGGGCTTCTCCTCGATGGAAATGGCCCGGCCCTCGGCGAATTCGACCACGCCGTAGGCGGTGGGGTCGGAGACCCGGTAGGCGAAGACCGCGCCGCCGTCCAGGTCGTGGAAGGTCTGCAGCTGGGTGCCCAGGCCCGGGCCGTGGAAGATGTTGTCGCCCAGCACCAGCGCGGCTTTCTCGGTGCCGATGTGGTCGGCGCCCAGCACGAAGGCGCGGGCCAGCCCGTCCGGTTTCGGCTGCACCACATAGGAGATGGACACGCCGAACCGGCTGCCGTCGCCGAGCAGCCGGGCGAAGGCGTCGGCGTCCTCGGGAGTGGTGATCACCAGGATGTCCCGGATCCCCGCCAGCATGAGGGTGGACAGGGGGTAGTACACCATCGGTTTGTCGTACACCGGGACCAGCTGTTTGCTCACCCCGCGCGTGATCGGGTGCAACCGCGATCCGGTGCCCCCGGCCAGGATGATTCCGCGCATGTCTCGACAGTCTGCCAGCTCGATGGCGGAGCGCGGCGGTCAGGTTCCGACTGGACTTCGAATCGATCACGGCAGTTTACGTACGCGCGGATACGGCGATATCTGTTGCGTAGGTCACGTTCTCATGGTGTTCTGAAATAACGCTATGTGAGATGTCAGCGCCGACTCTCGCGCGCCGGGTGCCGAGCCAACGTATCGGTCGCTCCGGACGAACGGCTCGGCGCGCCAACAACGAGGTAGGTGCGCGATGGCTCACGAACGGCCTGTCGGCGAAACGGCCCACGAGGACGTCCCCGTCCAGAATCCCAACCGGACCAGTGCCGCCGCCCGTGCGCTGACAGTGGTGGCTCGCACCATGATCCGCCCGGCCGGCGAGCTGGTGCCCGTCACCGTCGCCTCCATGCCGGTGGCCAGCACCGTGATCAACAGCCTGGCCAAGCTGCGCCCGGCTCCGCGGGGAGTGGAGCGGGAACAGGTACGGCTCAACGGCTTCCGCATGGAGATCGTGCGGCCCGCCGGGGCCCGCAAGGCATTGCGCGACGGCGCGGTCCTGTACATGCACGGCGGTGGCTTCTTCCTGTGCGGGCTCGACACCCACCGCCCCGTGGTCGCGGCCATCGCCCGGCGCACCGGGCTGCCGGTGGTGAGCGTGGAGTACCGGCAGCTGCCCGAGACCGATATCGCCGGATCCGTCACCGACTGCCTGACCGCCTACAAATGGTTGCTGGCGCACGGCGTCCCGGCCTCGAAGGTGGTGTTCGCCGGTGACTCCGCGGGCGGCTACATGACCTTCGCCACCGCCCTGCGCGCCCGCGACGCCGGACTGCCCGTCCCCGCCGGACTGGTCGGGCTGTGCCCCGCACTGGACCTGGACTGCACCGAGAAGCGCGCCCACCCCAACTACCGCCGCGACGCGCTGATCCCGCTGTCCGCGCTGGAGTCCGTGATCAAGCTGGGCGCCGAGGTGAACGGCCGCCTGGATCCGCGGCTGTCGCCGGTCAACAATGTGCTGGCCGGCCTGCCGCCCGCGCTGCTCATCGTCGCCGAGGACGAGGTGCTGCGCCGCGACAGCGAGATCATGGCCCAGCGCCTGGCCCAGTCCGGCGTGCCCGCCACGCTCGAGATCTGGCGCGGCCAGGTGCACGCCTTCATGGCCATCTTCCCCGCCATGCCGGAGAGCCGGGCCGCCCTGGCCCACGTGGCCCGCTTCGTCCGCGACCGCATCGAGGCCGGGCAGGTCGCCCGCACGGCCTGACCCGGTGTCGTGCCGCCCGCTCGATTCGGTTGGGGTACAGCCTGATTGATGATGTGGGGCTCGGGGCGCCGATCTCGGGCCCCACATCTGTTCCGCTGCCGCCGTTCCCGGATACGGCGAAACCCCCGCCCGGATGATCCGGGCGGGGGTTTCGCGATGCAGCAGGCGTGTCTTACTTCGCCGGAGCCGGCTGGATGTGCGGCTCGTTGATGGTGGAGAAGTACTGGATCGCGGCGGCGATGGCGACCGGCGCGGTCACGAACAGCTGACCCGCCAGGGTGCCCAGGAAGCCGACGGTGGCCGCACCCAGGACGCAGCCGCCGAGCGGGCCGAGGCCGAACAGGGTGGCCAGGGCGCCGGTGGCGACCAGACCCACACCGATGCCGGCGATGCAGCCGACGGCCGCGCCGCCCAGACCGCCGACCAGGGTGCCGATGGTGGCGCCGGTGGAGATGGTGTCCTTCAGGCGGTTCCAGGCGGCCTGCTCACGGTCGTAGTCCGACTTCCACGGAGCCTGGTCCTCGTAGGGCAGGGCGACCGGCTTGTAGACGGCGTGGTTCACGTCGTACTGCGGGGTGATGCTGGCGGTGTGGTCGTCGCTGATCTGCGCGGCGATCGGGAACTCGAAGTCGTCGACCCGGAAGCTCAGCGGCATGCCGGCCACGACGGTGCCGTTGGCGGCCTTGATCTCGAAGGTGTTGTTCTCGATGACCATGGAGCCGGCGTCGGTGTGGATGATCGCACCGTTGTCGGGGGTGTTGGTGGCCGAGTAGTTGATCACGCCGTTGTCGGCCTGCTCGGCGGGCGCCGCGTTCACGGTGCCGGCGGTGACGGCCACGGCGGCTACGGCCAGCGCCGCGGTGGCGGCGAATTTCCTCATCAGCATTTGTAGAAACCTCATCGAAGAGCTCGGGGGGACACGTCGAATCGAAATGGAGAACAGCTAACGAGCGGTGAACCCATCGTGTCCGTCCGTTCAAATTTTGTTCACCAAGACGATCGCGCGGTCTGCAAGGTAGTGGAAACGCGCTGCAAGGGAAAGGTTTTGACGCAGATATATGATCCGCATGATCGTTACCCGGAGCAGTCCGTGTGAGGAAGGTCACACGTGCCGCAGGGGAAGTCGTGATGCTGGTCGCACGAATGTCGCGGCAGCACCGTGGAATTGCGACATTTGGACCGAGCGGCCGCCTTTCAATTACGTGCGTTTGTTTCAACCGGATGTCCGATTCCGCGCACAACGACCGCCCGGCTGGTGTAAAGAAGGCAACTTCCCGTACCCATCGCGGGCCTTCTTCCCGGCCGACGTAGTGTTTCCCTGTGCGACTGCTCGTAACCGGCGGCGCCGGGTTCATCGGCGCGAACTTCGTTCACCAGACCGTGACTGCGCGTCCCGGTGTGCAAGTCACCGTGCTGGACAAACTCACCTATGCGGGCAACCGCGCCTCACTCGACCCGGTCGCGGACCGAATCGAGTTCGTGCACGGCGACATCGCCGACACCGCGCTGGTGGATCGCCTGGTGGGCGGTGTGGACGCGGTGGTGCATTTCGCCGCCGAATCGCACAACGACAATTCGCTGGCCGACCCGTGGCCGTTTGTCCAGACCAATATCGTCGGCACCTATTCGCTGCTCCAGGCGGTGCGCCACCATCAGGTGCGCTACCACCACATCTCCACCGACGAGGTGTACGGCGATCTGGAACTCGACGACCCCTCGGCATTCGGCGAGAACACCCCCTACAACCCGTCGAGTCCGTACTCGGCCAGCAAGGCCTCCAGCGACATGCTGGTCCGCGCCTGGGTGCGGTCGTTCGGGGTGCGGGCCACAATCTCCAACTGCTCCAACAACTATGGGCCCTACCAGCATGTGGAGAAGTTCATCCCACGGCAGATCACCAATCTCATCGACGGTGTCCGCCCCCGCCTCTACGGCGCGGGTCACCAGGTGCGCGACTGGATCCACGTGGACGACCACAACAGCGCGGTCTGGGAAATCCTGGAGCGCGGGCGCATCGGCCAGACCTATCTGATCGGCGCGGACGGCGAACGCGACAACAAATCCGTGGTGGAGCTGATCCTGGAGGCATTCGGCCGTGCCCCGGACGATTTCGATCACGTCACCGACCGTCCCGGCCACGATCTGCGCTACGCCATCGACGCCTCCCTGCTGCGGACCGAACTCGGCTGGGAACCGCGATACCACGATTTCCGCGAGGGCCTGGCGGCCACCATCGACTGGTACCGCGACAACGAATCCTGGTGGCGCCCACAGAAAGCCGCGACCGAATCCGCCTACGTCGCCGCGGGTGAAAAGGTCATCTAGCCGCTGCGGCGGCGCACTGGGCCCAGTCCTGCCGGTAGTCGGCCCAATCCTGTTGAGTGGCCGCGAAATCCACGTAGAGCGCGACCCCGAACGTCCGGCGGTCGTGCGCGGTGCGGCCCAGCCCCAGGCGCACGCCGCGCAGCGCGGCGGCGACGGTTTCGGCCGCGCCGTGATGGGCCGCGTTCTCGGCCCGGAAAGCGGGCAGTCCCATGAGCAGATCCGTGCCGGGCGGCGTGACCTGCAGGGCCAGACTGGTCTGCTGCGCGACATATCCGCCGTACAGTGCGCGGGTCGGCATAGCGGTGTCATAGGACATCACGGCGATTTGATCCACGCGCCGGGCCACCTCCGCGAAATAGGCTTGCGACCACCATTTCCCGTGATCGAACAAGGCCACGCCGAGCGAATGCAATCCGGGTAGCGGATCGATAACCGGAGCGGAGACCGACAGCAGCGCGGGCCTGGCCGAAGTGACGGAGCGGACCCGATCCAGGATGGTGATATAGCCGCCCGATCCCGAGCGCACCGGCTCGAAATCGAAGTGAATACCGTCGAATCCGAGATCGAGTACCTGCGACGATGTCGTGACGACATGATCGCGAGTCCCCGGATCATCGGTATTCAGACCGTCGAATTCGGGCGTGAGCACATCTCCGAGCCACGCCTGTACGCGAATTCCGGGCAGCGTCCGATGCACGGCCTCGAGGAACCAGCGGGCCTGTGGATAGAGCTGGGGAGACAGTGTGCCGTCATTGTCGAGCGGCCCGGTGTGCACGTAGAGATCCTTGATTCCGGTCCCGGCCAGCAGAATTCCCAGCTGGGCGATATCGGCCTCGGATTTACGGCCGTCGACCCAGGCGTGCCCCAGCCAGACGGCGTCGTGGCCGCGGGTGCGGGCATCGCCGCGCAGGGTGCCGGCGTCCTGCAGGCGCAGGAACACTGCGGCCGCGGCAACGGGAGTCAGCAGGATGGCGACAATGATCAGCAACACCACGGCAATTCGCCGCGCCCGTGACCATCGACGCCATCGGACTCCCCAGCGGGTCATCCCCAGACGATAGTCGAATACTTGATCACCGCGGCGATGAGCGCCACCGAGGTGGCCGCCACCACCGTGATCGCCACGCCGCGCACCGGGACCCGGCCCGCGGCGTCGGTGAGCCGCAGCGGCATCCAGCGCAGCACCACCGCCAGGCCCAGCACCGCGAGTGGCACGAAGTAGCGGCCCTGCACTCCGTCGATGATGAAGTAACCGACCGGCGTGAAGGACATGTACAGCGTCACGTAGATCATGGCCACGCTGGCCGCGATGGTCAGCAGCACCAGCCAGGTGCGCGTGCGGTCCGCGCCGCGCGCCGGGAAGCGTTCGGCCGCACCGATGCTCATGGTGAAGGCCAGCAGGCTCGCCAGGATGGTGAGCGCGGGAACCTCGACGTAGGAGAAGCCGAGCTCGCCGAAGAACTGGGTGAACCAATGCTGGTCGCGGCGGGCGATGCTGTCGCCGAATATTCGCAGGAAGTGCAACGGGTCGGTGAGGATGCCGTGCAGCTGGTCGCCCGGACGCACAGTGCCCCACTGCTTCTCGGGCCGCATCAGGCTCATGCCGTCACCGGTCGGGGCGGCGATCTTCATCCACACCGCGAACGAGATCGCGCCGACGCCCGCGGCCGCCCACGGCAGCACCCGCTGCCACACGGCGATCCGCTCGGTGCCGCCGAAGCCGAAGCGGCGCACCGGGATCAGCACGGTGAGCATGGCTATCAGGACGTAGGTCGGCTTGCACACCGGCAGCAGCACGGTGGTGGCCAGCGCGGCCACCGTCTCCGGCCGGGTCAGTCGCTCGCCGAGGAACAGGCCCTTCACCACCAGCGCCGACACCAGCAGGGCCAGCGCATTGGTGACGGTGTCCGCGGTGACGGTCCCGGCCTGGAACAGCGCGATGGGCAGCACCGCGACGGTGAAGGCCAGCCACTGCACCCGGTGGCCGCGCAGCACGCGCAGCGCGAAACCGACGATCACCAGGTAGGCGATCAGCCCGGCCCAGCGGGTGGCCAGCACCATGCCGCCGACACTGAGGTCGAAGGTCTCGGCGATGCGGATGCCCGCGGCGGACGGCAGATACGGAACCGGGGAGTAGGCCGCGGTATTGGTGAACCACACCTGCTTGGTCCGATCGGAGACCGCGGCCCCGCCCAACTGGTCGTAGACGTGCGGATCCTCGACCATGGGCTCCGGCTCATCCGGGTTGTCCTGATAGTCGTGGAAGGCGTAGCTCATCAGCGCGTCGATGCTGAGCGGCACGTCGCCGCCCCACGCCGGCCCGCGATCGTCATGGATCTTCTCGGGCAGGAAGCCGCCGTGCGCGACCTGATAGGCCCGGCCGAACTGGGTGATCTCGTCGTGGCCCCAGAACGGGGGCGTCAGCACCGACCACACCGCACCGAAGATGCCGGTGATCAGCACGAAAACCACGGCGGCCGAACCGAACCGCCGCTCGATGCCGATCACCGCACGCCGCAGCCCGGCCGTCTTCGGCGCGGGAGCGGCCGGTGCCGGTGCCGTGATGGTCGTGCTGTCGTTCACTTCGGTAACCACGGTGTCCGATTCTGCTTTGCCGTCGGGATTCTGCCCGGCAAGCCGCACCGTCATCGCGGCGAACTGCCCGGCCGGGTATCGGGGCCGGTCTCGCCGACCGCCGAATAACGCAGGTACATCAGGCGGGCGGCCTCGTGCCGGGAGCGGCGGATGCCGTCCAGGATCAGGCCGGCGGTCCAGGCCAGGCTGCCGAGCAGCAGCAGCGTGAAGCCGAGGAACAGCGTCGGGAACCGCGGGACCTGGTGAATCTCATAGAACTCGATCACGATCGGCGTGATGAGAATGACCGAGACGATCCAGGCCAGCGTGCCGAACAGGCCGTAGAAGGCGACCGGCCGCTCGTGCCGGGCCAGGCCGATGATCAGGCGCAGGATCTTGAAGCCGTCGCTGTAGGTGCGCAGCTTGGACTCGCTGCCCGCGGGCCGATCACGGAATCCGACCGGAACCGCCGTCTGCGGGACCCCCAGGTGCTGGGAGTGCACGGTCAGCTCGGTCTCGATCTCGAACTCCCGCGATACCGCCGGGAACGACTTCACGAATCGGCGCGAGAAGACCCGGTAGCCGCTGAGCATGTCCTCGACGTTCTCGCCGAAGACCTTGCCCACCACGCCATTGAGGATCTTGTTGCCGGTCTCGTGCCCGGCCCGGTACGCCGAGCCGGCCTCGACCTCGCGGCGCACCCCTAGCACGTGGTCGTACGGGCCCGCCAGCAGGGTGCGGATCATCTCGGGGGCCGCGGCGGCGTCGTAGGTATCGTCGCCGTCGACCATCAGGTACACATCGGCCTCGATGTCGGCGAAGGCCCGCCGCACCACATTGCCCTTGCCCTTGCGGTTCTCGGTCCGCACGATCGCCCCAGCCGCGCGCGCCTTGTCGGCGGTGGCGTCCGTGCTCAGGTTGTCGTAGACGTAGACGACTATGCCCGGGACGGCAGCCTTGAGGTCGGTGACGACCTTCGCGACGGCGGCCTCTTCGTTGTGGCACGGCACAATGGCGGCAATACGAAGCTCGGTGGAGTCCACCCGGTCAATCCTCTGATCGGAGGCGAATATGAACACCGGGAGGGTACCCGACCTTCACAGGTATAGGGGTGCGGCGGGTTGCGGTACCGTCGGCCGGTGCCTGCGAACGAGTCCACGGCGGTGGATGAACCCACCCCGAATGCCTCTCTGACCGGCAAGGTCCGGGCCCTGCTACAGCGGGGCGGGGCATTTCTGGTGGTCGGCGCGATCGGCTTCGTGGTCGATGCGGGCACCTACAACCTGCTGGTCTTCGTCGGCGGCGAGGGCCCGCTCTTCCACGCCCCGCTGGTCGCCAAGATCATTTCCATCGGGGTGGCCACGGTGGTCACCTATTTCGGCAACAAGTGGTGGACCTACTCCGACCACCGGGGCGATACCGGGGCGCGGCACATCCTCGTCTACGCGCTGCTGAATGTGTTGGCCATCGGCCTGCAGCTGGGGTGTCTCGGATTTTCACGCTACGTTCTCGGACTGGACAGTCCGTTGGCGGACAACGTTTCCGGGACACTCATCGGCCAGGCGGTGGCCATGGGCTTCCGATTCTGGGCCTACGGGAAATTCGTCTTCACCAAGCCGGCTTCGGGAGCGAATAACGCTTGATCGCCAAAAGGTTCGCGGCCCGGCTCGATTCTGGACTGCGCTCCGCCTCCCCGCGCTTGGAGCGGGGGAGCGAAGCGGAGGAGCGGAGGAGGGCAGAATCGAGCTTGCAGGGCCGCGAACAGCCGGAGCGCAGCGGAGGCCAATAGGCACTGATATTCTCGCCCCGCCGAGCAAGACAGTGACAGTGGCGGTGCGACCACGTCGGATGAGCCGGTGTCTTAAGTATTCAAAGGATGTCGAGGGATTCATGGATGCGTCGGCTGGGCAGGCCGTGACCGAAACCGAGGACCGGGAGAACGCTGAGGAAGCTCCCACCACTCTGCGCGCGGAACAGCCCGCGCCGGAGCGGCTGGTGCTGGCCCGCGGTATCTTCTGCGGACCCGCGCCGAAGATCAGTGACGACCTGTACGCGGCGGCCAAGGGCAAGGTCACCCGCGAACGGCAGACGCTACGCCTGGAAAAGGGTGCGTCGGTCAACACCAACACCTACTTCGGGCGCTTCGCCGCCGCCTACTGGCAGCGCTGGACCAAGGTCACCGAGGTCGAGGTCGGCATGACCCTCGAGGCGACCGGCAAGGTACGGATCCGGCTGGCCGCCTCCGATATCGCCGGGCACCGCCGGGTGGTCGACACGGCGGTGGTCAAGGAGACCGGACGGGTGGTGCTGCGCGCACCGCTGGACATGTACATCGACGGCGGCGCGCTGTGGCTGGAGATCGAGGCCCTCGGCGGCGAGGCCGTGATCACCGATCTGGAGTGGACCGCGGCCGCGCCCGAGCAGGTGCGCCCGGTGGCCATCGCCATCTGCACCTTCAACCGCGCCCCGGACTGCGCCGCTACCGTTGCGGCCCTGGCCTCCGATCCCACGGTGCTGTCGCTCATCGACGCCGTCTACGTGGTCGACCAGGGCACCGACCTGGTGCAGGACCAGACGCTGTTCACCGAGACCCGGCCGAAGTTCGGCGACAAGCTGCGCTACATCCGGCAGCCGAATCTCGGTGGCGCGGGCGGCTTCACGCGCGGCCTCTACGAGGTGTCGGGCGCCAACGAGCACGCCGACGTCATCCTCATGGACGACGACATCCTGTGCGAGCCGGAAACGGTGCTGCGGCTCAACGCCTTCGCCAATCTGACCGTGGAACCCACCCTGGTGGGCGCGCAGATGCTGTTCCTGTTCAACCCCGACTACCTGAATGTCGGTGCGGAGGAGACGAATCTGGGCAAGCTGCGCCACGGCCAGAAGGTTGCCAAGGCGCTGCGCAACACCAGCATGCTCAAGAAGCACCAGGAACGCCGCGTGGACGCCGGCTACCAGGCTTGGTGGACCTGCCTCATCCCGGCGGAGGTGGTCAAGAAGATCGGGCTGCCGGTGCCGATCTTCTTCCAGTGGGACGACGTGGAATACGGCCTGCGCGCGCGGGAGAACGGTTTCGTCACCGTCACCCTGCCCAACGCCGCGGTATGGCACGCCGACTTCTACTGGAAGGACTTCGACGACTGGGCGCGCTACTTCTCCTCGCGCAACTCGCTCATCGTGTCCTCGCTGCACCACGACCTGGACGGGAAATCCATTACCCGCCAGCTGCTCCGGGAGATCGGAGAGTACCTGGTCGGCATGCAGTACGGCCTGGCGCACACCACCCTGCAGGGCATCGAGGACTACCTGCGAGGTCCGGAGATCCTGCGCGACGGCGGCATCGAGGCGCTGGCCAAGGCCCGCGGCTCGCGCTCGGACTACCCGGAGACGGTCAAGCATCCGGCCGCCACCTCCCCGGTTCCGAACGCGCACCTTCACGTTCGCCGCGCCGGTGGTGAGCCGAGCCACCCGCTGCTGGTGCTCTACAAGCGCGCCCTCAGCCAGTGGACCGGCCGCGTCATCCCCGGCCCGGTCGCGGTCACCCGCGAGGACGCGCACTGGTGGCACGTCGGCCTGTTCAACCACGTGGTCGTCACCGACGCCTCCCAGTCCGGCGTCCGGGTCCGTGTGCGCGACAAGGAAACCGCCCGCCGCCTGCTGCTCCGCACCATCCGCGTGCTCCGGCAGCTGCGCAGGGAGCTCCCCGACCTGCAGCGCCGCTGGCGAGCCGCCATGCCGGAACTCACCAGCCGCGAGAACTGGGAACGCCTCTACGGAATCGACTAGCGACCAGGATATTCGCCTGACCATGGCCCGGGACCCCGTGTCCCGGGCCATGTTTCGTCTCAGCGGCGGTCGGGCTGCTCCGGACCGTCCCCCTCGGCTGAGCTCGCTCAGCCGAGGTAGCCGATCGAGGTCAGAGGAACAGGTCCGTGGTGAGCGGGCCGTCGCCGGGCACCACCCGGTACTTGTCGAGATCGGTGATGCCGTGTGCCGCAAGGACTTCGTCGTCGATGAAGAAGTTGCCGGTGGTGTCCTTGGCGGGCGAGGTGAGCACCAGGTAGGCGGCGTCGGCGTAGATGTCCGGCGTGCGGGAGGTGGCCACCATCTCCTCGCCGCCGAGCAGGTTCTGCACCGCCGCGGTGGCAATGGTGGTGCGCGGCCACAGCGAGTTCACGCCGATCCCGTACTTGCGCAGTTCCTCGCTCAAACCCAGTGTGGTGAGCGACATTCCGTACTTGGCGATGGTGTAGCCCAGCGCCGTGCCCGCCCACTTCGGATCCAGGTTCAGCGGCGGCGACAGGGTGAGGATGTGCGGATTGCGACCGGCCTCGGCGGATTCCCGCAGCGCCGGGATGCTGAGCTTGGACAGCAGGAAACTGCCGCGGCAGTTGATGTCCTGCATGAGGTCGTACTTCTTCATCGGCAGGGACTCGGTGGGGGACAGATCGATGGCCGAGGCATTGTTCACCACCATGTCGATGCCGCCGAAGCGCGCGACGGTCTGCTGGACCGCGTCCGCCACGGCCTCGTCGTCGCGCACATCGCCGAGGTACTTCAGCACGGTGCCGCCCGCCTGCTCCAGCTCGGCCGCCGCGGTATGGATGGTGCCGGGCAATTTCGGATGTGGCGCATCGGTTTTCGCGATGATGGTGATGTTCGCGCCGTCGGCCGCCGCCCGCTTGGCGATCTCCAGCCCGATGCCGCGACTCCCGCCCGACATGATCATGGTCCGGCCCGCCAGCTGCTTCGATGCGTCGGTCATAGTCCGCTCCCGTCTGCTGTGTGTCGCCCCGGGTTCGATCATCCGCGTCTCGGAGGCCGAGTGGGGCGGAAATTCTCGCAACTCGAACAGTAGGTGAGAAATGACCTATATGCAACAAGGTGCATATAGGTAGCGCTGGCACCACCTCCGTCGCGGTACCGGGCGCGACCTCGATCGGGGTGCGCGGGGCATGGGCCGCCGGCCCCCGCGTTCCTAGGCTCGAACCGGCCGGATAACCCCGGCCTGAACAGGAGGAATGTCTTCCATGAGCGCATTGCGGCGGCCGCGTGGCCGCGTCGTGCTGGCCGGTTTCGGAGTGCTGGCGGTACTGGCGGCCCAGGCGTGCGGCACCGAAACCGGAAGCGGTGAGCCGGCCCGCAAGGAGCTGTACCGCACCGTCACGCAGGCCCTCGACACCGTGATCCGTAGCGGCTTCCCGGGCGCGCAGGTCGTCATCGACGGCCCCGCCGGCCATCACGTCCTCACCGCGGGCACGGGCGACCTGGGCACCGGCGCACCCATCCCCGACAATGCCCGGGTCCGGATCGGCAGCAATACCAAGACCTTCGTCGCCACCGTGGTGCTGCAACTGGCCGGCGAGGGCAAGGTCGAACTGGACGCTCCGATCGAGCGCTACCTGCCGGGTGTGGTGCGGGGCAATGGCAACGACGGCAACCGCGTCACGGTCCGCCAGCTGCTGCAGCACACCAGCGGCCTGCCCGACTACCTGGCGGGCGGCCGACCCGAGCGGGTCCCCGTGCCCGGCTCCCCGCAGCTGGCGGCCGACACCGAGGGAATCCGCTGGGGCCATTACGAACCCGCGGACCTGGTGCGCATCGCCATGTCCATGCCGCCGCGCTTCGAGCCCGGCGCGCGCTCGGTCTACACCAACACCAACTACATCGTGCTGGGCCTGCTGATCGAAAAGGTCACCGGCCGCCCGGCGGCCACCGAGATCGTCAACCGCATCCTGGAACCGCTGGGTCTGCGCGACACCTACTTCCCGGACGCACGGGAGACCGGCATTCGGGGCCCGCATTCGCGGGGGTATCAGGAAACCGACGGCAAGCGTATCGATTTCACCGATCTGGACCCGTCCTGGGCCGACACCGCGGGCGCGATGGTCGCCACCCCCGCCGACCTGAACCGATTCTTCACCGCCCTGCTCGCCGGGAAACTGCTGCCCGCCGCGCAATTGGACGAGATGAAACAGACCGTCCCCTGGGACCGTGGCGAACCCGGTTCCGGCTACGGACTCGGCCTGATCCACCACCCGGTCTCCTGCGGCACACAGGTGTGGGGCCACGGCGGCAGCATTCCCGGCTTCGGCACCCGCAACGGTGTGGCCGCCGACGGCACCGCCGTCGTGGTGACCGTCAATCAGCTCGCGGCCGACGAGGCCGGCGACGACGCGGTGTCGACGCTGTTCGATGCCGCCATCTGTTCACGATGAGGAGACCATTCGTGCTTCGACATCCAGTGGCCTGGGCCCGAAATGTTGGGGTGGCCATCGCGGTCACCGGACTCGTCGGCGCGGTCGCCTGCACGACGACCGCCGTCGCCGATCGCGCCGTCGCGGCCGAGTCCTTGGACGGCTATTACCACCAGACGCTCACCTGGAAGCCCTGCGATGCGCCGGGCCTGGACGACATGGGTGCGCGGTGTGCCGATGTCACCGTGCCGCTGAATTACGCCGAGCCGCAGGGCCGCACGATCACCGTCGCCATCTCGCGCATTCCCGCGACGGATCCGGCCCAGCGACGTGGTGTCATATTGTCCAACCCGGGCGGTCCCGGCGGAGCGGGCCTGGATTACTTCGTGGAGACGAGCAAGGCGCTGACCCCCGAGGTCCGCGCCCGCTACGACCTGATCGGGATGGACCCGCGCGGTGTCGGCCGCTCCTCGGCGGTGAACTGCCACTGGCCGCACGGCTTCGGCCTGCAGTTCGCCGGTATCGATGCCGAGGGGTTCGCCGAATCCGTCGCCGACCAAGCCGATCTGGCGGCCCGCTGCGCCACCGCGGAAGGAGATCGCCTGCCGCACTTCACGACTCGCAATACCGCCCGGGACATGGACGTGATTCGTACGGTGCTCGGCGAAACCAAGATCAGCTATGTGGGCACCTCCTACGGCACCTATCTGGGTGCGGTGTACATGCAGATGTTCCCGGAACGTTCCGACCGCATGGTGCTGGACGGCAGCGTGGACCCGGACCGCTACGGTGCGGTCGGCATAGTGCAGGACATGGGCTCGCCCAACGAGGCCGCGCTCGATGCCTGGGCGGCCTGGACCGCACAGCGCGACGACGAATATCACCTCGGCACCACCGGTGCGGCCGTGCGTGGCCTGGTCGAGCGGCTGATCGAACACGCTGCCGCCCAGCCGATCCGGATCGGCGACTACGACCTCGACGCGCATTCCCTGCCATTGGTGCTGTACATCGCCTTCAATTCACCGCACGACTACGGTCTTGCCGCGCAACAGATCCGGGAGCTGGCCGACGCAGCCGCCGGGAAACCGGTGCGGCCGGACGAGGATCTGGCGGGCAAGCTGGCCATGATGCTGCGCGCGCAGCCGCGCGACATGTCACCCCAGATGGCAATCCTCTGCGGCGATGTCGGCGCACCCCGCGACCCCGACTGGTACCGGCGCAACATCGAGGCCTCCCGCGCCACCCAGCCGATCTTCGGCGCGATGGCGAACAACATCACGCCGTGCGCGTTCTGGGCGCCGCCCGCCGAACCCCCCACCGCGCTGGGCAATTCGGTGCCGAACCTGATCATCCAGGCCACCGGCGACACCCGCACCAACTACGGCGGTGCGCTCGCCATGCACCGGGCGCTCACCGGCTCTCGCATGGTCACGTTGCAGGACGTCGCCATCCACTCGATCCTCGGCCGCTACCCGAATTCCTGCGTGTACGACGCCGTCAACACCTACCTGGCCGACGGCGCCCTGCCCGCCGCCGACCTCACCTGTCGCGACGACTGATCATCCGGCATTCAGATAGGTGAGCACGGCCAGCACCCGCCGGTGGCCCACCTCGTCGGCGAACAGCCCCAGCTTGGCGAAGATGCTCCGAATGTGTTTGAGCACAGCACCTTCGGTGACCACGAGGCGCTCGGCAATGGTCGCATTGTCGAGCCCCTCGGCCATGAGTGCCAGCACCTCGCGTTCGCGCGGGGTGAGCGCGGCCAGTGGATCGTCGGTCTTGCGCCGCACCAGCAGCTGCGAGATCACCTCCGGATCCATGGCGGTCCCGCCCTCGGCGACCCGCCGCAGCGAATCCAGGAACCGATCCACCTTCCCGACCCGCTCCTTGAGCAGGTATCCGATCCCGCCGGCCCCATCGCCGAGCAGTTCGGCGGCATAGCTGTCCTCGACCCAGGCCGAGAGCACCAGCACCGGCAGGCCGGGGTGAATCTCGCGGGCCCGCACCGCGGCTCGCAGTCCGTCATCGGTGAAGGTGGGCGGCAGCCGCACATCCACGACCACGGCGTCGGGCCGATCGGCGGTCACCACCGCGAGAAAATCGTCCGCATTGTCGACCGCGGCGACCACCTCGATCCCCGCCGTCCGCAGCAGCAGCGCCAGCCCTTCCCGCAGCAGGGCATCATCCTCGGCGATCACGACCCGCACGGCAGCTCCACTCGTACCACGGTAGGCCCACCCGCCGGACTGCTGAGCAGCATCCGCCCGTCCAGCGCCTCGGCTCGCCGCCGGATTCCGGCCAGCCCGCCGCCTTCGGTCTCCCGCGCCCCGCCGGCCCCGTCGTCCAGGACCTCGACGGTCAGCAGTCCGGCATCGCCTCCGAGGGAAACCCGAAGATGTTCGGCCCCGGAATGTTTGGTCGCGTTGGTGATCGTCTCGGAGATGACGAAATACGCGGCCGCCTCGACGGCCGCGGGCCAGCGTGGCCCCGATCTGCTCGAATCCGGTACCTGGGTCGTGCCCGGGCGCAGCGCGACAGTGCCGCCGAAAGCGAGTTCGACGGGAATCGGGGAGCGCGCGGCCAGCGCCGAGATCGCGCTCGCCAGACCACGATCCGCGAGCACCGGCGGATACACCGTCCGCACCACGTCCCGGAGTTCGGCCAGGGCGGCCTCCGCGGTGTCCTGCGCCTTGCGTACCAGGTCGGACGATGCGGCCGGATCCCGTTCGCGCAGTTGGTCGGCCAGCCCGAGCTGCATGATGACCGCCGCGATCCGCGCCTGCGCGCCATCGTGCAGATCCCGTTCGATGCGCCGCAGTTCCGCCCCGTGCGCGTCGAGCGCGGCGGCCCGGGTGGCGGTCAACTCCGCCACCCGCACCGCGAGCTCGGTGCCCGGCGCCGGCCCGAGCAGCGTCCGTGCCAGCAGCGCCTGCCAGCGGGCCACCGTGGGCAGCCGGAGCACCAGGGCCGCCAAGGGAATCGCGATGAGGGCGCTGAGCCCGGCCAGCGGCCAGGAATCGACCACGAAGCCGAAGCTGTCGACGGTGCCCGGCGGCACGAGCTGCCAATACACCGGAATCGCCAGCTGATTCAGCACACCCCACGGCAGTCCGATCGAGAACAACGCCACCACCATGCCGGGCACCCCGTGCACGCACAGCCACGCGATATCCCGGCCGTTCGCCGGATCCCGGAAGGCGCCGGCCAGCCGTTGCCGCAGCCCGCCGGTCATCGGCCGATACGCCACCACGATCGGCGCGCCCAGCCGCTTGCCCGCCCGCCGCCGTTCGAATTCGGTCAGCGGCCGGATCAGCCGCAGGTATTCGGGAATCGCCGGAATGCCCACCCCGCCGAGGCTGGTGGCCGCCACCACGAACAAACCGACCGTGGCGAATGTGGCCGCCACGCCGGTAGCGCCGCCGACCAGCAAATAGCCGATGCTCCCCGGCAGCGCCCGCAACCGACCCGCGACCCACCGCCGCACGGCCACTGGACCGCGCTCCGGCAACAGATCGGCACTCATCCCACCAACCTACTGATCCGGTCAGCGCTGCTTGCCGCCGCGCTCCTGGTACAGGCGGCGCTGGTCCTTGTTGATCTGCTTCCACACCTTCGCCCGCTCGGCGCGCATGCGCGCGTCGCTGCGGGCGGCCAGCCATTCGTTCTCGCGGCTCAGCTTGCGGTAGCTGTCCAGCCGACGCCGGGGCAGCGCGCCGGATTCGATCGCCGCCAGCACCGCGCACCCCGGCTCGCTCGCGTGCGAGCAATCGGTGAAACGGCATTGCCCGGAGAGGGATTCGATATCGCTGAAGGTCCGCCCGAGCCCCTCGGCGGCGTCCCAGAGCCCGACCGACCGCAACCCCGGGGTATCGATGAGGGTGCCGCCGCCGGCCAGTGGCCGCAGTTCGCGATGCACGGTGGTGTGGCGGCCGCGCTTGTCGCCCTCGCGAACCGCGTTGGTGGCGAAGACTTCCGCGCCGAGCAGCGCGTTGGCGAGAGTGGATTTGCCCGCGCCCGAGGGCCCGATCAATGCCACCGTGCCGGAGAGCAGCGAGGCCAGCACATCCATACCGACACCACCCGTGGCGCTGACCGCCACCACGGTGACGCCCGGCGCGGCGGCTCGGACGTCCTCGATCGGAATATCGTGCGCCAGATCGGCTTTGGTGAGCACCACGGTCGGCTGGGCGCCGGATTCCCAGGCCAGTGCGAGCAGCCGCTCGATGCGCCCGAGATCGACATCCCCGTCGCCGGCGGTGCACACCAGCACGGTGTCCACATTCGCGGCCAGCACCTGATTGGCCGATTTCGCGCGGGCATCGGGCTGCCCGGACACGGCTGCCCGGACGATGGCGGTGCGGCGCGGCAGCAGGGCGCGCACGGTGCGCCCGGCGTCGATGGCCACCCAGTCGCCGGTGCACAGCCCGCTGACCTCGGAATCCGAGCGGGGGAGCCGGGCCCGCACCACCGCGGCCGTCAGGCGGCTCTGGTAGTCGGCAGTGGGAAGCGGTGCGGCGATGTCGCATTCACTGCGATCCATCCGGATCACGCGGGCCGGAATCAGATCGTCACCCAGCAGCGGCCGGTAGTCGGCGGCGAGGGCGGCGTTCCAGCCGTAGGGAACGAGCAGGTCGAAATCGACCGGAGCCATATGTGGAGTCCTTTGACGGGCCGAGCCCGAATCGCGGACTCAGCGAGAGGAATTCGAGGTGGATGCGCGTGGGGCGAACACTCGCCCGGGCACGGCAATCCGCACTGCCGTCGTCACGTAACCCCACCTCCCATCTCTCCTCATGCCGCCACCGAGGTGACCGCGCCCAACAAGAACGGGGACAACCCTGTCAGGCTGTCCCCGTCGGCGCAACGTATTTTCCGGTCAGGATTTCGGCTTGTCGAACTGCTCGCGGCGGCCCATCCGCTGCAGGCGCAGCCACTCCATCAGCCCGGCCGGATCCTTCTGCTGGACCAGGAAGAACCATCCGAAACGGGCGACCTCCTGCGGCAACAGTTTTCGCATGCCCGGCTGCGCCATCAGGTAGCCGCGGTTGCGGTAGGTGAAGTGCCGCTTGATCGGATCGTCCGGGTACTGGGTGTGCATGCGCCCGCCCAGGATGGGCTTGAACTCGGCCGACCCGTTCGGGTGCAGGTACGCGGTCTGCAGGCAGGTGCCGAACGGCAGCCCCGAGCGCACCAGCCGCCGGTGCACCTCCACCTCGTCGCCGCGCACGAACAGCCGCAGATCCGGGACGCCGATCTTGTCCACGGCCTCGGCCGAGATCAGCGCCCCGTTGAACAGCGAGGCGATCCCGGGTAGGAAGTCCTCGTCACCCAGCTCCGACCGCAGCCGCCGCCACACCACGCCCCGGCGCAGCGGGAACGCCAGCCGATCCGGGTCGTCGATATCGGCCACCACCGGCGACACCTCGACCAGCTCGTGCCGCTCGGCGCAATCGAACAGCGTGGCGAGCACGTCCGGTCCCTCGGGGCGGCCGTCGTCATCGGCCAGCCACACCCAGTCCGCGCCCATGGTCAGCGCGTGCAGCATGCCGAGCGCGAACCCGCCCGCGCCGCCCAGATTGTGTTCCGAACCGACGTAGGTGGTTTCCATGGGCTGCTGCTTCACCAGCTCGCCGACCTCGGCCTCATTGCCGTTGTCCACCACGATCAGGTGGTCGATCTGCCGGGTCTGGCTGCCCAGCACCTTCAGCGACTCGGCCAGCTGTTCCCGGCGTTTATGGGTGACCACGATGGCGACGATGCGCGCCTCATCGCCGTACACGGTGGTGGACTGTGCACTCATGCGGGATTCCGTTCCGGTTCACGTTCACGTTCCAGATCCCGCAGCACCTGCGCCACGTGATCACCCGCCTCCGGGCCCTCGTAGGCTCGCACGACATCCTCGATGCCGCCCTGCATGCGAATCTGCCCGTGATCGATCCACATCGCGGAATCGCACAGCTGGGCCAGGAATTCATTGGAGTGGCTGGCGAAGACGAGAATGCCCGAGCGCGAGACCAATTCCTGCAGCCGGATGCGGGCCTTCTTCATGAACTCCGCGTCGACCGCGCCGATGCCCTCGTCGAGCAGCAGGATCTCCGGATCGATGGAGGTGACCACGCCCATGGCCAGGCGCACTCGCATACCCGTCGAGTAGGTGCGCAGCGGCATCGCCAGATAGTCACCCAATTCGGTGAACTCGGCGATCTCGTCGATCTTGGCGAGCATCTGCTTGCGGGTCTGCCCGAGGAACAGGCCGCGAATGACGATGTTGTCGTAGCCGGAGATCTCCGGGTCCATGCCCACGCCGAGATCGAAGACCGGAGCCACCCGCCCGCGGATGCGGGCGCTGCCGCGGGTCGGTTCGTAGATGCCCGAAAGCAGCCGCAGCAGTGTGGATTTACCCGCGCCATTGTGGCCGACCAGGCCCACACGATCGCCTTCCTTCAGCGACAGCGAGATATCCCGCAGCGCCTCGACGACCACCACATCGGATTGATTGCGCCCGATGGCGCCGCCGGCCGAACCGAGCACCGCCTTCTTCAGCGATCGGGATTTGGCGTCGAAGATCGGGAATTCCACCCACGCGTTCTGGGTCTCGATACTCACATGGTCGGTCATTGAGCCTTCACACCCAGTAGGGGACTCGGGAACGGAACTTCTTCATAGCCAGTATCGCGACTATCCAGCCGACGATGGTGATCGACAGCACCACCACCCAGCTGCGCAGGTGGATCGGGTCGCCCAGCAGGGGGGCGCGCACGATCTCCAGATAGTGGAAGGTGGGGACGAGCTCGGCCAGCTTGGCGCGATCGCTCGCGGCGCCCGACAGCGCCGAGGTCTTCCACATGACCGGGGTGAGGACGAACAGCATGAGCGTGGTGCTGCCCAGGATCGGCGCCAGATCGCGGTAGCGGGTGCTGAAGATGCCGAACACGATCGTCACCCAGATGGCATTGAGGAACAGCAGCAGCAGACCCGGAATCGCGAGCAGGGCCGACCAGTGCAGGTGCCGCCAGATGCTGAAGGCGGCCACCATCACCACGTAGATGATCAGGTTGTGCGCGAAGAACAGGAACTGCCGCCACACCAGGCGGTACACGTGCACGCTCAGCGCCGATGGCAGTTGCTTGATCAGGCCCTCATTGGCGATGAAGACATCCGAGCCCTCGAGAATGCTGGCATTGATCACATTCCAGACGATCAAGCCGACGGTCACGTAGGGCAGATAGGAACTCAGCGACTGCCCGAAGAGGGTGGCGTAGAGGACACCCATCGCGGCCGCCTGCAAACCGGTGGCGATGGTGATCCAGAACGGACCCAGCACCGAGCGCCGATACCGCTGCTTGATGTCCTGCCAGCCCAGCGCCAGCCACAGTTCACGCTGGGAGAATCCGTCGCGGAAATCCTTGAATGCGCGACCGAAGGACTGGGAGTCCGACACGAGCGGCACCGGTTCATGGTCCGGGCGCACGTCGGTCATCGCCGAGTCGGGGGGAGCAGCAGCAGGCACAGCACCCGACCTTATCTAATTGCTATCGCATTGCGCGCAGAACCTGCCGCCGACGCGGACATCTCGGCGGCAGGGCTGCCCACGGCCACGTCGTCAGAGGTACTGGCCGCCGCCCGGATTCTGCTGCCCGCGGGCGTCGCCGTGGCTCATGCCCGGGGGCAGCGCCTGACGCATCTGCTCGAGCTGGGCGCGCGCGGCCATCTGCTGAGCGAACAGCGCGGTCTGGATGCCGTGGAACAGGCCCTCCAGCCAGCCCACCAGCTGGGCCTGGGCAATGCGCAGTTCCGCGTCGGAGGGGACGGTGTCGTCGGTGAAGGGCAGCGCCAGCCGCTCCAGCTCCTCGCGGAGTTCGGGGGCCAGGCCGGTTTCCAGCTCGCGGATGGAGGTGCGGTGGATCTCGCGCAGCCGGGTGCGGGAGGCGTCGTCCAGCGGTGCGTGCCGGACCTCCTCGAGCAGCTGCTTGATCATGGTGCCGATGCGCATGACCTTCGCGGGCTGCTCCACCATGTCGGCGAGCGACTCCTCTTTGTCGTGCGCGTCGCCCGACTCGCCTGAAAGATCCTCACCGACAACCTGTCCGGTGATCTCCACCGGGTCCCCGCCGATCTGCGCCGCCGCCGGGATGAACAGCGGCTTTCCCTCGGGACCGATCACGACGATGGATTCCGGAACCCCATCCGATTGCGTCATGCCCTCATCCTGCCCAATGCGACCGAACCTGCCCAGCGCCACCCCAAGTTCGTAACACGCCGAAGATGTGACACGAAGGGACAGGTCGAGGGGCAGATCAAACACAGTCCCGTCCAGTTTGTACGGTAGGCGCTGGTCGTCCTGGTCCTCGTAGGGTGCTTCCCTCCCTACCGTTACCCTGTTGTGCCCTCTCCCTTTAGAGTGGCCACCATGACTTACGACGTCGCAAGGGTGCGGGGCCTCATACCGTCCCTGGGCGACGGCTGGATCCACCTCGACCCGCAAGCGGGCATGCTGGTCCCGGATTCGGTATCCCGGGCCGTCTCAACAGGTTTCCGGACCTCCGCCTTCTCGCACAGCAATCGGCACGGCGCCGCCAAACGCAGCGCCGCGATCCTGGAGGCCGCGCGCGAGGCCGTCGCCGATCTCGTCGGCGGCGATCCGGCGGGCGTGGTGCTCGGGCCCGATCGCGCGGTGCTGCTGGCCTGGCTGGCCGAATCGCTGAGCTCCCGGCTGGGTCTGGGCACCGGGATCGTGCTGTCGCGTCTGGATGACGAGGCGAATGTGGCGCCGTGGCTGCGGATAGCGAATCGCTACGGCGCGCACGTGCGCTGGGCGGAAGTGGAGATCGAGACCTGCGAGATGCCGGCCTGGCAGTTCGAGGAGCTCATCGGACCCACCGCCCGGCTGGTGGCGCTGACCGCCGCCTCACCCATCGTCGGCTCCGCGCCCGCGGTGCGGGTGGCCGCGGACCGCGTGCACGAGGTCGGCGGGCTGCTGGTCGCCGACTGCTTCGGCGCCGCGCCCTACGCGCTGCTCGACATCGACGAACTCAATGCCGATGTGATCGCGCTGAGCGCGCCCGCCTGGGGCGGTCCGCAGATCGGCGCGCTGGTCTTCCGCGATCCGGCGTTCCTGGACCGCATCCCGTCCATGTCGCTGAACCCCTACGCCAAGGGCGCGGAACGGCTCGAGGTGGGCGGCCACCAGTACGCCCTGCTGGCCGGCCTCACCACCTCCATCGACTACCTGGCCTCGCTCGACGAGCGCGCCGAGGGCACCCGGCGCGAGCGCCTGGAAATGTCGATCACGTCCCTGCAGGACTATCACGACCATCTCTTCGAGCACCTGATGTCCGTGCTCGACACCATCCCCAACCTGACCGTCATCGGCCGGGCCTCCACCCGCATCCCGACGGTGAGCTTCACCATCTCGGGCACGCAGGCGGAGAAGGTCTCGGCCAAGCTGGCCGACGCCCGTATCGGCACGCTGAGCGGCTCCCACGGCGGCAGCCGCCTGCTCGACGCGCTGGGCGTCAATGACGAAGGCGGCGCCGTGACCATCGGACTCGCGCCCTACACAACGAAATTCGAGATCGACCAGCTGGGCCGCGCGCTGGCGGCACTGGACACCTAGAGCTCGCGAATCTGCAGGATCACCTTGCCGACCGTCTCGGCGGAGTCCAGCAGGCGGTGGGCCTGGGCGGCATCGGTGACCGGCACCTCCGCCGACACCACCGGCACGACGGTCCCGTCGGAGATGAGCGGCCACAGGTGGCGGCGCAGCTCGGTGATGATCTCCGACTTCGATCCGCGCCCGGTCTCGGGGCGGCGCCGCAGATTGGTGGCGTGAATCGATCCCCGCTTGCCCAGCAGCGTGCCCAGATTCAATTCCGCGGTCACCCCGCCCTGCAGGCCGATCACCACCAGGTGCCCGTCCTCGGCGAGCGCCTGGACATTCCGCTCCAGATACGCCGCGCCCATATTGTCGAGAATGATGTCCGCGCCCGGATATTCACTGTGCAGCGTGGTCACGAAATCGTGCTCGCGATAATTGATCAGCACCGTCGCGCCCAATTCCGCGCACCGGTCCAGCTTGTACCGCGAACCCGCCGTGACCGCGACCCGCGCGCCCAGCGCCCGCGCCACCTGGATGGCATGGGTGCCGATTCCGCTGCCGCCCCCGTGAATCAGCAGCAACTGCCCGCTGTGCAGGCCCGCGGTCATCACCAGGTTGGACCACACCGTGGCCGCCACCTCCGGCAGCGCCGCCGCCGCGGCCACATCCAGTCCCTCCGGCACGGGCAGCAGCTGGGTCGCGGGCGCCACCACCCGCTCCGCGTAGCCGCCGCCGGACAGCAGCGCGCACACCGGATCGCCGGCCCGCCAATCCCGCACGCCCGGACCGACTTCCGCGACCATCCCGGACACTTCGAGGCCCAGGATCTCGCTGGCTCCCGGCGGCGGCGGATAGAAACCCTGTCGCTGCAGCAGGTCGGCGCGATTCACCCCCGCGGCCACCACATCGATCGCAACCTCGCCCGGTCCGGGCGCGGGCAGGTCGTCCACCTGCGCCCATTTCATGACCTCGGGCCCACCGAAACCGTCGAGCGTCACCGCATACATGAAAACGAGAGTACGGCCGGAGCTCACCGATTACTGTCAGGCCGTCCTCGGCGTGGGCCCAGCATCTTCTCAGCATCGGCCGTCACCGTGGAGTGGAGGGATTCGAGAGGAGATTCCATGATCACCACCCTGGCCGTCCTCGGCGGCATGGTCATCCTGGCGGCTATGGCGATGTCCGGATTCATCGCGACCGATGCGCCGCGTGCCCTGGTTCGTATCCGCAAGCGCTGAACCGGGCCGCTGCGGAAACGCTGATAACGCGGCATCGTCCGGGCCGGCAAGGTTACACCCGGGGAAAGTAACTTCGACCCCCTCCGCGCAGGGGTGGAAGGTACTAGCGTTCGGGGGCATGAGCAGTTTCGTCGATTTCCAGAACGAGATCTATCTCTCCGGCCTAGCGGGCATCGTCCCGGCGCTACCCATGACGGCGGCGGGCCTGGAGGAGAAGGCTCGGGAGGTGCTGGATCCGGCGGCCTTCGCTTATGTGGCGGGCAGTGCGTCCACCGAACGCACCGCGCACGCCAATCTCTCCGCCTTCGAGCGATACCGGCTGCTGCCGCGCGTCTTGCGCGGCGCCACCGGGCCCGGGGCGCGCGACCTGTCGGTGGACGTGCTCGGAACCCATTTGGCCGCACCGATTCTCACCGCGCCGATCGGCGTACTCGGGTTGCTGCACGAGCGCGGCGAGACCCTGGTCGCCGAGGTCACCCGGGAACTGGGCATCGGCATGTGCCTGTCCACCGCCGCCTCCTCCACCATCGAGGAGGTCGGGGCGCGGGCCGGCGACTGGTGGTATCAGCTGTACTGGCCCAATGACATGGAGCTGGCCCGCTCCTTCGTCGAGCGCGCCGAGAAGTCCGGCGCCAAGGCCATCGTCGTCACCGCCGACACCCCCAGTCTGGGCTGGCGGCCGCGCGACCTGCAGCTCGGTCACCTGCCGTTCCTGCAGGGCAAGGGCATTGCCAACTATCTGTCCGATCCGGTCTTCCGCGCCAAGCTCAGCGCCCCGCCGGAGGAGAGCGAGGAGGCGATGCGGGCCGCCGTGCTCACCTGGATCGGACTGTTCGGCAACCACGGTCTGCGCCCGGCCGACATCGCCCGGCTGCGGGACTGGACCGAACTGCCCATCGCGGTGAAGGGCGTGCTGCACCCCGACGACGCCCGCCAGGTGGTCGACGCGGGCGCGGACGCGGTGGTGGTGAGCAATCACGGTGGCCGCCAGGTGGACGGGGCGGTCGGTGCGCTGGACGCGCTGCCGACCATCGTGGCCACCGTCGGCGATCGCGCGGACGTGCTGTTCGACTCCGGCATCCGCACCGGCTCCGATGTCATGATCGCGCTCTCGCTGGGCGCCAAGGCCGTCCTCTACGGCCGCCCCTGGGCGTACGGCCTGGGCCTGGCCGGCGCCGACGGCGTGCGCCACGCGCTGCGCTGCCTGCTCGCGGATTTCGATGCGGCCATGGGACTTTCGGGCTGCACCAGCCTGCACGACCTGAGCCGGACCATGATCTCCACCCATCGCGTTTAGGCCTTCCCGGCGGAAGGAATCCTGCTGTGGGAACGCGTTCGTCCGGGCCGCGAGCTGAGGAGGAGCGATCAAACGCCGTCACAACAACGAGCCGGTGGCCGAGTCCGGAGGCCGGGCCGCGGCCGAACCGCGGTGGCTCACCCCGGAGCAGCAGCGCGCCTGGCGGGCCTACATGGACGGCAGCCAGCGGCTCATGGCCGACCTCAACCGCCAGCTGCAACGCGACTGCGACCTGTCCTTCGCCGACTACCGCATCCTGGTGAAGCTGTCCGAGGCGCCCGGCCGTGCGCTGCGCATGAGTGATCTCGCCGACGGCGTGCTCTCCTCCCGCAGCCGGCTCACCCACCAGATCCGCCGTATGGAGGCGCAGCAGATGGTTCGCCGCCTCGCCTGCGAGGACGACGGCCGCGGCGTGCTGGCCCAGCTCACCGAGGAGGGCCTGCGGCGCCTGCGGGCCGCCGCTCCCGGCCATGTCGCCGCGGTGCGCCGCTGCTTCGTGGATCTGCTCACCCCGCAGCAGCTGGCCGCCGTGGCCGCCGCCCTGGACCTGGTGAACCTGGCCGCCGACCACCGCGCCGGCGCCCGCGCGACAGCCGATCTCGACTGACCGGTCCACCCGAATCGGAAGTGGGAGGCAGACCGCACACGCCATCAGTTAGGATCGATCGCCTGGAAGCGTGGCAGAGCGGCCGAATGCACTCGCCTTGAAAGCGAGCGTCGTGAAAGCGACCGGGGGTTCAAATCCCTCCGCTTCCGCTGAGAACCCGCAGGTGGATAAGGCCTTTCGAGCCCGAGACCGCCTGCGTGGTCATCGTCGTCGACGGATGAGGGTGTCGGCCCGGGTATCACCGCCTGCACCCTCGCCATGCGGCACGCCTTCGACGCCGATCACATCGCCGCCTCGACAACACCACGCGAAAGCTGGTGGCGGACTGCCGAATCTGGTTTTCCTCGTGGGGAACGCGGTCTCGCCGGGGAGTGACGGTTACCGGCAGATGTGGATCGACGTCGTCTGCTGAACGCTGACCGATGGTTTCTGGTAAATGTGGCGGGGTGGCCAGCCGTCGCATCGCGAGTCGCTTGTTCGGTGCCTTCGCGAGCGCTGCCCTACTGGCCGGCGCGGCGACCGTCGAAGCCCCACTCGCCGTGACCGATCCACCCGTGGAGACCGGCTCCAATGAGGAGTCCGCGCCGGGCCTCGATCCGGTCCACCCCCCGCAGGCTCGCATCGAACGGGTCGAGACCGTGGCCGGGAACCTGCTCGCCGTCTTCGTCGCCTCCCCGGCCATGGGCCGCACCGTCGAGGTGCAGGTGCTGCTCCCCGCGCACCGTGACAGCCCCCGTCCGACCGTCTACATGCTCGACGGACGCAGCGCCGCACCCGATGTCAACAACTGGACCGCCCGCGGCGGCGCGTTGTCCTTCTTCGCCGACAAGAACGTGAATGTGGTCTTCACCCTCGGCGGCCCCGCAAGCTACTACACCGACTGGCAGCGCAGCGATCCCAAGCTCGGCACCAATCGCTGGGAGACCTTCCTGACCCGCGAGCTGCCGCCGCTCATCGATGCCCGCTTCGGCGGGGACGGCATGAACGGCCTGGAGGGCGTCTCCATGGGCGCGGAGGCGGCCATGATGCTGGCCACCCGCAATCCGGGCCTGTATCGCGCGGTGGCGGCGCACAGCGGTTGCTACGCAATGAGTTCCGACTTCGGGCAGGCGCAGGCCCGCGCCGTGGTCGGGACCTTCGGCGGGGATCCGGACAATATGTTCGGCCCGTCCGGCGATCCCCAGTGGGCCGACCACGACGTGCTGGCCCGAGCGGAAGCCTTGCGCGGCAAGGCGATCTACCTGTCGTCCGGCAGCGGGCTGCCCGGGGAGCACGACACCCCGGGCAATCCGGACCTGCGCAACGCCGTGCTGTTCGGCGGGCCCATCGAGGCGGGCGCCGACATGTGCACCCGCCAATTGGCAGACCGGCTGGCCCAATTGGCGATCCCGGCCACGGTCGACCGCCGGCCCACCGGAACGCACTCCTGGCCCTACTGGGCCGACGAGCTGCCCCGCTCCTGGCCGACCATGGCCGCGGGACTGGGCATCGGGTAGCGGGCCGTTCAGCCGACGAAATGAGCGTCAGCCGACGAAACGAGCGACGATCTCCGGATCCGTGGCGAAGCGCAGGAAGGCGTCGTTCTCGTGCGGGTCGCCCGCGGTGACGCGGACGCCGTCGGTGCCGTAGGGCCGGATGATGACCCCCGCCTCGGTGCTCGCCGCGCCGTACTCGGCACTGCGGTCGCCCAGTGGCAGCCAGACGAAGTTGGAGTGGCTCACCGGCACCCGGTAGCCCGCCGCGAGCAACGCCTCCCGCATGCGATCGCGTTCGGCCACAACGGCATCGGTGCGCTCCAGCAATTCGTGCCGCGCTTCCAGCGACGCGATGGCCGCCGCCTGCGCCACCCGGCTCACGCTGAACGGGATGTGCACCTTCATGAGCGCGGTGATCACCTCGGGCGCGCCGACCGCGTATCCGACCCGCAGGCCGGCCAGGCCGTACGCCTTCGAAAACGTGCGCAGCACCAGCACATTCGGCCGGGTGCGGCCCAGCTCGACGCCGTCGGGGAAGTCCTCGGCGGGCATCCGCAGGTACTCGAAGTACGCCTCGTCCAGCACCACCAGCACGTCGGCGGGCACCCGGTCGAGGAACTCGACGATCTCCGCCTTGCCGCGGGCGGTGCCGGTGGGGTTGTTCGGGTTGCAGACGAAGACCACCCGGGTGTTCGGGGTGATGGCCGCCGCCAAAGCGTCCAGATCATGGGTGAATTCGCTGTCCAGCGGCACCTGCACCGCCTTGGCGCCCGCCACCTGGGTGACGATCGGGTACGCCTCGAACGAGCGCCACGCGAACAGCACCTCGTCCTCGGGACGGCGGCAGGTGATCTGCACCAGCTCCTGGCACAGCGCCACGCTGCCGCAGCCGGCCGCCACGTTCTCGAGCTCCACACCCAGGAAATCCGCGAGGGCGCCACGCAATTCGACGGCGTGGTTGTCCGGGTACCGGTGCGACAGCTCGACCGCCTCGGCAATGGCCTTGGTCACCGACGGCAGCGGCGGGAAGGTGGTCTCGTTGCTGGCCAGCTTCACCGCGCCGGGGTGGGTCTTGCCGGCGACGTACGCCGGGATGGCATCGAGGTCCGGGCGAATGTGCGCGCTCACCCCTCCACCCTATGTCCCGCTCGCCCGCGACCGCTCCGGGGTGCCGACTGGTTTGCCGATCGGGACTTGCGTGGGACCGAATGGAACTCGGCCGGAATATCTCCGGGATATCGGACCCTGGGAAAGATTTATCTCGTTTTTACCTAGCGCAACTACAGTGGCCCTATGTCGGGCATCTATCGAGATCTCGCCCCTGTGCACGACACGACCACGGTTCCGCTCACTGTGCTAGAACCCGACGGGCATGCGCGCGGCGGCATCGTGGTGTTGCACGAATCACGTGAATTCACCGAGCCATTGCTGGAACTCATGCGTTCGCTCGCCGACGACGGGTGGACCGTCCTGGCCCCCGACCTCTTCCACCGCCCCGCCAACGGCAGCACCCACCCGATCTTCGGTGACGACTTGTTCGCCGCCTTCGACGCCTGCTTCGAGTGGCTCACCGGCCACGGCGTCTTCCGCGACTGCATCGGCGTGCTCGGGTTCGACTCGGCCGGCACCGCCGCCGCCCTCGTCGCCACCAATCGCCGCATCGGCGCGGCCGTGAGCGTCGCGGCCCCCGGCATCGAAACCCCGCTCACCCCGCAGGCCGTCGCGCTGCTCGCCGCCGCCCCCGCGTTCCAGGCCCCCTGGCTCGGCCTCTTCGGCGAGGACGACCCGCTGACCCCGCCCGACCAGGTCGACCGCCTGCGTGAGGCCGCCGCCCACGCCGACGTCGCCACCCTCGTGGTCACCTACCCCGGTCTCCACCACCGCCCCGACCACCCCGGCTTCGACCCCGCCGCCCTCGACGACGTCTCGGTCCTCGACGCGCAAACCAGAATCTACGAATGGTTCGACTCGCACCTACGCTGACCAGCCGATTTGGCCTATTGGTCACCCGCTGTGTAATCTTCTGTCCCGGCGGTTCGAAAGGAACCGGCGCCCTCGAAGAGGGGCACCAGGAGGCGTGCCAGAGCGGCCGAATGGGACTCACTGCTAATGAGTTGTCCCTTCACGGGGACCGGAGGTTCAAATCCTCTCGCCTCCGCCACCGCCCGGTACGCCGGGTGCACATTTGAATAGCCATGCGCCCGTAGCTCAACGGATAGAGCATCTGACTACGGATCAGAAGGTTGGGAGTTCGAGTCTCTCCGGGCGCGCTTCAGCTCAACGGCCCCACACCAGAAGGTGTGGGGCCGTTGGCTTTTGGCGCGTGACCGCGGCGGTCGGAGGCCGAGGGTCTTCAGGATGCCGCCGATGACCGGAATCGAGTCGGCGCTACCGGTGCCCGTCGCCGGGGCGGTGGTCACCTGGATGTCCAGCGGGCCCAGTATCGGTCCCTGGGCGGAAACAAGCATGGCGACTGCCGTGAGGTGGTGGGTTCCTGTGGTCGTCGGGGTCCACTGGACCGTCCATCCAGCAACCCGGAACAGCGCTGACATCGGCGGTGAGCGTGTACGGCTGGCTGACATAGTGCGAGTTGCCGGCAACCGAAATGCTATTGCTCGACAGGTCGGCCGATGCCGCCGGTGCTCCGGCGATCACCGCCGCCATGGCCGCGAATCCGATGACTCCGATGCCCGCCCGACGGATTCGAGTGTTCTTCACGTAGCTTCCCCTTCGATCGAAAAGCGCCTGTTGATCGGCGCTGTCCGCGAAGCTGCAACACCCCACCGACAGTGTGAAACAAGATCATTCACAACCTTTGTCGCATGCACGCGGTTGGCCGGAGGCATCCGTTGCTCATGAGGCCGGCGTCTGCACTGCGTCGTCGGCCCAGTTGTGGGCACAGCGCTCCAGGCGTGAAAGTCGCGTCGGGCCTGTGGATTTCGTGCGCACCGCCCGTTGTCCGCGGATGGATCCGGTGGGATGGAGGCGACGAGGGTCCTATCCTTCGCCGCTTCCACCGGTTGTGCCGACCGGGTTGTGCGGCCGGGGCCGAGTGCTCAGATATCCCCCGCGCTCCGGAGGGTGTTGTACATCTGTGCGGCGCTGGCGATTCCGACCGAGGCGCCGAGGGCGACGCCACCGATGGTGCCGCCGATGGTGCCGCCGGCGAGAGTGCCGACAGAGGCAGCGAGCCCGAACTGTGTTGTGGCGACGGCGAGCGCTCCGTTGAAGTCCGCGGACGCGTCCACGGTGGTGACCCACCGACCGAGAGAATCAGTCATTCGACTGACTCTAATGTGGATCACTGTAGAGTCTGCGATGAGATCGTGACAAGCCCTGTGGTGGCAGAATTTCAGTCAGCGGACCGAGAGAGGTGTCATGGTGTATGTCGAGGCGTCGGTTCGTCGCCAGCAGATGGTGACCGCCGCGCGCAGGGTGCTGTCGCGCGACGGTGTGGCGCGTACCTCGGTGCGCGCGGTCGCCGCCGAGGCCGGGGTCCCGCTGGGCACGATGCAGTATGTGTTCCCGTCCAAGGAGCTGTTGCTGCGCGCGGTGATCGAGGACGTGGTCGACGAGATCGCGGCGGTGCTCGAGGATGCGGCCGAGCTCGAGTACGGGCTCGAGCACGCGATCCGGCGCGGCATCACCAGCTTCTGGTCCCGGCTGGTCGTCGAACAGAAGGACCTGCAGGTCATGCAGTACGAATTGACCACATACGCCCTCCGGGCGCCGGGGCAGGAGAGCTTGGCCCGCCGGCAGTACGAGCGCTACGCGAGCGTCGTCGCCGAATGGTGTCAGCAGGCCGCCCACAATGCCGGCGAAACGTGTGCGGTTCCCTTCGGCCGACTCGGCCGGCTCGTCGTCGCCACCATCGACGGGCTCGTGCTCCAGCATGTGTCCGATCCCAACGTCGCCCGGTCGCGTGAGGATCTCGACGCCGCCATCGACATGCTCGTCGCGCTGGCGGATGTCCGCCGCGGCGCCCGCGCGGGAGCCTGAACCGGCGGCGAAACGCCTCGAGTCGTGCGCCGATCAAGTCGGCCGTATTGGTTTTTTCATGTCCGGGTCCGGGCATTGCGCTGTCCGGAGTCGCGTCGTAGCCTGACTCAAATCAGTCATACGACCGACTTTGCGAAGGAAACCGGAAATGCACGATGTCGACGTCGTCGTAGTGGGGGCCGGCCTCGCCGGCTTGAGTGCCGCGCGCAAGCTTGCCGAGGCCGGTCGGACGGTGACCGTGCTGGAGGCGCGGGACCGCGTGGGCGGCCGCACCGAGGGCGGCGTTCTGGACGGTCATCCGGTCGAGCTCGGCGGGACCTGGCTCGGCGAGGGGCACGAGCAGATGTACGCCCTCGTCGAGGACCTCGGCCTCGAGACGTTCCGCACGTGGAACGACGCGGGCAAGGTCCTCCTGCGGCTCGGCGGGAAGCAGTCGCGCCTGGGCAGCCAGAAGGGCGCGACGCCCAAGCTCAACCCGTTCGCGCTCGCCGACCTGGCCCAGGGCCTCCTGCGGTTCGAGCGGCTCGCGAAGACCGTCGACCCCGCGCAGCCCTGGGCGCACCCCCGTGCGCATGAACTGGACGGCCAGACCTACGAGTCGTGGGTGCGCCGCAACTTGCGCACGCACAGCGGTCGTACCTACTTCCGCGTCGTGGCCGAGGCGCTGCTCTCCGCCGATTCGGTCGACGTCTCGCTTCTGCACATGCTCTTCTACTCGGTGAGCAACGGCGATCTCGAAACCCTCATTTCCGTCGACAAGGGTGCGCAGCAGGACCGGGTCGTCGGCGGCTCGGTCCTCGTCTCCGAGCGCCTTGCCGAGGGGCTCGACGTGCGCTTCGGGTCGCCGGTCACGACGGTCGCCCAGGACGACGACGGCGTCACGGTCACGACCCGCTCCGGCGCGACGCTCTCCGCGCAGCACGTGATCATCGCGGTGCCGCCGACCCTTGCCGGGCGCCTGCACTACGACCCCGTGCTGCCCGCCTGGCGCGACCAGCTGACCCAGAAGCTCCCCGCCGGCACCGTGATCAAGACGTTCGCGTCGTACCCGACGCCGTTCTGGCGCGAGAACGGCCTCAACGGCCAGGCGATCTCCGAGGAAGGCCCCGTCAAGGTGACCTTCGACGTCTCGCCTCCCGGCAGCGAGGTGGGCATCCTGTTGGGCTTCGTCGAGGGCGGCGAGGCGCGCCGGTGGCAGCGGCTGTCCGCGGGCGAACGACGCGGCGAAGTGCTCGGCAGCTTCGTCCGATACTTCGGGCCCGCGGCGGCCAACCCGATCTCCTACGTCGAGAAGGACTGGAGCGCAGAAGAATTCACGCGCGGCTGTTATGGCGCGCATTTCGCGCCGGGCGTGTGGACCAGCTATGGCGACGTGCTTCGTGAACCGATCGGCCGCGTGCACTGGGCCGGGGCGGAGTACGCCGTCGAATGGAACGGCTACATGGAAGGCGCGGTCCGATCCGGCCGCCGCACCGCCGACGAGATTCTGGCCGGATGACCGACATCAACATGACCGATATCGACATGACCGATGTCGGCGCGGCGAGCGTTGAGATCTATTCTGCCGGAACCGGTTTCGCAGACTTCCGGCACGACCGGGCGACCGCGGGGCGCCGAACTCGCCCACGGCAACCCGACTCGCCCGGCTACTTCCAGGCGGACAGGCCGGGGAGGTCGCCGGTGAGGTCGGTGCCGGGGGATCGGCCGATCAGCCAGGCGGCGAGGGCGGCGGTGGGCCCGGTGATGGTCGCGGTCGGGACGCCGACGGTGCCGGTGTAGCCGGAATCGGTGGCGGTGACCGTGAAGCCGGTGCCGTCGGCGGGCTCGACCTCGGTGATGGACTGGGCCAGGAGGCGGGCGGCGAAGTCGGCCGGCCAGTCGGCGGGGGTGTAGCCGATATCGAGATCCACGTGGTGGATCTCCACTTCGAGCAGGCGCATCCAGGGGATGCGGGTGGCGGGGATCTCGCCGCCCTGGCGGTTGCGGACGAGAGTGGGCCAGCGGTCGGCGGGTATGACCCGGGCCAGGTCCAGCCACCGTTCGGCGGAGGCGGTGAAGTCCTCGAGCTGGTCGCGCAGCGGGCGGGGGGCGCCCGCCTCGATGTCTGCCTCGCGGAGGAACTGGCTTGCGTACTGCGGGGTTTCGATGCCGGTGCGGGCCCACAGCAGCAGATTGACCAGGCTGTCGGCATTGCGGGAGAGGTGGGCGAGCACGTGGCCGCGGGTCCAGCCGGGCAACAGTGAGGGTTCCACCAGGTCGGCGTCGCCGAGGGCGGCGATCGCGGGGAGCAGGCGCTCGGTCGCGGCGGCGACGGTGTCGAGCAGGGCTGCGGTGTCGGCGAGTTGCGCATCGCTGGTCACGAGTCCGACCCTACCCAGTCGGAGCGGTCATCGACCGGATGAGCGCGTGGTGTGCCGACGCCGGGTCGGGATTCCGGAATCCCGTTCGGCCACAACGATTTGCACCGCCAGCGCCACCAGCCACAGCGACATGGCCCCGACCTGGATGCGCTGCGCGATGCCCAGGCCGTAGTTGCCGGGCAGATTGTCGGCGATCAGCATCCACGCCGTCACCGCCGAACCGACGATCAGAATCCACAGTCCGGTGTGCCGCAGAATCGGCCAGCGCCGGTATTTGAAGGCGGCCACGGTGAACGCGATCATCGCGATGTAGATGGAGAACACCGCCAGCGTGCTGGTCAGCGCATGGATCTGGTGCAACTGCGGGAACAGGCCGGTGTCCACGTACCGTTTGGGCCCGTTCGGATTGTCCGGCACGATGGGCCATTGCGCGTCCGCGATGGTGGAGGCGCCGAAGCAGGCCAGCGCCGCCCAGCCGATGGTGGAGTACCGCCGCCGCGAGAACAGCAGCAGGCCGCCCAGTCCCGCCACCACCAGCAGCGCGCCGGACCCGGTGTCGCCGGTGGTGAACACCCAGCTGAACGGCGCGCCCTTCTCGGCCAGCTGGCTCAGGAAGGTGTTGGTGGGATTGCTGTGGATCGGGAGGATGAATTCCAGGACCCAGGAGGAATAGCCGAGTCCGGCCACCGCGATCAAGATCGCGATGAACCACCGCAGCACCCGTCGCCATCGCGGCTGGAGACTGTCCTCCACGGGGGCCGCCTCGGCTAGTTTCTGCTCGGTTGGCATCACCGCGCTCGCTTTCGCTGGCCTCGCTTACTCGTACTGCCCTGCCCGCAGCTTCCGATCTGCCCGGACTGGTCGGCTGGTCCGGTCGTAGGACCATTGTCGCCCATGCGCCGGCGCGGACGTCAGACGCCGCGCGCCAAAGCCCGCATCACCAGGTCGGCCGCGGAATCCGTGGTCTCGTGTTCCCAGACCCGCACCACGGTCCAGCCCGCCGCGGCCAGCCGGGCATCGGTGTCGCGATCGCGCGCCACATTGCCCGCCAGTTTGTCGGCCCACCACTGGGCATTGTTCTTCGGGTGCGTCGCGTGCTGCGGGCAGCTGTGCCAGAAGCATCCGTCCACATAGACCGCCACTTTCCGCCGCGGGAACACGAGATCGGCCCGCCGCCGCAGCCCCGGCAGCGGAGCCCGGTCCACGAAGAAGCGTTTTCCGCGCCGATGCAATTCCCGTCGCAGGGCCAGCTCCGGCTTCGTCCCCACGCGCCGCTGCCTGGCCATGCGCGCGCTGGTGGCCGCATCGGTGCCGGGTCGTCGCGCATCCGCCATCGGGCCATCCTCGCCGCGCCCGCCACCGCCGGCAAGGTGCCCCGGAGTTGTCATGCGGCCTCGCGCGGTGCGCCTCCCATGCGTTCGAGATGGTTCTCCACATCGTCGAGGAAGCCCTCGGGGAAGCGCAGCGAACCCATCCGGGTGCGACGCAGGAAGCCCGCGGTCGCCCGCGCGGACAGCAGCCGGGAGTCGTCGAGGAACCAGCGCAGATCCTCGTACGGCGCGTGAACGGGCCAGGTGGACACCGGAACCCGGTACACCTCGCCGCGATGCCCCCAGGCCGCCGTCGGCCAGCTGCGGCGGGTCAGCGGTGCGCCGTCCGGGATCGGGTCGTCGGACGGGTTGGTGACGCGCTCGGCGATCCAGGACGCCATGCGCACACTCACCGCATTGCCGACCAGTTTCCAGCGATGCCCCGGCCGCACCCCGGGCACGGCGAGAGCGGCTGTGGTCCAATCCCGGTCGAAGCCCTGCAGCCGCTCGGCGTCGGTGATGCCGGGCGTGACCAGTTCACCCGAGGGCAGCCGCACCGCGGGCGGGCTCGCAATGCCCAGGGCCGAACCGCCTTTCAGGGTGGGCACGGCATTCACCGCCCAGCCCAGGCCGCGGGTGCCCTCGGTCCAGTAGAAGCCGCACGGATCGTGCGCCGGGTCGCCCACGTCGCGGGGCCCGGCGTCGGCGCCGAACAGGATCGGCCGCGGATCCTCGGTGCGGGAGGCCAGCATCAGCACCCGCTCCCGCCGCTGCGGCAGTCCGAAGGCGCGGGCGTCCACCACCCGGTAGGCCCAGGTGTAGCCGAGGTCGGTGAGCGCGGCGGTGATGTGCCGCATCGCCGCGCCGCCGCCGAGCTGCAGCATGAACGGCACATTCTCGATGAGCAGCCAGCGCGGGCCCTTCTTGCGCTTGACCAGCCGGAACACCTCGTCCACCAAACCCGAACGGGCCCCGGTGATTCCGGCCGTCCGCCCGGCCTGCGACAGATCCTGGCAGGGGAAACCCGCCGCCACCAGCTCCGTCCCCGACGGCAGCGCGCGCAGTCTGGTCACATCGGAATGCAGTGGCACGTCCGGGAAATGCGCGGCCAGCACCGCCTGCGCTCCGGAGTCGATCTCGCACAGCAGTTCACTGCGCCATCCGTGCGCCGCGAGCCCGAGCTCCAGCCCGCCGATGCCGGCGAACAGGCCGACCATCCGCGCGCCCGTCACAACAGTCCCTTTCACCCCGGAGTCCCCCGTGCCCCAGAGCACGTTACTCGAGTCCCCGCACCCCCACCGTGACCAACACCCCTGCCCACCGCCGGTCCAGAGCCCCTCGCTATGACTCGGGGCGGGTGGACGGTCGTCGATGTCGTGCGCGAACGCCGAGAACCGATCGGCACCATTGCATGTTGATCACGATGTGCCGCCGGGGCGGTGATACCGGCCGGGGATCGCGGGTGCGCGGGCGCGGGGAACTACGGTTATAGGCGTGACGGATAACGGGAGTGAGGACGCCAACCCGGCTGCGCCGCGGTGGCCGGCCATTCTCACCTGGCGGGCGCACAACGCGTCGCGCATGGAGTCGGTGCGGGTGGTGCTGAGCGGCAACCGGATTCGCGCCGCGGGCCGCATCATCGCCGGCGATTGCGAGGACCACCCGGCCTTCAGCGCGTCCTACGACCTGGTCACCGACGAATCCGGGGTCACCAAGCGGCTGTCGCTGCGCAGCACCCTCGCTTCGGGGGAACGCCACGCCTCCATCGCCCGCGACGAGGAGAACTACTGGCTCATCGACGCCGGAAACACCCACGTGCGCTCCACCTTCGGCGGCGCGCTGGATGTGGACGTGGTGCTGAGCCCTTTCTTCAACACCCTGCCCATCCGCCGCTACGGGCTGGCCCATGCCAGTGAGGACGTGCAGGTTCCCGTCGTCTACGTGCGCCTGCCCGATCTCCTCGTGCAGGAAGCCGGCCTCGTCTACAGCAGCGGTCCCGACGGCATCCACGTACTCTCGCCCGTCTCCAGCGCGACCGTCACCGTCGACGAGGACGGCTTCCTGCTCGATTACCCCGGCCTGGCCGAACGGATCTAGCTGGGCTCGGGCGCCAGGTCCAGGGTGGTCAGGACACCGCCGGAGCGGCCCGCGTCGATGAGCTTGGTGAGCCAATTGTGGTCGCCGGGGCGCACATCGGTGATGACCCAGCGCTCGTTGGCCTCGTAGTCGTTGCGGGCGTCGTGTCCGGCTTCGGTGAGTTCGGCGATGGTGCCGTTCGCGCGCAGGCTGTCCCGGGCCTGGGTCAGGACCTCGAGGGTGTCGTCGAGTACGTCCAGCAGCGCGGCGGCGTTCGGTTCGCAGATGGCGCGGACCAGGTCGGGGGCGGTGGCGGCGACGCGGGTGCCGTCGCGGAAGGAGCCGGCCGCGAGTCCGAGGGCCAGCGGGCCACCGTTGGAGCCCTCGATGGCGAGGGCCTCGGCGAGGACGTGGGGCAGGTGCGAGATGCGCGCGACCGCGCGATCGTGTTCCACCGCCAGCACCGGGACCACCACCGCGCCGCAGTCCAGCGCGAGCCGCGCGACACGCCGGAAGGGGTCGGCATGTACGCCCGGATCGACGCTCACCGCCCACGCCGCGTTCTTGAACAGGTCGGGAGAGGATGCGGCCCAACCGGATTCGCTGGTCCCGGCCATGGGGTGGCCGCCGACGTAGCGGGCGCCCAGCTCGTGACGCTGCACGGCCGCCGCGACCGGCGCCTTCACACTCACCACATCGGTCAGCACGCAGTCGGGAGCGAAAGTCTTCACATCCGAGAGCACGGCGTCGATGGCAGGCATGGGCACGCCGATCACCACCAGCGCATCGCGGTCGGCCGCCCGCGTGAGCACCGCCTCCACATCGCTGATCACGTCGTATCCGTCCAAGCGGGCGGCCTTCGCGCCGACCTCGGACCGGTTGTAGCCGAACGCCTCGTACCCGGCGACGGCGGCGGCGCGCAGCACCGAACCGCCGATCAAACCGGTACCCAGGACGCAGACAGCTGGTTTCGGAGTGCCCGTCATGCGATCAGATTCGCATACGACTTCAACATTTCCCCCGAAGCGGACTACCGTTGCGGCCATGGCAGCACAGCGCTCGAGCACGAACAGGGCGGCGTCGGATGAGTTCGACGACGTGGAAGGGTTCGCAGTGGCGGTTGTCCGCGAGGAAGCCAACTGGAAAGTGACGCCCCTGAGCGACGCCTCACTGTCCAGTCTGTCCGCGGCCGAGCACGAGCTGCGGGCGTTGCGAAGTTCCGGCGCGGTGTTCGGCCTGCTCGATGTCGACGACGAATTCTTCATCATCCTGCGCCCGGGCCCCACCGGCAGCCGCATCCTGCTGTCCGACGCCACGGCCGCCATCGACTACGACATCGCGGCCGACGTGCTCGAGGAACTCAATATCGAGATTCCCGACATCGACCCGGACGAGATCGACGACGTCGAGCCCTGGGAAGAGGGCGACCTCGGCGTCCTCGCCGATCTCGGCCTGCCCGAGCCGGTGCTGGCGGTCATCCTCGCGGAGACCGACCTGTACCCGGACGAGCAGCTCGGCATGATCGCCCAGCGCCTCGGCTTCGCCAACGAATTCTCCGCGGTCCTGGACAAGCTCCCGCGTTGATCGGCTCGCTCGCCTCGGACGAGGCGATGATGCGGGCCGCCATCGCCGCGGCAGCCGCCGCCGACCCGCGCGATGTCCCCGTCGGCGCGGTCGTCTTCGATGCCCGGGGCCGGGAACTGGCGCGCGCCGCCAATGCCCGTGAGGCCCTGGGCGATCCGACCGCCCATGCCGAGATCCTGGCCCTGCGCGCCGCCGCCCGGGTACTGGGCGACGGCTGGCGCCTGGAGGGCGCGACCCTGGTCGTCACCCTCGAACCGTGCACCATGTGCGCCGGCGCCCTGGTCCTGTCCCGTATCGGCCGCCTGGTCTTCGGCGCCTGGGAACCCAAGACCGGTGCCGTCGGCTCCCTCTGGGACGTGGTCCGTGACCGACGTCTCAATCACCGCCCCCAGGTCCGCGCCGGCGTCCTCGAACCCGAATGCGCCGCTCTCCTCGCCGATTTCTTCGATTCCCACCGCCCCTAGCCCTCTCTCCAGGCGATTTCAGGATCCGGCGGGTGCTCAGGTAAAGTCACCAGCGGTGGCGTGTCCGAGCGGCCTAAGGAGCACGCCTCGAAAGCGTGTGAGGGGTAACCCCCCTCCGAGGGTTCAAATCCCTCCGCCACCGCTGAGGAGCCCCTCACCTGTTCCGACAGGTGAGGGGCTCTTTCTATGTCCTCCATGCGCGCGATCACCCTTATTCGGGCGACAAGGTTCGGTTGAGATCGGCCCGCCCAGGATTCCTTGCGGCGCGGGGCTTTCCGCGTGAGCCGCCGCTGATCCAGATCGCTGGGATCCGGCAGAAACCCCCGCACCGGGAAACCGGTTCGGGGCTTTCCTTTTCAGGGGCGGAGGCCGTCGAGGAGGAGATCGAGGACGCGGTTGATCGCGGCGGGGTAGGGCTCGGTGGGGGCGGCGTAGATCTGCAGGGTCATCAGGCGGGCGATGTCTTCGGGGGTGACATCGCGGCGGAGGGCGCCTTCGGTGTGGGCCCGCGCGGTCAGGTCCGCGATGCGGTCCGTGATGGTGGTGCGGACTTCGGTGAGGGCGGGGTCGGATTTGATGTCGGCGTGGAGGGTGGGTTCGACGGCGGCGGCCAGGGCGCCCAGGCGGAGTTCGGCGCATTCGCGGAGGATGCGGGTGAGGGCTTGCCAGGCGGTGGGGGATTCGCGGTCGGCGGTGGCGGCCAGGTCGGCGAGGGCCGAGAGGTAGGAGTGGGCGGCGGCGGTGATGAGGGCGCCGCGGTCGGGGAAGCGGCGGTAGAGGGTGCCCACGCCGACACCGGCGGCGTCGGCGATGTCCTTCATGGAGACGCTGACGCCCTGTTCGCGGAAGACCTGTTGGGCCGCGGTCAGGATCTGGTCGCGATTGCTACGGGCATCGGCTCTGAGCTCGGCCGTTATCCTCACCTCCGATAGAAATGGACGAAAATCTTCCGGTTAGCGTACCTTGTTGGAAGTGGACGAAAATCGTCCACTTGAATCGAGAGTGATGACGATGAGCAGGACAGTGCTGATTTCCGGGGCGGGCATCGCGGGATCGACCCTGGCGTACTGGCTGGGGCGCAACGGCTTCGACGTGACCGTGGTGGAGCGGGCGCGGGCGCAGCGGTCCAGCGGGAACCCGGTCGACGTGAAGGGACCGGCTGTCGATGTGGCCGAGGCCATGGGGGTGATGCCGCGGCTGCGGGCAGCCGCGTCGCGGGTGGAGCGAATGAGCTTCGTCGATGCGGCGGGACGGGAGCGATCGAGGTTGCGGCTCAGCGCCTTTCAGGGTGGCGCCGGTGACCGCGAGATCGAGCTCGCGCGCGCCGATCTGGCCGCCATTCTCCTCGACGGGGCTCGCGACCATGCCGAAATCCGCTGGGCCGATTCGATTTCCGGGATCACGCAGGATTCGGACGGCGTGGATGTCGTCTTCGAGAACGGCGCGGGTGGGCGCTATGACTACCTGATCGGGGCCGATGGCCTGCACTCGAACGTTCGTCGGCTCGTCTTCGGCGCGGAGGCCGGATTCCTCCGCCACCTGGGCATGTACGTGGCGACCCTGCCGGTGGACCGGGCCTTCGGCGACGAGCGCGAGGTGGTCATGTTCAACCGCCCCGGACAGGCCATCACCGTGCACCCTTCGAAGGGAAAGGCGGTGGCGGCCTTCATGTTCCGCCATGACGCGATCCCGGGCCTCGGCCACCGCGATCTCGACGGGCACAAGCGGCTCATCGCCGGCACCTTCTCCGGGCCGATCGGTATCTTCGGCGACCTGCTCGACCAGCTGAAGGCCGCCGACGACCTCTATTTCGACTCGGTGAGCCGAGTGCGGTTGCCGCGCTGGTCCGATGGCCGCGTCGCCCTGCTCGGCGACGCCGGATCCTGCCTCTCCCTCTTCGGCGACGGCTCCACCCTCGCCATCGCGGCCGCCCACACCCTCGCCGAGGAATTGACTCGCACTCCCGGTCGTCCGCACACCGCCTTCGCCGCCTACGAACAGCGTCACCGCAAACTGGTCGAGCCCAGGCAGCGCGGCATGCGCGCCGCGTCGGCCCTCATGGTCCCCGCGACCTCCGCGGGCATCGTGGTCCGCAATGCCGTCACCCGCGTCATACGATGAAACGAGCGGTGACACAAAAGAACTCGGCCCCCACCCGGGGAATCGGGTGGGGGCCGAGTGGGTTTCGTGCCGGGGTCAGCCGACCGTGACGGGCTGCTTGTCCTCGACGGGGGTGGCGGACTGCTTCAGCTCGGCGAGCTTGGCGCCTTCCACGTCGATGTCGGGGAGGATGCGGTCCAGCCACTTCGGGAGCCACCACGCCCACTTGCCCAGCAGGGCGAGCAGGGACGGGATGAGGACCATGCGGACGATGAAGGCGTCGAAGAAGACACCCGCCGCCATGGCGAAGCCCATGGACTTGGCCACCACGTTGTCGTCGAGCATGAAGGCGCTGAACACCGAGATCATGATGATGGCGGCGGAGGTCACGACGCGGGCGCCGTGGTGGTAGCCGCTGATCATGGCGTCCTTGGCGGACTTGCCGTGCACGTACTCCTCACGCATGCGCGTGACCAGGAAGACCTGGTAGTCCATGGCGAGACCGAAGACCAGGCCGATCAGCATGATCGGCAGGAAGCTCACCAGCGGATGCGCCTCCACCAGGCCGAAGTGGCCCTCCTGGAAGATCAGCACGGTCGCGCCGAAGGTGGCCGCCATGGAGAGCAGGAAGCCCAACGCGGCGGTCAGCGGCACCACGATGGAACGGAACACCAGGAGCAGCAGGATGAATGCCGCGCCGGCCACGATCGCCAGGTACGGAATGATCTTGTCCAGCAACGCCTGCGAGACGTCCGCGTAGATGGCCGTCGTACCGGTGATGCCGTACTCCATGCCGTACTTGTCATGGAACTCGGACTCGGCATTGCGGGCGTTCTTGACCAGGTCCTTGGTTTCCTGGTTGTTCGGCCCGAACTTCGGCACGCCCATGAACATGGCGGCCTGCCCGTCCTGGCTGGGCGCGGCAACGGTCAGGTAGTCCATGGCCGGAGAGGCGGCCAGCTTGGAACGCAGCGCGTCGAGCGCCTCGGTGCGCTGGTTCTCCGGTGTCTTGCTCAGATCCACGGCCACCATCAGGGTGCCGTTCGCGCCCTCGCCGAAGCCCGCGGTCTGCAGGTCGTACGCCTTGCGGACGGTGGTGTGCTTGGGCATCGAGTCGCCGCCGGGCAGGCCCAGCTGCAGGTTCGCCGCCGGTGCGGCCAGCAGGCCGAGCAGCACCACCGAAATGCCGAGCGTCAGCGCGGGCGCCTTACCGATGAGGCGGGCGAAGCGCATGCCGTTGGTGACCGAGTTCTCGTCCTCGGGATCGTGCTTGGCGACCAGCGGCAGTTTCGGCTTGAACAGGAAGCGGCCGAACGCGCCCATCAGCGCCGGCATCAGGGTGACGGCCACCAGCACCGCCATCGCGGCCGAGACCGCGCCGAAGATGCCCATGTAGGTGAGGAAGCTGACACCCACGAAGCTCAGGCCCGCCAGCGCGATGATGACGGTCAGACCCGCGAAGATGACGGCCGAACCCGCGGTGCCGACCGCGGTGCCCGCGGCCTCCTCCGGCGAATTCGACACGGCCAGTTCGTGTTTGTAGCGCGAGACGATGAACATGGCGTAGTCGATGGACAGCGCCAGGCCGATCATGGAGGCCAGGATCGGGGTGAAGGTCGGCACGGTCAGGAAGTGGGTGCCGAACATGATGATGGAGATGGCGGTGCCCACACCGATCAGAGCGGTGAGGATCGGCACGAAGGCCGCCACGATCGCGCCGAACGCGATCACCATGACCACCAGCGCCACCGCGATGCCGATCAGTTCCGAGGAGCCGTTCGAGCCGCCCGGATCCTGCGCGATCGAACCCGTGAGCTCCACCTGCAGCCCGGCCGCGCGGGCCTCGTCGCCCACCTTGTAGGCCGCGTCACGGTCGGCCTGCTTGATGTCGGAGAACTTCGAAATCGTGTACTTGGCCTTGACCGTCGCCACCGAATCCGGGTTCGACTTGTTCAGCACGTTCAGCGGCGCGCTGGAGCAGATCGCGGAGAAGTTCGGGTTGGAGCGGTCCCCGGTGAGGCAGTCGATCCCGGCCGGCGTACCGACCTTCTTGGTGGCGTCGACGGGATTCACCAGCGGCACCGACTTGTCGACGATCGGGAGATCGCCGAGCTTGGTCAGGAACTGCTGCAGCGCGGCGGCGTTCGCGGGATCGGTCAGCTTCTGACCCTCCGGCGCCGCGATCACATAGGTGCCGGTGACGGCATTGGGATCGAAGTCCTTGGACATGCCGGGGAAATGCTCGTCGAGGATTTCCGTGGCCCGCTCCGAAGGCAGGTTCGGCATGGTGAAGGAGTCCTGGAACGGCTTGGCGAGGGCCCCGCCGAGTCCGCCGATGACGAGTAGCGCGGCGATCCACGCCGTGATGACTATCCATTTCCGGCGGAAGGCGAACTTTCCCCACCGATAGAGGTATACGGACACGAGGGGTTCTCCTGGGCGATGGTTTGTGCGGGCGAAAACAGGGTGCTGGTGTGCGAGCGCGTAGACAGCACTGCCGCCGGGAGCTCTGCGGGCTCCCCGCCTCCACGAAACTAAAATCTGCCTACCGTGCGGTAGGTAGACTACCGAGCGAATAAGCGGAGGAACAACCTCGACTCTAGGTGGCGTTGATCGCACACCGAGCGCGGGTGAGAGGATGAGAACATGGGTGGCCAGGTCGGTTCCGGAACAATTGTCGCAGGTAGAAGCACCAAGGACGCGATCCGGGACGCCGCTCTACAGCTGTTTTCGACCAAGGGGTTCGATCACAGCAGCCTGCGCGAGGTCGCCGATGCGGTGGGAATCACAAAAGCCTCGCTCTACTATCACTACGCCTCGAAGGTCGATCTTCTGGTAGCGATCATCGAGCCGATGTTCGAGGAAGTGCGTGATCAGGTCGAGGGTCTCGATGACATTCCGCACACTCCCGAGAACGTGCGCGAGGTGATCCGCCGGCGTCTGCAGTCGACGCTGGCCAACCGTCAGGTCGGCGTGCTCTGCATGCGGGACACCGTCGCGATCGTGAATGCCCTCGGCAACCGCTATCCCGACATGATCCAACTGCATCACCGCATGTGCCGCTGGATGGCCGGGCCCGATGCCGACAATGACACCCTGCTGCGCGCCGCCGCGGCCATGCAGGTGCTCAGCACCGCGATGATGTCCCAGGAGATCGTGCCCGGCACCGATGCCGATCACATCGAGACGACATTGTTGAATGCCGCACTCGGCGTGCTGAATCCGGCGCGATAGGGTTCTCGCTCACCACCGATCTGTCTCAGGAGTTCTCGTGCACATCACCGCGAAGGTCGATTACGCGGTGCGCACCCTTGTGGAAATCGCGAAGGCGCAACCGGATTCGGTGAAGGCCGACGCCATTGTGGCCGCCCAGGACATTCCGCCCAAGGTGCTGGAATCGGTGGTGGCGGATCTGCGCAAGGGCGAACTGGTGGTCAGCCGCCGCGGTCCCGACGGGGGTTATCGCCTGGCCCGCCCGGCCGCCGAGATCAGCATCGCGGATGTGATTCGCGCGGTGGAGGGTCCGCTGGCCTCGGTGCGTGGGCGGCGGCCGGAGGATGTCAGCTACCCGGGTGCGGCCGAACCGCTGCAGCGGGTGTGGATCGGGCTGCGGGTGAACATCCGCTCGGTACTGGAGCGGGTCACCGTCGCCGATATCGCCCACGATCTGCTGCCGTCCTTCCTGGACGAGCTGCTGCACGATCCGGATGCCTGGACCCGCCGTCCCCGCCCGGCGGGCGGACCGGTCGCGGCCGGATCGGCGTCCAATGGCGGATCGCTGAGCGCGCCCGCGGCGGGCGGGTGGCGAGATCTGGATCAGCCCGACATCTGAGCGAACCTGCCGGGAGCGGCCGATCCGCCCCGTGACCCGGGCCGTTGCCCGGCAGCGCCGCACAACGTCGCGGCGAGCTCCGGAGGATGACGGTAGCCTGCCAGCATCATGTTGATCCGACTTCTACGCACCTTCCTCTGGCCCTACCGCAAGCAATTGGCGGGGGTCGTCGTGCTCCAGCTGATCTCGGTCATCGCCATGCTGTACCTGCCCACGCTGAACGCCGACATCATCGACAACGGCGTCACCAAGGGCGATATCGGCTACATCTGGTCCACCGGCGGGTGGATGCTGCTGGTGACGGGCATCCAGATCGCCGCTCAGGCCGTCTCGGTGTACCTGGGCGCGCAAGCGGCCATGGGCGCGGGCCGCGATATGCGCGCGGCGCTGCTGCACCGGGTCGGCACCTTCTCCGCGCGGGAGGTCGGCGTGTTCGGCGCGCCGTCGCTGATCACTCGCAATACCAATGACGTCGGCCAGGTGCAGCTGCTCGTGCTGATGAGCGCCACCATCCTGGTGATGGCGCCGATCATGTGCATCGGCGGCATCTTCATGGCGCTGCGCGAGAGCTTGCAGCTGTCGTGGCTGCTGCTGATCGCGGTGCCGGCGCTGGGCCTGTCGATGGCCCTCATCATCAGCCGCATGGTGCCGGGCTTCCGGCGCATGCAGGAGCGGATCGACGCGGTGAACCGGGTACTGCGCGAACAGATCACGGGCATTCGCGTGGTGCGGGCCTTCGTGCGGGAGCGGCAGGAGACCTGGCGCTTCGGGGTCGCCAATACCGAGCTGACCGAGCAGTCGCTCTATGTCGGCAAGTACATGGCCCTCATGTTCCCGGCCGTCATGCTCATATCGAACGTCACCACGGTCGGTGTCATCTGGTTCGGCGGCCACGCGATCGACAACGGGGAGATGCAGATCGGCTCGCTCACCGCGATGCTGGCCTACATCATGCAGATCCTGATGGCGGTCATGATGGCGTCCTTCCTGGCCATGATGGCCCCGCGCGCCGCCGTCTCGGCCGAGCGCATCGGCGGGGTGCTGGACACCGAGTCCTCGGTGTCGGAACCGCGGCTGCCGCAGCCGTTCAAGGGTGATCCCGGCACGGTGGATCTGGCCTTCGCGGAGTTCAAGTTCCCGGGCGCCGAGAAGCCGGTGCTGCGGGCCATCCGGTTCGACACCCGGCCGGGCACCACCACCGCCATCGTGGGCGCGACAGGTGCCGGAAAGACGACGCTGATCAACCTGATTCCGCGGCTGATCGATGTCACCGACGGCGCGGTCTACGTGGGCGGCACCGACGTCCGGCACCTGCCCCTGGAGACACTGCGCTCCGAGATCGGCCTGGTGCCGCAGAAGGCGTATCTGTTCTCCGGCACCGTGGCCTCCAACCTGCGCTACGGCAAGCCGGACGCCACCGACGCGGAGCTCTGGCACGCGCTCGAGATCGCGCAGGCCGCCGATTTCGTGCGCGAGATGCCGCAGGGCCTGGAAACGCCTGTGGCACAGGGTGGTACGACCGTCTCCGGTGGTCAGCGCCAGCGGCTGGCCATTGCCCGCGCGCTGGTGCGCAAGCCGCGCATCTACCTGTTCGACGACTGCTTCTCCGCCCTCGACGTCGCCACCGACATGCGGGTGCGCGAGGCGCTCCGGCCGGAGACCTCGGACGCGTCGGTCATCATTGTGGCGCAACGGATCTCGACGATCCGCGACGCCGATCAGATCGTGGTGCTGGAGGACGGCGCGATGGCCGGCATCGGCACCCACGAGCAATTGCTGCGCGACTGTCCCGAGTACCGCGAGATCGTGGAGTCGCAGTTCAGCGCGGAGGAGGTGCGATGAGGCCCGGAGCCGTCAATCCCGGTGCGCCGGATGCCAAGGCGAAGTCCTTCGGCCCGTCGCTGAAGCGCCTGCTGCGCATGCTCGCGCCCGACCGGTTCTATCTGGTCGTGGTCTTCCTGCTGGCCGTGGGTTCGGTGGTGCTCAACACCCTGGGCCCGCAGATCCTCGGCAAGGCCACCAACCTCATCTTCGACGGTGTGGTCGGCAAGCAGCTGCCCCCCGGGCAGAGCAAGGACCAGCTGGTCGAGGGGCTGCGCGCGAACGGCAACAACACCTTCGCGGACATGCTGGCCAGCATGAACGTGATTCCCGGTACGGGAATCGATTTCACCGCGGTCGGCCATGTGCTGGCCTGGGTGCTGGCGCTCTATATCGGCGCCTCGGTGTTCGGCTGGCTCGAAGCCCAACTGCTGATCATCGTGATCAACCGGACCGTGAAGCGGTTGCGCGCGCAGATCGAGGAGAAGATCCACCGGCTGCCGCTGCGCTACTTCGACTCGATGCCGCGCGGCGATGTGCTCTCCCGCGTCACCAATGACGTCGACAATGTGGCGCAGACGCTGCAGCAGACCATGTCCCAGCTGATCATCAATGTGCTGTCGGTGATCGGCATCCTGATCATGATGTTCTGGATCTCGTGGCTGCTGGCCCTGATCGCGCTGCTGACGGTGCCGCTGGCGGTCATCGTGACCGCGCAGATCGCCAAGCGCTCCAAGCCGCACTTCGTGGACCAGTGGAAGCTCACCGGCGAGGTCAATGCTCAGGTCGAGGAGGCGTTCACCGGGCACGAGGTGGTCAGCGCCTTCGGCCGGGTGCGTGAGGTCGGCGAGAAGTTCGACGAGACCAACGACAAGCTCTACAACTCCTCGTTCAAGTCGCAGTTCATCTCCGGCCTGATCATGCCCGCCATCATGTTCCTCGGGAATCTGAACTACGTGCTGATCGCCGTGGTCGGTGGTCTGCGGGTGGCGTCGGGCAATCTGTCGCTGGGTGAGGTGCAGGCGTTCATCCAGTACTCGCGCGGATTCACCCAGCCGCTCACCCAGATCGGCTCGATGATGAACCTGCTGCAGTCGGGTGTGGCCTCGGCGGAGCGGATCTTCGAGATCCTCGACGCCGAGGAGCAGTCGGCGGATCCGGATCCGGAGGATTCGCGGCCGGTGGATCGTGGCCGGGTGGCGTTCGAGGACGTGTCCTTCCGCTACGAGGCGGAGACGCCGATCATCGAGGATCTCTCGCTGGTGGCCGAACCGGGGCACGTGGTGGCCATCGTCGGCCCGACCGGCGCGGGCAAGACCACGCTGGTCAATCTGCTCATGCGGTTCTACGAGGTGGATTCCGGCGCCATCACCATCGACGGCGTCGACATCACCCGCATCACCCGCGACCACCTGCGGTCGCGCATGGGCATGGTGCTGCAGGACACCTGGCTGTTCGGCGGCACCATCCGGGAGAACATCGCCTACGGCAATCCCGGTGCCACCGAGGAGGAGATCCTCGAGGCCGCCCGGGCCGCCTATGTGGACCGGTTCGTGCACGCGCTGCCGCACGGGTACGACACCGTCATCGACGAGGAGGGCTCCGGCGTCAGCGCCGGTGAGAAGCAGCTCATCACCATTGCCCGCGCCTTCCTGGCCAGGCCGTCCATCCTGATCCTGGACGAGGCCACCAGCTCGGTCGACACCCGCACCGAGCTGCTGGTGCAGCACGCCATGGCGGCGCTGCGCCGGGATCGCACGAGTTTCGTGATCGCGCACCGGCTTTCGACGATCCGCGATGCCGACACCATCGTGGTGATGGAGAAGGGCAGGATCGTCGAGCAGGGGACGCACGAGACGCTGCTGCGGTCCCGGGGCGCGTACTACCGGCTCTACGACGCGCAGTTCGCCGCCGCCCTCACCGATGGCGAGGGCAACAATGTGGACGATCCGGAACCCGATGCCGTGGTGCTCAGCAAGAGCTGACGGCTCGATCCTCCACTGAGGACGGTCCCTCCCCCGGCCTGGCCCGCACCCAATGGTGCGGGCCAGGCCATTTTTCGCCGGGTGAGAGGATGGCTTGCGTGTCTGCTGCCTCCGAGTTCTCGTTCAAGGTCGGTACCCGTCTGGAAGGACGGCACGGCCGGACGGGCGTGATCAGCACCCCGCACGGGGACATCGCGACCCCCGCCTTCATCCCCGTCGGTACCAAGGCCACGGTCAAGGCGGTGCTGCCCGAGACCATGAAGGAACTCGGCTCGCAGGCCCTGCTCGCCAATGCCTACCACCTCTACCTCCAGCCCGGCCCCGACATCGTGGACGAGGCCGGCGGTGTGGCCGAGTTCATGAACTGGCACGGGCCGACCTTCACCGACTCCGGCGGCTTCCAGGTCATGTCGCTGGGCGTCGGCTTCAAGAAGGTGCTGGCCATGGAGTCGGTCGGCGTGCAGAACGACGATGTGATCGCCAAGGGCAAGGAGCGGCTGGCGCACGTCGACGACGACGGCGTCACCTTCCGCTCGCACCTGGACGGCTCCGAGCACCGCTTCACGCCCGAGGTGTCCATGGGCATCCAGCATCGGCTGGGCGCGGACGTCATGATGGCCTTCGACGAGCTCACCACGCTCATGAACACCCGTGGCTACCAGGAGGAATCGCTGGAGCGCACGCGGCTGTGGGCCCAGCGCTGCCTCGACGAGCACGAGCGGCTCACCGCGGCCCGCTCGCACCGGCCGTACCAGGCGCTGTTCGGCGTCATCCAGGGCGCGCAGTACGAGGACCTGCGCCGTAAGGCATGTCGCGATCTGGAGGACCTGCGTGGCGCGGCCGGAACGGGATTCGACGGTTACGGCATCGGCGGCGCACTGGAGAAGCACAATCTGGGCACCATTGTCGGCTGGTGCTGTGACGAGCTGCCCGAGGGCAAGCCGCGGCACCTGCTCGGCATCAGCGAGCCGGAGGACATCTTCACCGCGGTGGAGAACGGCGCGGACACCTTCGACTGCGTGAATCCCTCACGCGTGGCCCGCAATGCGGCGCTGTACACCGACGAGGGCCGCTTCAATATCAATACGGCCCGGTTCAAGCGGGACTTCACGCCCGTCGACGAGACCTGTGACTGCTACACCTGCGCCAATTACACCCGCGCTTACATCCATCACCTGTTCAAGGCGAAGGAGATGCTCGCGTCGACGCTGTGCACCATCCACAACGAGCGGTTCACGGTGCGGCTGGTGGATCGGGTGCGGGAGAGCATCGACGGCGGATACTTCGACGATTACCAGAACGAGTTCCTCGGCCGTTGGCGCGGCCGCATCAAAGCCCCTGGCCTGTAGGGGAATTCGATCCGGCCGCGCCGAAAGCCGGTCGCGTCACTCGTAGATGGCGGAGCGTTCGCGCGGGCGGTACGAGGGCTCGTGCTTCTTCAGGAAGGCGATACAGCGGTAGCTGATCGGCAGCACCATCATTTCGACGAGCGTCTTCCAGATGAAGCCCACCAGGGTGTAGTTGATGTAGTCGCCCCAGGTGTGGATGCCGATGGCGGTGGCGGCGATGGAGCAGAACACGAAGGTGTCGCCGAATTCGCCCGCCACGGTGGAGCCCAGCAGCCGCGCCCACAGGTGCTTCTCCTTGGTGCGCTCCTTGATGAGCACCAGGGTGACAGAGTTGAGGAACTGGCCCACGAAATAGCCCGCGATCCCGGCGAACGCCAGCTGCGGGGTGTGGCCGAGCACGTCCCCGAACGCCGAGCCGTTCTGATCCAGGTCTCCGGTGGGCAGCTTGATGACGATCTGGAAGCAGACGATCATCAGCAGCAGCGCGCCGAACCCGTAGTAGACGATGCGGCGGGTCGCGCGGAACCCGTAGACCTCGCTGAGGACGTCACCGATGACGTAGGCGAGCGGGAAGAGGAAGAATGCGCCGTCCATGGTGAGCGGCAGCACGGTGATGGGGCCGAAGGACACATGGTGTCCGGTGAAGAATTGGACGCCTTTGGCGACACAGACGTTCGAGATCAGCAGGACAGCGGTGAAGGCCACCGCCACCGGCGTGAAATATCCCCCCGCCGCGTCCGCGAATGCCGCGTGTTCGGGCGTGGGGTGCCCAGATCGATCGGTGTCGACCTTGCCGATGTCGCTCTTTTCGATTTCACTCACGCCGAAAAGTATCCCTGCCTCGACCGATGGGTACGGACCGATGGGTTGCCCTAGGCTGAGCGAATGACGAATCCCGGCGATTCCGACGAGTGGTGGAAGCAGTACGGCGGTGAGGGCGTGACGCCCGAGATCCCGCCCGCACCGCCACAGCAGCCGGCCCCGCCCCCGGCCGGCTACACCTCCGCTCCGCAGTACCAGAATCCGCCGCTGACCCCGCCGCCGCAGCCGGTATATCCGAATTATCAGCCGCCGCAGGCGAATCCGACGCCGTCCTATCCGGCCGCCGGGCAGCAACCCCCGGCCTACGGGTATCCGGGCTATCAGCCCTATGGCTACGGTCCGCCGGTGCAGCAGACCAATTCGCTGGCCATCGCCTCGCTGGTGGTGTCGATCATCGGCGTGCCGGCCATGTTCTTCTGCGCCTTCCTGCCGGTCGTCTCGATCGTCGGCCTGGTGCTCGGCATCGTGGCGCTGAACCAGCTCAAGAACACGCAGCAGCAGGGCCGCGGACTGGCGCTGGGCGGCGTCTGGGTGGGCGCCATCAGCATCGTGATCGGCCTCGCGCTGTTCCTGATCCTGATCATCGCGGGATCGACGGGGTCATCCTGACGGAAGGCTTTGCGCAGCAATGAAAAAGGACTGTGCGCAGCAATGAAAAAGGGGACGCATCCATCGGGATGCGTCCCCTTTTCGCGCTCAGCGGAGCCGGGCTCAGCCCTTCAGCACCTGGGTGCCGCCCGCGAACTTGTCGTGCCAGCCCTGCTTGTTCGGGTCCTGCTCGATGGTGATGGCGATGTAGATCGCCATGCCGAGACCGATCAGCCAGCCCAGGCACGGGATCAGCTGGACGACCACGTACAGGTTGCGCTTGGCCGAGGTGGCCGGGTCGAGCGGGCCGCCGCCGGGGCCGACCACGCGCAGGCCCAGCAGCTTCTTGCCGAGCGTCTGTCCGCCCTGTTGGGTCTCCATCAGGATGAAGTAGCCGAACAGGATGATCGGCAGCAGCACGTCCCAGGCCCAGGCGATGCTGTTGGGCAGCAGCGCCGCGATGATGCCGCCCGGGATACCGATGATCAGGCCGTCGATGATGCGGGCGGCGAACCGGATCCACAGGTCACCCGGCTGCGCGCCACCGAAACCGCCGGCGCCGAAACCGGGCTGGCCGCCGCCCGGGTAGGGCTGGTACGGCTGCTGGCCATAGGGCTGCTGCTGGCCATAGGCGTCGGACTGACCGAACGACTGCGGCTGCTGCCCGTACGGGTCGGGCTGCTGTCCGTAGGGCTGCTGGCCGTACGGCTGCTGGCCGTAAGGCTGCTGTGGCTGCTGGCCGTAGGGGTCGGACTGCTGGCCGTACGGCTGCTGCGGCTGCTGGCCGTAGGGATCGGACTGCTGTCCGTAGGGCTGCTGCCCATACGGCTGCTGGGGCTGATGCGGCTGCCCGTACGGCTGGCCACCCTGCGGATACTGGTTGGGGTCGTACCCACCGCTAGTCATTGTTTCGCCGTCCTCGTCGAATTCGTTCGGGATCTGGTCGAGTGCGTACGTTACGGATACGGACTGGGTTGCAACAACCCGTCGGGGTCGAGTGTCCACGGTTCGCGTGGCAGGTTTTCCGGATCGAATTGCGCCAGTAAGGCGGACGGCGTAGTTGCGCCCGAGTAGCCCAATGACGCCGCGAGCAGTCCCAGCACGTGCTGCGGGGATTCGCCGAGGGCCATCCGGTCGCGCAGGGTGACGGCGCCGTCGCGTTTCGCGAGCCGTTGCCCGGAAGTGTTGAGTACCAAGGGGACATGGGCGTATTCGGGCACGGGTAGTCCGAGCAGGGTCGCCAGATACGCCTGCCGTGGTGTGGAGGGCAGCAGGTCGTCGCCGCGCACCACCTGGTCGATGCCCTGCTCGGCGTCGTCGACCACCACCGCGAGGTTGTAGGCGGGGGTGCCGTCGCCGCGCCGCAGCACCAGATCGTCCACCGCGCCACGGTATTCGCCGAGCAGGCGATCGGTGACGGTGAATTCGCCGGCCTCGGCGCGCAGCCGCAGCGCGGCGGGCCGGCCCGCGTCGCGCCGGCGCTGTTTCTCGTGCTCGGTGAGGCCGCGGCAGGTCCCCGGGTAGGCGCCCATCGGGCCGTGCGGGGCGGTCACCGCCTGCTGGATCTCCTTGCGGGTGCAGAAGCATTCATAGGTATGGCCCGCGGCGGTCAGGCGCTCGATGGCGGCGGCGTAGAGGGGCAGCCGCTGCGACTGCCACACCACCGGCGGATCCCAGTCCAGCCCGATGGCCGCCAGATCCTCCAGCTGTCGCTGTGCCGCACCCTTTTTCACCCGGTCCAGGTCTTCCACCCGCATGAGGAATCCGCGGCCGGTGGAGCGGGCGAACAGCCAGGCCAGCAGTCCGGTGCGGAGGTTGCCCAGGTGCAGGTCGCCGGAGGGGCTGGGCGCGAAGCGGCCCACGCCGTGCGGGGGCGCACCGTGGCCGGGGTGGGGATCCCGACGGCCGGCTATTGCTGTGGCGGGGTCGGCAGGCACGGTTGTCGATGGTAGTTCGCATACTTCGCAGCGCCGCTGGTCGTTCGCCTTCTTGCGGGCGTACACACCGGGTGCGGTGTGACAGCGGGCTTGCGAATTCAGTGCGGGATTGTGAGCCGGGGCCGAAGATCGTTGTCGGAGATGGGTTTTCCCTGGTCGAGCGCGGTGAGCAGGGCGTGCGCGCGGGCCTCCAGGCCGGGTGTGTCGATGTCGTAGGGCGCGGGGTGGTAAGCGGCGAGCCGCTGTGCCGCGCGCTCGAGCAGGGTGTGCGCGCCCTTCGGATTCCCGCGCTGAATGTGGGTCAGTCCAACGGCAAATTGCGCGAGACCCTGCCACAGCGATTTCTCCGCGAACGGACCGCTCTTCCAGGCGGCCTCGAGGACCTCATGGGCGTTGAAGGCCAGGCCGTCGTCGAGCAGGCGCTGGGCGTAGTCGAGGGTTTCGAGGGGCGGCAGGTCGAGATCATCGGGTATCCGGGGGACACCGGCGCTGCCGAATGGGAGGGGTCGCCCAAAACGGTCACGAGGTCGGGCATTCCGGGCGCGTCCGTTCTCGTCGCGGTCCCGTCCGGTGTCGTCCTGGGTCGGCTGGGGCATGCCCTCCATGATTCCCCATGGCCGGCGCGGGCGGCGCGTGCGGAGTTTGCCTGCGGGTGCGGGAATGGCTGGGTAACGGAATTCGGACTTCTGAAATTGAATAGCCTCAAATTAAAGCTAATTTCGCGCAAATAATTAGCTGGCTAACCTTGCTGCAAATTTGCTGGTTGAAAACGAAAGAATGCGATCTCCCTATGACGAACCCTGCTAGGGTTTAGCGCGGGAACGGCCATCGGGGGTGCATTCCCGTCGCGAAGTGCAGAGAACGGGTTGTACGGAGCGTTTGCGTGCGACCCGTAGCACACCTGGGATTCGTGATTGAGGGATGGATCCCGAGGTCGCCAAGATCGATGCCAGCAAGATTCCAAGCTTGACGCAGAAAAGGAGCTAGTACCGTGAAGGTGGATTTCACCGGCGCCGTGTGGCGTAAGAGCAAACACAGCGGGCCCAACGGCAACTGCGTGGAGGTCGCTTTCCTCGGAGACGGCAATGTCGCGGTCCGCGACAGCAAGGACCACGGTGGCGGGCCGATCCTGGCCTTCACCCCTGGCGAATGGGATGCCTTCGTGGCGGGCGTCTCCGATGGCGAGTTCAAGCGGGCCTGACCGCTGCGCCACCGGGAAAAAAATTGAAGCCCCCGAGTCCCGGAGACTCGGGGGCTTCGCTCTGTGTTCAATTTGCCCTCCGCTTCGCTCCGGGCGGGTTCGCGGCCCTGAGGTCTCGATTCTTCCCCTCCGCTCCTCCGCTTCGCTCCCCCGCTCCAAGGCGGAGGTCTATTCCAGCCGCGGTCCAGAATCGAGACGGCCGCGATCCTGTAGGTGCGGTTTCAGTGGGCGCGGTCTTGGACCTTGCGCAGCACCGTCAGCTGCGCGTGCTCGGCCGCATGATCGTTGGCGGCATTGAGTTCGCGCTCCTCGGGTGGATCGGCCCAGAAGAACGCGCCGCTGCCGGGGCGGCCGGCGATCCCGAGTTCGTTCATCTTCCGGGGTACCCGGGCGCCCTGATACGCCAGGGGAATCGGATGGCCGTGCGCATCCACCGGCCCCAGCGGCTGGTGCACCTCGATGTACTCGCCGTGCGGAAGCCGCCGCACCACACCGGTTTCGATGCCGTGCTCGAGCACACTGCGGTCGGCGCGTTGCAGACCCAGGCACAGCCGGTAGGCAATGGTGTAGGCCAGCGGCGGGACGGTCAGCAGCGCGATGCGGAAGGCCCAGGTGGTGGCATTGAGCGAGATGTCGAACTTGAAGGCGATGATGTCGTTGATGCAGGCCAGGGTGAGGATCAGGTAGAAGCTCAGCGACATGGCCCCGATGGCGGTGCGCACCGGCACGTCGCGCGGCCGCTGCAGCAGGTTGTGCCGGGCCCGATCGCCGCTGAGCCGCTTCTCGATCCACGGGTAGGCGATGATCAGCGTGAAGATGAGCGGCATGAACAGCGCCACCGAGAACGCGCCCGGGACGGTGTGCCCGAAGGGATAGGCCTCCCAGGCCGGGAACAGGCGCAGGAAGCCGTCGGTCCACATCATGTAGAAGTCGGGCTGGGTGCCGGCGGAGACCTGAGAGGGGTTGTAGGGCCCCAGGTTCCAGATCGGATTGATCTGCAGCAGCCCGCCCATGAGCGCCAGCACGCCGAGGGTGAAGGCAAAATACGCGCCCTGGTCGAGCGAGAAGACTGGCACGATGCGGGTGCCGATGACGTTCTTCTCGGTGCGGCCCGGGCCCGGGTACTGGGTGTGTTTCTGGTACCAGACCAGCGCGATGTGAACTCCGATGAGCGCCAGCATGATTCCGGGCAGCAGCAGCACGTGCGCGATGTAGAGGCGCGGGATGATGATGCTGCCGGGGAAGTCCCCGCCGAACATGAGCCAGTGCAGCCAGGTGCCGATCACCGGGCTGCCCAGGGTGATTCCGGCGAAGGCGGCGCGCAGGCCGGTGCCGGAGAGCAGGTCGTCGGGCAGCGAGTAGCCGAAGAAGCCCTCGAACATGGCCATGATGAACAGCAGTGCGCCGATCACCCAGTTGGCCTCGCGGGGCTTGCGGAAGGCGCCGGTGAAGAAGACCCGGCACATGTGGATGATCATGGCCGCGGTGAACAGCAGTGCGGCCCAATGGTGCACCTGCCGGACGAAGAGTCCGCCGCGGACGTCGAAGGAGATGTTCAGCGCGCTCTCGTAGGCGCGCGACATGGTGACCCCGCGCAGCGGCTGGTAGGCGCCGTTGTAGGTGACGTCCTGCATGGACGGGTCGAAATACAAGGTCAAATAGACGCCGGACAGCAGCAGAATGATGAAGCTGTACAGCGCTATTTCACCGAGCAGGAACGACCAGTGTGTCGGAAATACCTTGTTGATGGATCTTTTGAGGAATGCGGCGCCTTTGTAGCGCTCGTCCATGCCATCGGCTTGTTGCGCAAGTCGACCGGCGAGCCTGCTGGTGGTTGCCATCGCGGTCACCCCGCCCCCGGGAGAATGGTAAGGCTTCTACTACAAACGGTAGCACCCGGAGGCGCTGCGCCGTACGGGGTTTCGTTATGGTCATCGGGTGAAATCCCTGGCCGCCCGGGACGCCACCATGTACTGGCTGTCCGCGCGTACCCGCAACGACCTGTTCCTGCTCTACTGCTTCGCCGACACCGGACGCGAGGCCGGCGAACTGCGGGCCGAGGTCGCGAGCCGGGTGTTCCACATTCCAGATTTGCTGATCCATGTGCTGGATACTCCTGCAAATATTGCGTATCCGATTTGGGCGACTTGCGAATTCACCAACGAGCAGTTCGTCGACCATCGTCTCTCCGATGCCACGTGGGTGAATGTCACCGCCGCCGTGGGCGATCTGCTCGGCACGGGCCTGAATGCGAACGACCGCCCCTGGCGGCTGCACGTGTTCCGAAATGTCCGGGACGTCCCGGGATTCGCTACCGGTGAGTGTGCCCTGGTAGTGCTGCTCCAGCTGTCCCATGCCCTGGCCGACGGCCGCCGCGCCGCTGCCATCGCGCGAGCATTGTTCAGCAGCAGCGAATTTCCGGCATCTGCCTCCGAGGCTTCCTCGAGCCGGCTCCTCGGTCGGTTCCTTCCACACAGCATTCGTGATGCCGTGACGAGCGTCCTCGCCGCTACGGTTGCGCTACCCGGGATCCCGATCGGCATGGCGCGCACCGTCGTTCGCGGTCTGGCCGCCGCCCGGGCCCAGCGCCGGCTGGCCGAGCTCACGGCCGCCGGGGAACTGCCGCCACCCGCACCCGATACCGAACCGACGGCCCTGAACGGTGCCGGCGCACCGCCTGTCGCGCATATCGTTCGCATGCTGGTGTGCGACAAGAATCGGCTGCGGGTACCGGACCACTCGGTAACGGTGGTGGCGCTCACCGCCATTTCCCTCGCGTTGGAGACCTATCTCTCGGAGCGCGGCGCCGCGGTCGCCGACCTGCGCGCCCAGGTCCCCATGGCGATCGCCACCGCGGCAGACGGCCGCAACGGCTACCGCGACCTGTCGGTGGATCTGGCCGTCGCCGCATCCCTGCCGCGCATCCGCGCCGACCGCATCGCCGCCGACCTCGCCGGGCGCCGCACGCGCGCCGCACATCCGCTCCAGGACGCGCAGGATTCGGTGACCGCCGTCCTCCCCGCCCCGCTGCTGCACCATGACGTGATGCATGCCCCGATAGATGTGCTCCCCGAACGAGTTTCGGGTCATACCGTGGTCTCCAGCGTCGACCGTGGTCCCGCGGACCTCCGATGCGGCGGCGGCGCAGCCCGATTCACGGCCGGCTTTCCAGCCCTCGGCACGGTCATGCACCTGACCCACGGCATCCACGGGCTCGGCGAGACAGTCACGGTCTCCATCCACGCGGACCCTGCGGTAATCCCCGACGTCGACCGCTACAGCGCCCTGTTGGATTCGGCGATCGACGAGATCACCTGCGCATTGCGCGAATCCGGCGCCACGGGCTGACCGGGGCTGGATATATCGCGGGGCTGGATATGCGCAAGGCTCCGGCCGGACCGAGTCCGGCCGGAGCCTTGCGGGCCCGGCAATGCTGCCTGTTTGCCCGAATCACCTCTGAGGCCTTCGATCGAGCGAATGGATCGCCGGTTTCAACGGCGGATCAGACCATACCGTTGACCAGCGGATGCTCCGAGACGCCCTCGGGTACGCCCCATTGACTATGCGCGAGTGCTTCGAAAACGCAGATCAACAACAATTTTCGGGCGCGATGCCCGGAATTGACTTCGGATTCGACACCGGATTCCTGGCCGCGCATGCCGACCACTGGGCCGCGCCGCGGTCCGGGCTCGGACAACATCCAGAACAGTTCCGGCCCCATCAGTGTCGAGCGTCCGCCCGTCTCGCTGAACCACCGACCGGAGTATTCGATCATCAGATCGGTGAATGCTTCGACGTTGCCGACTGCGTCGGTGAACTGTGTCATCGCACCCGATCGATCCAGACTGTTCTGGATGATCGAAGCCAGCCGGCTCGCGATTTCCCGGAACTGATCTACTCCTTGGTCTTGCCACATGGTCATCGCCATTCTTCGCTCCAGAGAGGGTTTCAGAGGTGACTGAGGGGTCGATCGAGCTGCGTCCGCCATTACATTTGCGCGGCGGTCATCGAGACCCGGGGTCGTTCGACGGCTTCCGGCGCAGCTGACCTGTGCTGTGCGCCGATGCCTGCGGTCTGCCCGCGGGAATACCCGGGCCCGATGGATTCAAGCGGGTAGAGCCTGGGCTGACGCGCTGCAATGGGTTCCGCGGAGCGCTCCGCATCCGGTGACGACTCGGCCGCGAACTCCGTGGCCTCGAGGTCGGCTTCGAGCTCGGCGGCCTCGTGCTCGGCGGCTCCGAGCTCAGTGGTTCCAAGTTCGGTGGTTCCGAGCTCAGTGGTTCCGAGCTCAGTGGTTCCGAGCTCGGTGGCCTCGTGCTCGGCTGCCAGCTCGGCCGCGACCTGTTTGCCGCGCTGCCAGAGCATCAACGTGAGGTGCACCGCGAACAGCATGGTCAGCGGCATGCCGGCGTAAATGAACATGGCCACGACGCCGCCACCGATCTCATGGGCGTACTGGATATTCCCGGCAATCGAGAGCATGGTCGATAGAACGAACAACACGGTCGAATACCACCAGCCCACACTCCACTGCCGGAACGAGGCGGTGGCGATGATCGAACCGATTACCAGGCCGTCGATGGCGATCGGCACATTCGAGGCCAGGTCGGGCGGTACCAGATTGCGTATCGAGAGTTGGTGCAGGGCGGCGAAAGACATTTGAAATGACTTGACTGCTACTACGCCCGCGACAATTAACGAAGCATGTGCCAACCGGGGTCTGAACGAACTCAGTCGTCCCATGACGTCCCCCGCCCTGTGCAGCGCGGGCGCTTGCACGTCGTCATCTGTGGATCTCGCGGCTGTGATCTCCATCATGGCGGCGAGGGTACTGTGCGGCCGGTCCCCGGATTGTGTACCGCGCCAGTTTCAGATTCGGTGCTGCGCAGGCGCGCGCAATAGAGCTCTCGACAGTTAGCCGTCAATTAACTCGAATCCCATGGGCTGCAACACATCACGCCTGACCGCGCCAATCGGGCCAGCGCAAGTACCCAACCAACAGGTGTTTCGTGCCAATCATCCGTTTTGGTCGGTCATCTCGTCGCGCCCTGACGAGAACCCAACTGCAACTTGGCCAAAGCCCATCGCATGATCTCCACCGACGTGCCCCCGGGAGGAGCCATGCCACCACCGGCACCACGAAAGTCATTGTGCCCGCGATGAACAGCGCTGATGTGGGCCCAATCGACAGCAGGACACCGGCCGGTGCGGCCTGTGATCCGTGCGATCCGGCCGTTGAGACCCATGGCCGCGACCAGTGCGTGCCACTCGTCCGCGTCCACCAGATCGGGCGCCAGAGCGCCGGGGGAAGGATCGAAGACCGCGGCCGGCGCGCTGGATCGGCCGACCGGGTGGCTGCCATACCAGGACGGGTCATGGCGCACTGCGCGAGTCCGAGACTGCGGCCCGACCGGCTGCGGGTCGGTGGAAATGCGGAAGGCCCCGGCCGGACTGGGTCCGGCCGGGGCCTTCGAAGCGGAGGATAGGGGATTTGAACCCCACCCCCAACGCGTCAACCAGCCCCAAAAAGACACAGGAGTACAGCCGA